>JBKDSV010000205.1:0-73429 GCA_046340795.1 Cyanobacteriota bacterium | reverse complement strand
TGATTCAAACTTGCCACTCTGCGTTCATGTGCCCAGCAGCTCTGAGGAACTGAGTCCCGAGCTCATAGGGGTCTCAGCGTGGGACCTGAATCACAATCGTGGCCTGGCGCCTCTATCCAACCACTTTAAAGCAGCCCTGCTGTCACGGGTGCCACTGAGGGGTTGTTCAGAGCCTCCCTAACGGTTCAAGCCCTGTCTCGCTTATCCATTACTTAATTGGCTGAAATCGGCAAGAACATCCGCCTGATTGCGGAGAACGGAGAGTAAATTCAATCGATTCCCCTTTTTTTGTGGATCGTCGCACATTACCAATACACTGTCTGGGCCATCAAAGAAAGCGGTGAGTGTTTCTGCACTCTCAGCGAGCCCACGGGCAAGTTCTTCATACCGATCTGCGCCTTCGGCAATGGGCGTCAACTCGTTCAGGACTTGCAGCATGGCTGCCTCGCTTTTTCGTTCAAACAATCCCGGATCAACCACCTCCTTGGCTCGCAACACATCCCTGGCCAATGCTCCTTTCTCCGCCAGGCGTGAGGCCCGTTGCACAACAGATTGAATTTGGCCCAGCTTGCCTTGCTGTCGCAGGCCTTGTAGCAAACTGACCCTGGTTTTGGCGTCACAAATATCGCGCAGCAGGCGCTTCAGTTCCCGCGATTCACGGCCAGCTATCGCCTGCACGATGTCTGGGTCGAATCCATCCTCCACAAGCAGGCTGCTCACCCGTTGTCGCAACAACTCTTCCAGGTCGGCACAGAGCTCAGCGGCGTTGTTGTCGCGTTGAAGAAAGTGATCCAACCACTGCTTGGCAGCCCGCTCCAGAACGTCAACCAAATTCAGGCTCCATCTCTGACGCCAGAGAATTTGGACCAGGCCATTGCCCGCTCGCCTGAGGCCATAGGGATCGGAGGAACCGCTCGGTCGCTCTCCCTTGGAAAAGATGCTCAGCAGCAATTCCAAGCGCTCGGCCAACGCCAGCACTGCTCCTGCCTCGGATTCGGGCAGGTCGTCCGTCGCAAACCGGGGCCTGTAGTGCTCCAACACCGCGAGGGCCACAGGCCTGCTTTCTCCCTCTGCCAGGAGATATTTCGCGCCCATGATCCCTTGCAATTCAGGAAACTCCCCCACCATCTGGCTGACCAAATCGTGCTTGCACAGGTGGGCTGCACGCCTGGCGTGGTGTGCTGTTTCCTCCGACAGGCCCAAGGCCTCTAGCAAGACATCCGTGCACCATTCCAGCCGCTCCGTGCGATCCCGCAGGCTCCCCAGCCCTTCGGCAAAGGTGACCCGAGACAGGGCTTCCCGCCGATCAATGCTCGCCACAGCGTGATCGGCATGGAGGAAAAAGGCCGCATCGGCCAGACGGGCCCGCAACACCCGTTCATTGCCGCGCCTCACCGTGGCTTCAGCGGTCGGGAGCCCATTGCTGACACAGAGAAAGCGGGGCAACAGGGTCCGCTCCGCGCTCAAGGCCAGCGGATCGCTCGGCGCCTCGCTGATCAGCAAGGGCACGTAGCGTTGATGGGCGCGCATCACCGTGCTGAGCACCTCCGGAGGAAGGGAGAGGAAGGCCACATCGATGGCTGCTTCGATCACCAGCGGTTGCTCCACAAGGTCCACCAGTTCCGCAAACAGCGACTCCGGCAGATCCAACCGCCCTTCCTGCCCTGCCGCCGCCATCAGTTGCTCCCGAATCGCCGTGGCCCGGTCCTGGCGATCCACCAGCACGCCCGCCGCCGCCAGGGCGGTCTGGTAGGCCGCGGCGCTGGGAATGACCACCCCTTCCGGCCACAGACGATGGCCCCGGCTCAGTCGTCCCGCCGTGATCGGGGGGTCACAGTCGGGCAGCCGCACAGGAATGACCTCCGCATCGAGCAGGGCCACGAGCCAACGCACCGGCCGGATGAAGCGACTCTCTCCCTGCCCCCAGCGCATGAACCGACGCCCCTGCAGGCTCCAGATCCACCCCGGGATCAGCTCGGCCAACACCGCGCCGCTGGGCTGTCCTGGCTCCCGCGTGCGCGCGAACACGAACGGGCCCTTGAGCGTCTGCCGCACCTCCAGCTGCTCCACCGGTAATCCGCATCGCCGGGCAAAGCCCTCCGCGGCCGGGGTGGGCGAGCCATCGTCGCGGAACGCTTGCCCGGCGGGCGGACCCTTGCGCTCCTGAACGGAATCCTCCTGCCGGAGCGGGAGCCCCTCCACGCGCACCGCCAGTCGGCGCGGCGTGCTCGTGGCCCACAACGCGGCGTGGGGGAGACGGGCGCTGGCCAGATCCTCCCTCAGCCGGGTCTCCAGCTGGGGGAGGGCGAGGCGGGCGAAATCAGCCGGCAACTCCTCCGTGCCGATCTCCAACAACAAGGAAGCCATCCACGGGCGCCGGGGCGCAGGTCTGCTGGCACCGACTGTATGGAAGCGCGGTCCCCTGAGGGGGGCTTGCCTGCGCCGCCACAATGCCTCCACGCCGCGCACAGGGATCGTCGCCATGGACAGCCGGGTGGAACAACAGACTTGCGGCCAGGGCCGCTGTCGTGGCTGGATCACCCTTGGCCGCTGCCTCCCCCCGACCCGTTTGGTCGCGCTGCTGCTGCTCGGGGGCCTGGCTTGGGGATGGCCGGGATGGAGCGAACCCAAGCGGTATGACCCCGACACGGACACCTGTCAGGCCGAGGTGATTCGCCGCGCCTACCAAGCGAACCTGCTCCCCTGGCTGGATCAGCCGGAGGCGGTCTTGCGGCGCCTGCGCCAACTCCAGGCGGCCATGACGCTCGACACCTTGCGGGATTGCCAGGCCAGAGGGCTGCTGAGCCCCGCGCAGGCGGCCTCCTTGGAGGCGCAACTCGACCTCAAGGCGACCTCCGCCTCCCCAACGACCGCGCCGGAGCCGGATCAATCGCCAATGCGGCCGTAAACAGCCTGCCCCTGCCCCGTGCGCCAGGCCCAGAGCTGGTCACCCCAGCTGAAATGCCACCACTCCCCCGGATGCTGGGCGAAGCCCGCCCGGCCCATCACCTCGGTCAGCAGTAGCCGACGCTGATGCCAACAGGCCTCCTCCCCGTAGGGATCGGCGGCGGCGGCGGCGGCGTGGTGGAGGGGATGGGAAATCGGACCGATGGCATCAATGGCGCCCCCCATCTCTAAGGGCTCGCCACCGCCGCTGGCCAAGGTGAGGTCCACGGCGGCGCCCGTGCTGTGGGGCGGGGGAGTGGCTGGGTCCTCACTGGGTGGCGCCCAGAACCCAGCCACCTCCTCCCGCACTGCCTCCCAAGCCGGGCCAGCGCCTTCAGGATCCAGCCCCCGCTCCCGGCAGGTCTGGGCCGTGGCATGGGCCACCATGAAGCGCTGCACGGCCACCGGCCTCCAGGCATCGAAGATTGCCAACCGCCAACGGGGCTCCCGCTCGCGCAGGAGGCGTTGGGCCAGAAGCAAACGCTCCACCACCCCCTGACGCAAACGGAACGGACAGGCCTGAGGTCCGTAAGGGGCCCCCAGGCAGGCGTAGGGATGGGGTTCGAGGCGATGCAATGGAGGAGGCAGGGGCACCAGGGGCTCGCCCCTCTCGATGATGGGAATCGGGCTCCAGGGGCGAAGCGCCATGGCCTCCGCAACGCTCAGGCGACCCTAAGTCGGCCCACGGCGCCCGGGGGTGCCGGGGCGCTGCCGGGGCGCGGGAGGCTCTCAGTTGAGTTGGGCCGCCTCCAGAAACCGCTGGCGCTGGGCCTTCAGGGCCTGGCGCAGCAGTGGCGCGCCAGCCAGGGGAGGATCCTGGTCGACCAGCTGCCGCGCCAGCCGGCGCGCCTCCTCCAACACCTCCCCGTCTTCGCTGAGGGAGGCCAGGGCGAGATCCGGCAGTCCCGATTGGGCGGTGCCCAACATCTGCCCGGGCCCCCGCAGGCGCAGGTCCATCTCGGCGATGTCGAAGCCATCGCCGCTCCGCACCAGCGCCTCCAGCCGCTGCTGGGCCATGGGATTGCCGCTGGCGTTGATCAGCAGACAGTGGGAGGCGGCGGCGCCCCGCCCCACCCGTCCGCGCAGCTGATGGAGTTGGGCCAGGCCGAAGCGCTCCGCATGCTCGATCACCATCACGCTGGCCTCAGGCACATCCACGCCCACCTCCACCACCGTGGTGCTCACCAACACCTGGCTGGCGCCTGTGGCAAAGGCCTCCAGGGCACGCTGTTTCTCCTCGCTGGAGAGCCTTCCATGCAGCAGACCCACCGTCAGATCGGCGAACTCCTCCTCCGCCAGAGCGCGGTGCACCTCCACCGCGGAGCGCAGATCGAGCTTCTCGCTCTCGTCCACCAACGGCAACACCACATAGGCGCGCTGCCCCAAAGCCACCTGCTCCCGGATCAGCCTCCAGGCGCGGGGGCGGTCCTCCTGCCGCAGCAGGCGGGTGCGCACCGGGGTGCGGCCTGGAGGCAGCTCGTCAATCTGGCTCACATCCAGATCGCCATGCACGGAGAGGGCAAGGGTGCGAGGAATGGGCGTGGCGGTCATCGTCAGCAGATGGGGTTGCAGGCCCTTGGCCAGCAACCGATTGCGCTGGCGCACGCCGAAGCGATGCTGCTCATCCACCACCACCAGGCCCAGCCGCTGGAATTGCACAGGATCCTCCAGGAGGGCGTGGGTGCCCACCAGAAGATGCAGCTGACCGTTGATCAGATCCTGGAGCAGCTGCCGTCGGCGCCGGGTCGGGGTGGAGCCTGTCAGCAAGGCCGAGCTGACGTGCAGTTGGTCGAGCCAGGGGGCCAGCTTGCGCAGATGCTGCTCGGCCAGCACTTCGGTGGGGGCCATCAGGGCCCCCTGGCAACCGGATTCAATGGCGGTGAGGAGCGCCGCCAAGGCCACCACCGTCTTGCCACTCCCCACATCGCCCTGGAGCAAACGGGCCATTGGCCGCGGTTGGGCCAGATCCTGGCGAATCTCCGCCAGCACCCGTTCCTGGGCCGCGGTCAGGGGAAAGGGCAGCAGGACGAGGAAGCGCGCCAGCAGGCTTTGCTGACCGCTGACGCAGTGGAGGGGTGGGGCGAGCCGGGCCTTCAGACGGCGTCGACGCAGGCCCAACGCCAGCTGCAGCAGCAGGAATTCATCAAACACCAACCGGCGACGGGCCTGTTGCAGCCGCGCCAGCTGGCTGGGGCGATGGATCTGCTCGATCGCCTCCTGTCGTGGCAGAAGGTCTGGGAGCTCCTCGCGCACCGCCCCGGGCAAGGGGTCGGGCCAGTGGCGCACCAGGGGCAACAGCCGCGCGATCGCCTGGCGCAGCCTGTCGGCCGTGAGGCCTTCGGTGAGCGCGTACACGGGCACCAGGCGGCCGATGTCCTCAGAGCGCAGAGGGCTGGAGGGGCTCTCCAGCACCTCGATCAACGGGTCATGGATGCGCAGGCCCCGGGGACTCTCCCGCACCAGACCGCTGACCGCCACCGTGCAGCCCGGCGGATAGAGCCGCGTCTGACTCTTCAACCAGCCCGGGCTGGTGAAGCGGCGACCGGCGAAAAAGCGACTGACCCGCAGGCGACCCGTGCAATCCTGCAACTGCAGCTCGAGGATGGAGAGATTGGGGTTTTTGGGGCTGACGAAGCTGGTGCAGCGGCGCACCGTCGCCACCACCGTGGCCGTGCTCCCTGGCACCAGGGCGGCGAGGCGCACCAGGTTGGCGTAGTTGAGATAGTCGCGCGGGTAGTGCCGCAGCAGATCGTCCACCTGGAACAGCCCCAGGCCTGCCAGGCGGCTGGCCAGCTTGGGGCCGATTCCGGGCACCTGCCCGAGGGGCGTGGAGGGCTCCAAGCGGCGGTTGGCGGCGGTCTGCGCAGGGGAAGGAGAGGACGGGGGCGACAGGTGCAGGCGCGGTGGCGCCACAGGCAGGCTCGTGCGGAAGCGGCACTGCAGCCCGTGCAGCCCTTGCCGCAGCTGGCACACCAGCCGCTGGCGCTGGGCGGCGCTGAGCTGGTCGTAGCGGTCGAACCCCTGGCGCAGGGTGTTCAGTTGTCGCGTGCCGTCGTCCCCCAGCCCGTCCGGGGGGGCGCTGAGGGAGCGCCGCACAAAGCCGCTGAAGGTGTCAGCCCGGCCGCGCAGATCGACGAATCCTCGCTCCGCCTCCAGCTCACAGGCCTTCTGCAGAGGGCCGCACCAGTCCCTCAAGGCGGGAGGCCCGGGCGTCAGATCCCCTCTGGGGGATTCAGCTGGCTGTCGCGACGCCACAGGCGTTCGGCATGTTGAATCTGAAGCCGGCGCTGCAGGCGGTGGAACGACTCGGCCATTTTGAGGATCTCTTGGCGATGGTGCAGCAGCCGACGACGACAGGTGCGCAGACGGGGTTGCTCCATTTCCAGATCCACCGTGCGCAGCAACACCCCCAGGGGGGCGTGAAGCTGACGTCCCGCCTCATGGGGCAGGAGTGGCAGGCGCAGCAGATTGGCCGGTGATCCATGGGACTCGATTTGGCCCGTGAGCACGGAATCCAGCAAGCGCACAGGGATCACCGCCGGCAGGAGACCAGCGCGCACCAACTCCGTGTTGACGCCATGGGAAAGGTTGCGCAGACGCCGCTGGAGGGCGACCTCCAGGCCCTCCAGCCAATGGACCAGCAAGACCGGATCCCTGGGCAGCTGGCCGTCCGCCCAGAGGGAATCGGCGGGGGAGGCCCCCTCTGTCAGAGCGGAGAGGTCCTGGGCGATCAAGGCGGCCCAGGGCGGCAGCTCGTCGTCCTCGGAATCGACGCCGCCTTCGGCCAGAGCGCCGGAGCGAGACCCTTGGTTTCCTGGGGCCATCAAACCGGAGGGCCAGGCCGGGGACTCCAGCGAGAGGGGAGGTGTCAGCTGGAGTTGAATTGAGCCCAGGGGGAGGGGCGGACCACCGTCGCTCCCCCTGGGCTCATCGTCCTCCTCCTCAGGCTCCTCCCGCTCCCGCGCGGCGAGGCGCTGGCGCTCCCGAGCCATTTGACGCGCCAGACTTTGCAGTTGCTCCACCGTGAGCAGGGAGCAGCAACTGCTCAGGAGCCGGTTCAGGCGCGTGTGCAGCTGGTGCCGCGTCCGTTGGGAGAGGCGGTTGTAGCGCCGCGGATGCACCTGGGTGGCCATGTGGGCACAGGCCTGATCAAGGCTGGTGGGCAGCACATCGCGAAGCACCTGCAAGTAGAGCGCCAGTTCTCGATAGAGCTGGGGAATCTGCTGCTCCAGCTTGGCCCGAATGGCCCCGAGGGGATGGGCCGCGGGACCGGCAGGCTCCCCCACCTCAGGCCGCCTTGCCCATCGCAGCGACTTCGGCAGCAAAATCACTCTGCTGCACCTCAATGCCTTCGCCAAGGGTATAGCGTGTGAAGCGACGCACGCGAATATTTTCTCCCGTTTTGGCGGAGGTCTGTTTCACCAACTCGCCTAGGGTCAAAGTGTTATCACGAATGAACGGTTGGTCGAGCAACGTCAACTCCTTCAGACGCTTGCCGATACGTCCCTCAACGATTTTTACTTTCATCTCTTCTTTTTTCCCTTCCAGATCATCCCGTCCCATTTCAATGGTCTTTTCCCGGTCCACCACGGATTGAGGGATCTCCTCAACGCTGACGTACTCCACATTCGGACAGGCCGCAATCTGCATGGCCACGTTGCGCACGAGTTCTTGAAACAACTCTCCTCGGGCCACGAAATCTGTTTCGCAGTTCACCTCAACCAGCACGCCCACGCGTCCGCCAGTGTGGATGTAGCTCCCCACCACGCCCTCAGCCGCAGTGCGGCCCGCTTTTTTCTCCGCACTGGAAATCCCCTTTTGCCGCAGCCATTCAATGGCTTTGCTGATGTCGCCGGCGGATTCTGTGAGAGCTTTCTTGCAATCCATCATGCCGGCGCCAGTTTTGTCGCGCAGGTCTTTGACGAGCTTGGCGCTGATCTCAGCCATGGGAGGGGTGAAAGGGAGCGAACAACAATTCAGAAATGGGGACCGGAAGAGACAGAGGGCTCAGCCCTCCTCCTCCGCACGATCCTGGGAGCCGTGGCGTCCCTCGTTGATGGCGTCAGCGAGACGACCGAGCACGAGTTGCACCGAGCGCACCGCGTCATCGTTGCAGGGGATCGGCACATCGCAGAGGTCAGGATCGCAGTTGGTGTCGAGCATGGACACCAGAGGAATGTCAAGCTTGCGGCATTCCAGAACGGCGTTGGTTTCCCGTCGCTGATCCACCAAAACCACCACGTCGGGAAGACGACGCATGGATTTCAAACCGCCCAGATACTTCTGCAGGCGATCCAACTCCCGTCGCAACACGGCGGCTTCTTTTTTCGGGCGCATGGCAATGGCTCCCGAGGATTCCATGCGCTCCAGATCTTTGAGACGATCTATGCGGGCGCGCATGGTGCTCCAATTGGTGAGCATGCCTCCCAACCAGCGCTGGTTGACGTAAGCGGCGCCACAGCGACTGGCTTCCTGAGCAATCACCTCGGAGGCCTGCTTCTTGGTACCGACAAAGAGAAAGCGCTTGCCACTGCGGGAGGCATTGCGCACCCATTTGTAGGCGTTGTTCATGCAGACTGCGGTCTGCACCAGATCAATGATGTGGACGCCGTTGCGCGCGCAATAGATGTAGCGCGACATTTTGGGATTCCAACGACGAGTCTGGTGCCCGAAGTGAGCACCAGCCTCCATCATCTCAGCGAGCGTGACGACTGCCATGGGTTTGGGGTTTGGGTTTCGGGTTGGCCTTCCACCTGCCAGGGATGCGGCCAAACCGGCGTGCATCACCCGAAACGTGCAGGTGTGTGGGATGAATGAACCAGGCCAACCTACCAAACGATCAGCGCAGACCCTGACGGCGGGCTTCGGCAAACAGCTCGCGCACGCCGAGGCGATTCAGGGGAAGCCGCAGCAGCTCCATCGCCCAGCGCGCCTGGCCATGGCGCAACAGCCAGGCCAGCAGGGGCCGCAGACTGCGTTCGTTGAGCAGGCCCCCCAGGGTGAGCAGCTCCCAGAGCAGGCGGTGCAGCCAGGTGTACTGCACGATGAAGCGCACCCGGCGGCTGGGATGCTTGCGGAAGAACACCAGCGCCATCTTCGCCCGCTCCCGCTCCACCCGCAGCAGATCGGGAATCTGATCCAGGGAGAGAGCTGGATGCCAGTGGTATCCCACGGCTTCCGGGGTCCGCACGAGCACAACGCCCAGCTGGCGCAGCCGCTCGCCCAATTCCAGATCTTCCCAGCCATAGAGGTGGAAACCGGTGTCAAACAGCCCTGCCCGCTCCAACACGCCGCGATCGATGGCCACGTTTCCGGTGGCGAAGTAAGCCCAGGAGAGGTCGGTGAGTTTGTGGGGCTCACGGGTGGGCGCCTCAAAATTGGCAGTGTTGATCACGGCTCCGTAGGTGAAACAGAGGCGATCCCCTCGCCGCCGCCAGCTCGCCGCCAGGGCGCGGGCATGGCACACAAGAAACGTGGGCGTCACCACCAGATCGCTGTCAATGAAGACAATCCCATCGCCGCGGGCCTCCTGCACCCCCCGGTTGCGGCCCTCCGCCGGGCCGCCGTGTTCCTGGCAGATCAGGCGAACGTGGGGCAGGGCCGAGGCGTGGGCGCGGAGCCAGGGGACCGTCTCATCGCTGGAGCCATCGTCCACCACCACCACCTCATAACCCTCCACAGGCGGCTCGATCCGCTGCTCCTCCAGGGCGCGCAGGCACTTCCGCAGAATCGGCAGGCGGTTGTAGGTGGGGATGACGACGCTGAGGAACATGGATGGGACCTGCATGGAAAAGGGGGGATCCGCCGGATCCCCCCTGCCCGAAGCTCCCGCCGGGAGCGCCAAGGGGTCGGGCTTCAGTCCGCGGCGCCGCCGTTGCTGGCGGTGCCCGTCACGCCGTTGCCGGCCCCTTCGCCACGGCCGTCATTACGCAGCTTGCGCTTCTTGAACTTGCGGGCGTAGGCGCGGTTGCGCTCCTGTTTTTCCTTCTTGAGATTGCGGCGTTTGGCCATGCGCGAAAGGCGTCTGAATGGATGAGCACAACCCTAGCCAACCGCTCTTCCGCCCCAGGGCGGTCTTGCCCGGGGGCTCTCAGACCGCCAGGGCGGGTTGCTCGCTGCCGAGACGCCCATCCTCCATCTCCACCAGACGGTCGGCCACATCCAGGATGCGGGGATCATGGGTGACCATCAACACGGCGCACCCCTGGTCGCGGGCGAGGGATTGGAGGAGCAGCACCACATCCCGACCCGTGCGGCGATCCAGGGCGGCGGTGGGTTCATCGGCCAGCAGGAGGCGAGGCTGGGCGGCAAGAGCACGGGCGATGGCGACCCGCTGCTTCTGTCCGCCGGAGAGGTCATGGGGACGTTTTCCCCTGTGGTCGTCCAGGCCCACCGCCCGCAACCATTGGCGGGACAGATCCCGGCGGGCCCGGTAGGTCAGGTCAGGCAGGAGGTCGGATCCCATCTGCACGTTCTGCTCTGCCGTCAGGCAACGCAAGAGGTTGTGACCTTGAAAGATCATGCCGATGTGGCGTCGGATCCGCTGCCGCTCGCCCCGGCCACACCCCCGCAGCTCTTGGCCCAGCACCCGCACCGAGCCGTCCATCACCTGGCGCAGAGCGCCCACCAAGGTCAGCAGGGTGGTTTTGCCGCAGCCTGAGGGGCCGGTGAGCAACACCACCTCCCCGGGCTGGATCACCAACTCCACCGACTGGAGCACCTGGCGCCGGGTGGAGCCTCGGCCGAACCAATGGCTCAATCCCCGCACCTCCACCGCGGGGGTGGAGGCCGTCAGGGGTGACGTCCGCAGCGCCTGGCCAGGCGTGGTTTCGCTCGACGAAGACATGGGTTCAGAAGATTTCCGCAGGGTCGGCGTCGGCCAACTTGCGCATCGCCAGCAGGGCCGAGGCCATGCACATGGTGAAGATCATGGCGAACACCACCAAGGAGCGGAGGCCTTCCATCTGCACCGGCAGACCCGTGCCCTTGCGCACCATCACATACAGGGCCTGGCCAGCCAGCCAGGCGGGCACATAACCGAGGACCGCCAAGAGCACCCCTTCTCGCGCCACCACGGAGAGCAGATCGGAGAGGGGGTAACCCATCGCCATGAGCGTGGCGTATTCGGGTAGATGGTCGCTGACGTCGGAATAAAGAATCTGGTAGACGATCACACAGCCCACCACAAAACCCATGGCGGCACCCAGGGTGAAGATGAAGCCAATGGCCGTGCTGCCGCGCCAATAATTTTTTTCAAACTCCTCAAATCCCTTTTTGCTGTAGATCGCCACATCCTTTGGCAGGTTTTGCCGCAGCCGGGCCGCCACCGCTGTGGCATCGGCTCCGGGCCGCAGGCGAATCAGACCCAGCTCAATGCTCCCCGGGGGGGTGTTGGGCAGCAGTTGCAGGAAGGTCTCACTGCTGGTGAGCATGTTGCCGTCCGCGCCAAAGGAGGGGCCCATCGAGACGAGGCCCGCCACACGGATGCGCTTGCCCGCCACCTCCGTTTCCACTGTGCGACCCTCTTTCATCCAGCGGGCGACGGGTCCGTATTCCGGGCGGGAAAGGGAGTCAAAGAGCACGCGCCCTCGCTGGCTCAGCAAGGGCGCCTGATCCCCCAGGGCGGGAGGCAGGAACAAGGGGTCCCCTGGCTCGAAACCGAGGGTGAGGATGGAGCGGCTGGTGCGGGTTTGGGGATTGCGCCAGAGCAGCTGGTTCCAGTGCACGGGGGTGGTGCCGGCCACGTCTGGATCCGCCGTGGCCTGCACCAGGCGCCGGCGGGGGAAGCCAGCCATGGCGATCGAGCTCATGGTGCGAGGGCTGATCAACACCAGGTCGGCATCCAGGAGCTTGTGCAGGGTGACGCTGGCATCAAAGAGGCCGTCGCGAAACCCCAGCTGCATGAACATCAGGATGCCAGCGAAGCAGATGCCCGCCAGGGCCACCGCCAGCCTGGCGGGCTGGCGGATGAGGAGCAGCCAGGCCAAGGGAATGCGCCGCTCCCCCCAGGGCATGCGGGGACTCATGGATCGAGACGCGCGATCAATTTGAGGCCGGTGAGGGAGCGCACGCGCCAGGCATCCTTCGGGGCGAGCGCCACCCGCACCTCCACAATGCGCGCATCCACATCACCGCTGGGATCGGTGGAAAGCACCTGGCGCTGGCGCACCTGGGGGCTGATGCGGAACACCCTCCCCCCCAGGCTGCCCGCAAATCCTCCGTTCTCACTGGTGAGACGAACCGTCTGGCCGATGCGCACGCGCTGGATGTCGCTCTCATAAACCTCCAGCAGGGCCTCCATCCGCTCATTGGCTCCCAGTTCCAGAATGCCTTTGTCCGTCGGACGTTCCCCCACACGGGAGAGGATCCGCAGCACCGTGCCATCCATCGGGGCCCGCAAGACAGTGTTGTCCAGGTCGGCCTGCACCCGCTCCAGTTCAGCTCGGGCCACCTGCCACTCGCCGAGGAGCTGCAGGTATTGCTGCTCGCGGCGATCGAGTTCATCAGCGCTGAGGGCGCCCGCGCTGGTGAGCTGGCGGTAGCGGTTGAGTTCGCGCTCCTCCACGCGCAACCGTCGGGCCAGGTTGGCCAGGCGCGTTTGGATCAGCCGTCGCTCCGCCTGCAAGCTGGGACCCGTGTCAAACAGGGCCAGGATCTGACCCCGCCGCACCGTGTCACCCTCATCGACAAACACGCGGGTGAGCCTCGGACTGCCGCCAACCCCCGCGATGGGCGCCGCCAGGACGCGAATGTCGCCCGCGGGCTCCAGTCGGCCAAGGGCGGCCACCGCCTTGGCCCTGGCCGGGGTGTTCGCGGCTGACGACGCGAGCGACACCGTGGGTCTGGCGGGAAGAGCCCATTGCCGCGTGGCCACCAGGCTGATCAGGGTGAGGGCCGCGCCGGCCAGGGCCGCCACCAGGGCCAGGGCCAAAGGACCCCCCGGCGACCTGCGGAAGCCACCTTTTGAAGGGCGGTCAGCCGGAGTCAGCTCGCCGACGGCGGCTCGGGGCGGAGGGGATCGTCGAAGAGCAGGGTCTCGATGTAGGTGTTCGCCCACTGGGGATTGAAGGCTTTCTCCAACACCCGCCGCGTCTTGTCGTTTTGTTTCTGTTGATGGCAATATCGGAGTTGACCCTCCCAGCGTGCCAGCGTAGCGGGTTCGCTCCACGACAGTGGCATCGCTGAGCGGCTGGCCTCCGCCAGCAGCTCCAGAGCGGTCGCCACCTCTTCCACAAACCAGCCCTCCTCCTCGGGCGTGCGGGGCCGAACGAAGAGCACATGGGGCGAAAAGATCGCTCCCCAGGCCGGCAGCTCCCGAATCTCGCGGAATGGCGGCCGTGGACGCTGGGCCAGCCGGCTGGCGATGGGGGCCGGCAGCGCCCCCGTCACGGGAGAAAGATCCACGATGGCCGCCGACACCACGCCACGGCCAGCGACAATGTCGGCCCCGAACACCGGCAGGTCGTAACAGGGATCGGGAAAACACACGCAGTGCAGAATTTGCAGCCCTGCCCCCAGCCGGGCCGTCTCCAGATGGAGCTTGCGCAGGCCGCGGCTGCGGTGCAATTCGTTGTGGATGAACAGCCGTTCACCATCGAGGCTGCCGCTGATGGCCTCCAGCGCAGGATCGATCTGCAGCGGTTGCAGCTCTGGCAGCCCCTGGCGGATGTGGCGGATGCGGGCGGCGAGGGCATCCACCAGGGGATGGATGCCCTCGCTGGCCTGGCCGGCGTCGGAGCTGGCTGGCGTGGTGGACGGAGCGACCGACGGAGGGGCGGGCTCAGGGGCGGATGCCCGGGTCATCAGCGGGGGCGAGCGACCAGCAGAATGGCAATCCTGCCATGCACCGAATGAGTCAACCCGGGGGATGCGGTGTCGCCCTGCTGCCAGCTCTGGAGGATCCCACCAGCCATCGTCTCGCCAATGGCGTGGATCTGGTGAGCCTGGCTCTCCCGGAAGCTCCATTGGTGTGCCTTGATTTCTGGTGCCGGGCGGGCAGCGTGTTCGAAACGCCCGCCGAGAGCGGCATGGCCCATTTCCTCGAACACATGGTGTTCAAGGGGAGCGATCGCCTCGCTCCGGGCGAATTCGATCTGCGGGTGGAGGCCCTCGGCGGCAACAGCAACGCCGCCACTGGCTTTGATGACGTGCACTACCACGTGCTCATCAACCCCGACGCCGCCCCCGACGCCCTCGATCTGCTGCTGGAGCTCGTGCTCGCCCCCCGGCTGGAGGCCGAGTCATTCTCCTTGGAACGCCAGGTGGTGCTGGAGGAATTGGCCCAGAGCGAGGATCAGCCGGAGGAGGTGGCCCTGCAGCGGCTGCTCGAGCTGGCCTGTCCGGGGCATCCCTACAGCCTGCCCATCCTCGGCCGACGGCAGGCCCTTCTGGCCCATGATCCAGAGGCGATGGCGGCCTTCCACCAGCGGCTCTACGGTGGCGGGCGGTGCCTGCTGGCCCTCTCCGGGGCCGTGGATCCGATCCTGGTGGAGCGGGCGGTTGAGAGTCCGCTCCATGCCCTGGCGCCCCGCCACGATCCCGCGCCCTTGCCTCCCCTGGAGGTGTGCCCCGGGGAGCATCGCCTGGCGGTGCCCCGCCTGGAGGCGGCGCGGTTGCTGATGGCCTGGTGGCAACCCCCCGCCCGCGACCTGGAAGCGGTGATGGGAACGGATCTGGCCACCACCGTGCTGGCCGAGGGGCGGCGCTCCCGGTTGGTGGAGCGGCTGCGGGAGGAGCTGCGGCTGGTGGAAAGCATCGACCTTGATCTGCACACCATGGAGTGCGGCAGCCTCGCCCTGCTGGAGGCGGTCTGCGGGCCGGAGGATCTGCCCGCCGTCCGCGAGGCCATCCAGGCGGTGTGGCAGGAGGTGATGGAGCAGACCTTGGCGTCTCAGGAATGGGAGCGGGCCCGGCGGCTGGTGAGCAACAGCTACCGCTTCGGGCTGGAATCCGCCGCGGGGGTGGCGGGGCTGATCGGCAGCTCCCGCCTGTGGGGCCGCCAGTCCGAGCTGGCGGCACCCCTGGAGATGTTGGAGCGCTGGACACCCGCTCGCCTCCAGCTGGAGGCCCTGGCCAGCCTTGATCCTCGCCGCGCCTGCGTGCTGGAGGCGGTGCCCCAGTGAAGGAGATCTTCGCTTCGCCGCCGCAACGCGGCCTGCTCGCCGGCGGCCTGCCCTTGGTCGTGGCGCGACGCCCCGGGCCGCGGGTTCTGGCCGCTCGGCTGGTGGTTCGCGGCGGCAGTGGCGCCGATCCCCCGCACGGGCGGGGCGCCCATCAGCTGCTGGCGGGGTTGATGACCCGGGGGTGTGGTGCCTTGGATGCGGAGGCCTTGGCCGATCTGGTGGAGGGAGCCGGGGCCGTCCTGCGGGCCGAGGCCTCGGAGGATGCCCTCACCCTGGCCCTGCATTGCGGGGCGGAGGATGCCGAGACCCTGTTGCCCCTGCTGCTGACCATGGTGCGTCAGCCCACCCTTGCGGTGGATCAGCTGGAGCTCGAACGCCAACTCAACCTGCAGACCCTGCAACGGCATCGGGAAGATCCGTTCCAGCTGGCCTACGACCAGCTGCGCCACCTGCTCTTCGCTGAGGGTCCCTACGGCCATGACCCCCTGGGGGTGGAGGCGGATCTGATGGACCTGGAGCGGTCGCACCTCCAGCCGCTGGTCGAGCAGCTGGGACGACAGGGGGCCGTGCTCACCCTCTGCGGCGACCCACCGGCGGGGGTGGAGGAGCTCCTTGGCCACACCCTGGAGTCCATGCCCTGGGTGGTGAGCGCCCCAAGCCAAGCCGCCACCAACGGGCCCACCCCGCCGCCCGGAGGCTTGGCCGGCCTCCAGGAAGACACAGAACAGCTGGTGCTGCTCCTGGGGGCCGCCACCGTGCCCTATGGCCATCCCGACGCGCTGGCCCTGCGCTTGTTGCAGGCCCACCTGGGAGCGGGCATGTCCTGTCGCCTGTTTCAAGCCCTGCGGGAGGAGAGGGGCCTGGCCTACGACGTTGGCGTGCACCTCCCCGCCCGCTGCGGCCCCGCTCCGTTCGTTGTGCACCTCTCCACCTCCGCCGAGCGGGCGGCGGAAGCCACCACCTGCCTCCTGGAAGAATGGCAGGCGCCCCTGGCGCAGGCCATCGCCGTGGAGTCCCTGGAGCTGGCCCTGGCGAAATACCGGGGCCAGGAGGCCATGGGCCGCCAGACCTGTGCCCAACTGGCCGAGCGCCTGGCCCTGGTGTTGAGCCATGGCTTGCCGGCCGATCAGATCGAGACCCAGCTCGATCAAGCGACCCGGCTCAGCCCCGAGGATGTGCTGGCGGCGGCGGGCCGCTGGCTGGCGCGGCCGAGCCTCAGCCTGGTGGGGCCAGCACCGGCGCTCCATGCTGCGCGGGAAGCCTGGCGCCGCCATCCTCTCAGCGCTCCTGCGTCTCAGGAGTGACCACACAGAGGAGTTGGGCGCTGGCGAGAAGAAAAGTGCCTCGGCGGAAACGCACCGCCAGCTGATCCCGGGCTCGCCGCTCCACCACCACGCCGAGTTCCTCCGGATCCACCAGCTCCGGAGGCCGCAGCATGGGCATGGGATCAGCGGTCTTCAAGTAGGGAATGGGGCCCTGGATCCGCACACTGGCCCCGATTTGCGGGCCCGCGTCGTGGGGAGAGGGGGGGGACATGGGGCGCAACGGACGGGGCAGGGTCCTCCCCACTTTGCAGAGGCGGCGGCCTGCAGCAGGATGGGACGTTGCCACAGAAGCTGCGTGTTGCGGGCCCTTGCCACCTGGAGCGGCGCCATTGCCGGCCTGTTGTTGATTCTGGCGGGCAGCCTGGTCTGGGCCGCGATCCCCATCCCCGAGGCGACGGGCTGGAACCTGCGGCCCCTCGGTGTGACCCTGCAGGTGCCCGCCCTGCTGCTCACCGCCCTGGTGGGCGGCCACCGCACCGCCCTGCTCGCGGCTGTGGCTTATCTCTTCGTTGGCCTGTTCCAGATGCCGGTGTTCCATGAGGGCGGAGGGACGGGTTATCTGCTCGATCCCGGCTTTGGCTACTTGGCGGGCTTTGTGCCAGCGGCCTGGCTGAGCGGCAAGCTCGCCCGCCAGAACGGCATGGAGGATCCCCTGGCGCTCACCGGAGCCGCCGCCCTGGGACTGCTTGTGCTGCACCTGTGCGGCCTGGCCAATCTCCTGTTGGGCGGCCTGGCGGGCCGCTGGGGAGACCGCACGCTCTTCCTGGCGTTGGGCTATAGCCTGTCCATCCTTCCCCAGCTCCTGCTCTGCTGCGCGGTCGGACTGCTGGCCTGGGGGCTGCGGCGTCTGTTGCTGGTCACGACGTGAGGAAGACGACCCCGCGGTCTGCAGGCTCCCTTGGGCGTCGACTGCCTCTGCTGGTGGCCCTGCTCGTGGTCGGGCTCGATCAGTGGAGCAAACACTGGGCTGTCCATCACCTCGCCGCGGGCCATGGGCAACCGTTGTGGCCGGGTCTGCTCGATCTGCGGCTGGTGCGCAACAGCGGCGCAGCCTTCAGCCTCTTCACCGGCCAGCCCCACGGGCTGGGACTGGTGAGTCTGGTGGTGAGCGTGGCCGTGCTGCTCTGGGTCCTGCGCCGGCCGCCGCGGGGAGTCTGGGAGAGCCTGGCCTTCGGCTTCCTGCTGGGGGGCGCCCTGGGCAATGGACTCGATCGCTGGCGGCTTGGAGCAGTGGTGGACTTTCTGGCCATCGTGCCGATCGCGTTCCCCGTCTTCAACCTGGCGGATGTGGCGATCAATCTGGCGGTGCTCTGTTTTTTCCTGCACCTCAGCCCCTGGCGTCGCTCCCCCGAGGAGCCCCATGACTGAGGCCAGGAGCTGGCTCAAGCGCTGGCTGGGTGTCGGGGTGCCAGCACCAGCGCCCCGCTTGCGCTTGCATGTGCCAGGCCAGCCTCCCCGCCAGGTGGTGCTCCATGGCTCCTGCTACGCCTTGGGGCGGGATCCCACCAGCCAACTGCCGCTCGATCACCCAGCCGTCAGCCGGCGCCACGCCCTCCTGGAGCGCCATGGCAGCCACTGGCTGTTGACAGACTGCGGCTCCACCAACGGCCTCTGGTGGCGCGGGCGGCGCATCCGCCAGCTGGTGCTGCGCCACGGGGATCAAGTGCGCTTCGGCCCGGCGGAGGAAGGGGGGTTGCCGGAACTCAGCTTCGCGCGGCTGGGGCAGCCGCCTCTCCAACGCGCCCTGCGGCGGGCTGGCGGGATCTTGGCTGCCACCACCGGCCTTTCCCTGGCCGTGATCGCGCTCTCCGCCCTGCGCACCCCCATCCAGGGCTCTCTGGCGGGGGTGAAGGGTCCCCTGGTGCTCTACGACCGCACGGGCCGTCCGATCGCCTCGGCGGAGGATCAGCGGCACCGGGAATGGGGGCGCCTCAGCGACTACCCGCCTGTGTTGATCGCCGCCCTGTTGGCCAGCGAAGACACCCGCTTTTGGTGGCATCCCGGGGTGGATCCCATCGGCGCTGCCCGGGCCCTGCTCACCAACCTGCTCGGTGGACGGGTGCTGGAGGGAGGGAGCACGCTGACGCAGCAACTTGCCCGCAGTCTCTATCCCGATCTGGTGGGGGAGGGGGAAACCCTGGAGCGAAAGTGGCGGGAACTGTTGGTGGCGCTGCAATTGGAGGCGCGCTTCAGCAAGCGCGACCTGTTGCTGAGCTATCTCAACCGCGTCTACCTCGGCGCAGGCTGGGGGTTTGAGGATGCCTCCCGGCGCCTCTTCGACAAGCCGGCCGCCAGGCTGGAGAGTGATGAAGCCGCCCTGCTCGTGGGTTTGCTTCCCTCCCCCAACGGCAATGATCCCTGTGTCGATCCCGCCGCGGCCCTGGCCGCTCGCAATGGCGTGCTGACCAAAATGGTGGCCACTGGACGGTTGGCCGCTGATGAGGCCCGCCGACTGCGGCGGCGACCGATCCGGCTGGCCCCCGGCGCCTGCAAGGGAGCGCAACGGCAGGCCGCCCCCTTCTACAGCGACCAGGTGCGGCGGGATCTGGAGAATCTGGTCGGGCGGGATGTGGCCGCGGAAGGCAACTTTCTCATCGACACCCATCTGGATCCTGCCCTGCAGGCGCTGGTGGAACGGCTTCTGCGCCAGAAGCTTGACGCCAGCCGTTCCCTTGGGGTGACCCAGGGGGCTGTGGTTGTGCTCGACCAGAAAAGTGGCGGCATCCTGGCGATCGTTGGCGGGCGCGACTACCGCCAGAGCCAGTTCAACCGAGCCTCCATGGCCCTGCGACAACCGGGCAGCGCCTTCAAGTTGGTTCCCTATGTGGTGGCGCTTGAACGGGGCGCCAAACCCTCCGACGCCATCAGCTGCGCTCCCCTGAGCTGGGGGGGCCAGCGGTTTGAGAGCGGCTGCGGCGGCACCATCAGCCTGCGCCAGGCCCTGGCAACCAGCAGCAACACCGCCGCCCTGCGTCTCGGCTATCGCGTTGGCCTGGAGGCGGTGGTGCAAAAAGCCCGGGATCTGGGCATCACCACCCCCCTGCAGCCGGTGCCCGGTCTGGTGCTCGGCCAAAGCGAGGTCACCCTGCTGCAACTCACCTCCGCCTATCTGGCCGTGGCCAATGACGGGCTCTGGCATGCCCCCACCACCATCCGCAAACTCACCGACGGGGAGCGCTGTCCCGCCAGCGGGGAGGAGAGTCGCTGCCGGGGCTCCGCCACAGGCAAGGCGACCAGCTCCGCCCCCCGTCGCGTCATGGCGCCCGCCAGTGCGCGGGCGATGCAGGAGCTGTTGCGGGGCGTGGTGAGTGGCGGCACCGGCAGCGCGGCCTACGTGCACCCCGGCAGCGGCGGCAAGACCGGCACCACCAATGAGGGCCGTGATCTGGTGTTCGTCGGTTTCGATCCCACGCGCCAATGGGTCATGGGCATCTGGATGGGCAACGACGACTTCGCCCCCAGCCAGGCCAGCAGCGCCCTGCCCGCAGCCCTCTGGGGAGAGCTCATCCGCGCCTCCAGCCCGTCGCCGTGATCGCCCGCCCCCCTGGCTCCTGATGCCCCGCCTGCGCCTCTGGCTCTGGATCGCCAGTGCTCTGGTGGTGCTGCTCCTAGTGGGGGTGGTGTTGCAGGGTCTCAACCAGTTGCTCTGGCAGTTGAGCTATTGGCTGCCGGAATGGCTGGTGGGTCCCCTGCTGCTGGTTGTGGTGGCGGCGGTTGGCCTGGCTGTGGTTCAGCTCGGCTGGCCCTGGTTCCAGTCGATGCGGCGCTCCCGGGCAAGGCGGAAGACCCCAGCGCTGGAGCCGGCCAGCAGCCGCCGAGAGGCCGCAGGCCGCCATCTCGAGGCCATCGATCAAACCCTGGAGCGGGTGCGCGACGCGGTCGAACGCCAGGCTCTGCGGCAAGAGCGGGAGCGCATGCGGGAGGAATTGGAGCGGGGCGATGTGGTGATCACGGTTTTTGGCACGGGCTCCACGGGCAAAACCTCCCTCATTCGTGCCCTGCTGCGGGAGCTGGTGGGCAGCGTGGGGGCAGCGATGGGCTCCACCCGTGAGGCCAGGCGTCACCGGCTGCGGCTACGGGGATTGCCGCGGGCGGTGATTCTGGAGGACACGCCGGGGATCCTGGAAGCGGGCGAGGCGGGATGGGAGCGGGAGAAGGCCGCCCGCCAGCTGGCCGTTCGGGCCGATTTGCTCCTGCTGGTGGTGGATGGTGACCTGCGGGCCGCTGAATGGGAGGTGTTTGAGACCCTGGCCAACCTGGGCAAGCGCCTGCTGCTGGTGCTCAACAAGTGCGATCTCCGAGGAGAGCGGGAAGAGGAGCGACTGTTGGCCCTGCTGCGGCGGCGGTGCGCGGGCCGGCTCCAGAACGAGGATGTGGTCGCCGTCAGCTCCGCCCCCCAGAGCGTGCCGATGCCTGGCGGACGGCCCTTCCAGCCCCGGCCGGAGGTCGACGCCCTGCTGCGGCGGATCGCGGCGGTGCTCCACGCCGAGGGGGAGGAGCTGATCGCCGACAACCTGCTTCTGCAGTGTCGGGAGTTGGGGGAGGCCAGCCGCCAGCTGCTGGATCGGCAACGGCGGCAAGATGCCGAAGACATCGTCGACCGCCACATGTGGATCGGCGCCGGGGTGCTGATGGTGACGCCCCTGCCCGGCATCGACCTGCTCGGCGCGGCGGCGGTCAACGCCCAGATGGTGATCGAGATCGCCAAGGTGTACGGGGTGGAGCTGAGCCGGACAACAGCCCGGGATCTGGCCCTCTCCGTGGGGCGCACCCTGGCGGGCCTGGGGTTGATCAAGGGCGGCGTGGGTCTGCTCTCCGGCGCCCTGGCCCTGCACCTGCCCGCCCTGCTGGTCAGCCGTGCCCTTCAAGCCGTCAGCGCCGCCTGGCTGACCCGGGTGGCGGGCCAGAGCTTCATCACCTACTTCCAGCAACACCAAGACTGGGGAGATGGGGGGGTTCAGGAGGTGCTGCGGCGCCAGTACGACCTCAACCGGCGAGATGGAGCCCTGCGCGCTTTTCTGGAGCTGGCGCTGCGACGGGTGGTGGATCCCCTGCGGCAGCGGCTGCCGCAGCTGCCTCCCCAACCGGGCTCGCGCTCTGCACGGCCTCCAGGGGGGGAGGACGAAGGGGGCCCGACCGGTCGAGCAGGAGGACCATCAGCAGATAGAGCACGCCGATCAGAATGGAGACGGCGCCGGTGATCAGCGCCACCCAGCGGGGGCGAGCGGAGGAGGGAGGCATGGATCTCAGAGGGTGGTCAAGCTGCGGCGCACCAGATGGGCGAGCTGCTCCAGGTGGCTGGAGCGGGTGTGGGGATTGCCCAGCACGGCTTTGAGGTGGTGATGGCCCTGATAGTGCGGGCGGGAGAGCATCAGGTGATGGTCCAGGAGCTGCTGGCGGGTGAGCTGGCTCCAGCGGGCACTGGCTTCAGGATCGAGACCTCCCGGGCGGAAGGAAAGCAGGTGAAGGGGACCGCTCCGCAACAGCAACCGGGGATCGTCGGCCAGAAGGGCCACGAGCTGGCGCTGGCGGTTCAACGCCGCCTCCAAGAGGGTCTCCACCCCGCTCCAGCCCAGTTGGCGCAACCCCAGCCAGAGCTTGAGGATTTCGGCGGGTCGGGTGCCCTGCAGCCCTTCCTCACCACCATGGCCCCCTTCCCGGCTCGGCTCCATGTAGGGCAAGCCCGTGGCGAAGGTGGCCTGAAGAGTGGAGGGATCCGCCACCAGCAGCAGGGAGGAGGTCTTGGTGATGCCGATCACCTTCTGGGGATTGAACGTGAGCGAGTCGGCGCTGCCAAGGCCGGCCACCAAGCCTCGGTGGCGGGGCACCAGGGCGAAGGCTCCACCGATCGCTCCATCCACATGCAGCCAAAGGCCCTGCTCGCGGCAGATGCGCGCCACAGGGAGCAGGGGATCCACGGCACCGCGCACGGTGGTGCCCGCTGTCGCCACCACCGCGATGACAGGGACGCCCTGGCGCTGGAGGCCTCTCAGGTGGCGCTCCAGCCCCTCGGGCTCCAGCCGACCCTCCTCATCCACGGGAAGGCGATGGAGGGCTTGGGGGGGCAGCCCCATCACCCGCACCGCCTTGTTGAGCGACACATGGGCATCGGCACTGGCAACCACCACCGCTTCCGGCCCGGCCTCGGGGCAGCGCTGCTGGCGGGCTGCCACCAGGGCCATCAGGTTGCTCAAGCTGCCCCCGCTGGCCGGCACCCCCCCCGCTCCCTCCGGCAGCCCCAACCGCCGGGCGATCAGGGCGCAGAGGCTCCGCTCCAGACGCCGCAGGCTGGGCGACAGCTCATCCGCCAGCAGATTGTTGTTCAGCCCGGCGGCGATCATGTCGGCCACCACGGAGGCCGTCAGCGGGGGGGGA
The DNA here is from genome assembly GCA_046340795.1 of Cyanobacteriota bacterium. Lineage (GTDB taxonomy): Bacteria > Cyanobacteriota > Cyanobacteriia > PCC-6307 > Cyanobiaceae > Cyanobium. Next base: position 50,661 of record JBKDSV010000205.1, on the reverse strand, counting down.
TCCAGATGGGCGAGGGCCCCGGGGTGACCGGGGTGGTAGGCCCCCTCCATCACCAGCTGCAGATCAGCCAGCAGGCGGTCGGGCGGCAGGCCCTCCATTTCGGGTTCAACCGCGGGCAGAACGCTCAGGCCGGGGAGGGGGGGATGGGAGTCGGCCCGACCGAGCCAGCGGCAGAGCAGGCTGGCTGCCTGATGCAACACCTCCTCCAGGCTGGAGTCGAGGCCCAGGGGATCGGCGAAGGGGGCCAGAGACGCGGGAAGGGGCGACGACGCCAGAGGCTCCAAGGGGCTGTTCAGCGAGGGGGTGGACACGGGGGGCATTCTGCCGTCGCCCGGGGTGGCCCCCGGGGGCGCTACAAGAGATCCATGGAGGCAGGGCAGCGGTTGTGGATGGAGCGGCTGCTCCGTCGGGCGGATCAGGTGGGCGCTCTGGGAGAGGTGCCCGTGGCAGCTGTGGTGCTGGATGGTCGCGGCCGGGCGGTCGGTTGGGGCAGCAACCGCCGCCATCACGGCCAGGACCCTTTGGGCCACGCCGAGTTGGTGGCCCTGCGCCAGGCTGCGGCCGCCCTGGGCACCTGGCGCTTCCATGGCTGCACCCTGCTGGTCACCCTGGAGCCCTGTCCGATGTGCGCGGGAGCCTTGATCCAGGCGCGGATGGGCACTGTGGTGTTCGCCGCGGGGGATCCCAAACGGGGAGCCCTCGGCGGTTGCCTCAACCTGGCCACCGACAGCAGCGCCCACCACCACCTCCAGGTGGTGTCCGGCCTGGAGGGGGAGCGGGCGGAGCGTCAGCTCCGGGAGTGGTTCAGGCGGCGGCGGCGGCGGCGGCGGGGGCCGTATCGCGAAAGCGGGGAAGCTCGTTCTCGAGAAGGTTGAGCAACAGGTCAACATTCTCCGGCGTGCTGTTGTAGCCCATCAGGCCAATGCGCCACACCTGGCCGGCCAGGTCACCGAGGCCGCCGCCCACCTCGATGCCGTGGCGATCGAGGAGATGGCGGCAAAAGGCCTTGCCATCCACGCCGGAGGGGATGCGAACCGTGGTCAGGGTGGCCAAACGAAGAGGCTCAGGAACATGGAGTTCCAGGCCCAACCGTTCCAGCCCCTGCCAGAGCCGCTCCGCCGAGCTCCTGTGCCGCGCCCAGGCCTGCTCCAGGCCCTCCTCCGCCAGCAGCCGCAGGGCCTCCCGCATGCCGAAATTCATGTTCACCGGCGCGGTGTGGTGATAGACGCGGTCGGTGCCCCAATACTGGTTGAGGAGCGACACGTCGAGATACCAGTTGGGTACCTTGCCTTTCCGTTGGCTGAGCTTGGCTTCCGCCCGCGGACCCATGCTGAAGGGACCCAGGCCGGGGGGGCAGCTCAAACCTTTCTGGCTGCAGCTGTAGGCCAGATCCACCTGCCAGTCATCCAGAAACAACGGCACGCCACCGAGCGAGGTCACCGTGTCCAGCAGCAGGAGGCAGTCGTGACGACGGCACAACGCGCCGATGCCCTCCATCGGTTGACAGACGCCAGTGGAGGTTTCGGCGTGCACCATGGCCAGAACGGCTGGCTTGTGGGTGATCAGGGCCGCCTCCAGCTCGTCGAGGGAGAAGGCCTGTCCCCAGGGTCGATCGATGCGGATCACCTCAGCGCCGTACCGACCGGCCATGTCTGCCTGCCGCAGGCCGAAATAGCCCATCACCGCCACCAACACCTTGTCTCCGGGCTCGACAACGTTGGCGATGGTGGCTTCCATGGCCGCGCTGCCGGTGCCGCTCATCGGCAGGGTGAGACGGTTGTCGGTTTGCCAGGCGTAGCGCAGCAACTCCTGCACTTCCCCCATCAGCTTGATGTAGAGGGGATCGAGGTGACCAATCGGGGTGCGGGCCAGGGCGGCCAGCACGGTGGGATGGGCGTTGGAGGGTCCGGGGCCGAGCAGCAGGCGACTTGGCGTGGCAATGGGCTCCAGCTGAATCCTGTGGGCGCTGTTGACAGGGGGCAGGACGGTGAGGGGAGCCAAGGTCCGGGAAGAGAATGAGGTGGTCCGAGCGTAGGAAACGCCGGTGTGTCAGCGGGCGCGAACGTCGCTGGCGGCCAGTCCGCGGCAGAGATGGTCGAAGGGAAGGCGCACCACGGCCGTGATGGCGTCTCGGTCGCCCAGGCCCGCCTCCAGAAGCTGCTCGCCAACCACATCCGCCAACAGGGCGATGCCGCGCACCGTGGGGCCTGTGGGCACCCCCAGGCTCTTGTAGGTGTCATCCAGGCCGTTCAGCACCCGTTCATCAAGCAGGGTGAGGTCGCCAGCGATCAGGGCATAGCTGGCGTAGCGCAGGAAGTAATCGAGGTCGCGCAGGCAGGCCGCCAGGCGCCTGGTGGTGTAGGCGTTTCCTCCGGGAAGGATGAGCTCGGGGTCGGCCAACCAAAGGCGCTGGGATGCTTCCCGCACGATGGCCGCGGCCTCGCGGTTGATCAGCTCGACGGCGGCCAGACGCAGGGCCGCCTCGCCGAAATAGGCGTTGAGGCGATCGGCGGCGTCCCGATCGAGATAACGGCCGAGCAAGTCGTAGTGGCCGATCAGCTGGCCGATGGCATCGCGCATGGGGGGATCGACGCACTGGTGCGGAAGGTAGCACTCACTTTCCAGCCAGAGGCCTGGCTGTTGGGGCCGTTGCGCCAAGTTGACAGAAACGGTTACGGAGGCTGTGGCCCGCCCCGGTGGCGCGGTGGCTCAAAAAATGGTTACAGCCGATACAAGTGCTGGGTGGGGGCGCTCCGTACCGTCGCCACGTTTGCCTCCGGGGCGTCGTTCCATCCCGCCCCCTAACCCCACTCCCACACCCAATGGCTCAGACCGCACAGGATGTCCTCCGTCGGATCAAGGATGAGGGGATCGAGCTGATCGACCTCAAGTTCGTTGACTTGCACGGCAAGTGGCAGCACCTCACCGTCTATCAAGACTTGATCGATGAGAGCGCCTTCACCGAGGGCGTGGCTTTTGATGGCTCCTCCATTCGCGGCTGGAAGGCCATCAATGAATCCGACATGGCGATGGTGCCGGATCCGAACACCGCCTGGATCGATCCCTTCTACAGCCACAAGACCCTCAGCCTGATCTGCTCGATCCAGGAGCCCCGCAGCGGAGAGCCGTACAGCCGCTGTCCCCGGGCCCTGGCCCAGAAGGCCCTCAACTATTTGTCGTCCACGGGGCTGGCCGACACCGCCTATTTCGGCCCCGAGCCCGAATTCTTCATCTTCGATGACGTTCGCTACAAGAGTGGTAACGGCGGCAGCTTCTACCAGGTCGATTCCATCGAGGCGGCCTGGAATACCGACCGAGTGGAAGAAGGCGGCAACCTGGCTTACAAAGTGCTCTTGAAGGAGGGCTACTTCCCCGTCGCCCCCAACGACACCCTGCAGGACATCCGCTCGGAAATGCTTTTGCTCATGGGTGAGCTTGGAGTGCCGATCGAAAAACAGCACCATGAGGTGGCCACAGCACAGCATGAGCTGGGCATCAAGTTTGCCGAGCTGATCAGCGCGGCCGACAACGTGATGATCTACAAGTACGTCGTGCGAAACGTTGCCAAGAAATACGGCAAAACAGCCACCTTCATGCCGAAGCCAGTCTTTGCCGACAACGGCAGTGGCATGCATGTGCACCAAAGTCTCTGGAAAGCGGGACAGCCCCTGTTTTTCGGAGAGGGCACCTATGCCAATCTCTCCCAAACCGCTCGCTGGTATATCGGAGGCTTGCTCAAACACGCCCCCAGCTTTCTGGCCTTCACCAACCCGACCACCAACAGCTACAAGCGCCTGGTGCCGGGCTTTGAGGCGCCGGTCAATCTGGTGTACTCCCAGGGCAACCGGTCGGCGGCCGTGCGCATTCCCCTCACCGGTCCCAATCCGAAGGCGAAGCGTCTGGAGTTCCGCTCCGGCGATGCCCTGGCCAATCCCTACATCGCCTTTGCCGCCATGCTGATGGCGGGGCTGGACGGCATCAAGCACCAGATCGACCCCGGCGATGGCACCGATGTCGACCTCTTTGAGCTCTCCGCCGACGAGCTGTCGAAGATCTCCACCGTGCCCGCCTCCCTCAACGGTGCCTTGGAGGCCCTCGATCGCGACAAGGACTACCTCCTCGCCGGTGGCGTCTTCTGCGAAGACTTCATCGACAACTGGATCGCCCTCAAATATGAGGAAGTGCAGCAGCTTCGCCAGCGTCCCCATCCCCACGAGTTCACGATGTATTACGACGCCTGATCCAATCAAAGCATTAGGGCACCTCGAAAAATTTCGCCTCCCCCTCGCCTCCTGGAGTGAAATCCCTTGCTGTCACTGACCTCGCTGGCCAGTCGCCGCAGGCCAAAAGTGATTTTTCGAGGTGCCCATTAGGGAAGCTCTGGACAACCCCTCAGCGGCACCTGTGAGAGCGCGGAGCTCCCAGTGTGCTGCCCCGCAAGTTCATGCATCATCCCCGGCTCAGTCCGTGCGCCTCGCTGCCGTCATCAGCAAGGACTACAAGCGAGACACCCATCGAAGGATCCAAAGCGCATTTGCGGGACTGCACACCAGTTGTTGCGAGGGACAGCTTCCACTGGCGACCGGTTGCCCAGAGCTTCCTTAGCACCCGGGCGACGCGGGGGAGAAGGGATGACCTGCGTCGCGCCAGGCGAAAAGGTTGTGCCTGAATCGCGGCCCGACATGGCCAAGGCACGGCCATCTCGGGCCTTGTTGCTGGCAACACCAGCCCACGATCTTCGCCAGCTCCTCTCTCTCGCCGCGGGCGTCTCGAACGATCACCTCTGGTGTGTCGCAGCTGGCCAGTTTCGATCCGTGGCAACAAGCAAGCTCACTTGAGCAGCTGGGCCAACACCATCCCGCATCCTCCCCAGCGCAGGGCGATCCAAAAGCGATTCGCGCCCCTGCCCGAGGCGCGCAGGGCCTCGGGCAGGGGATCCAGAAGCCGCTGGCTGAGAGCCAGATGCTGCCGCCGCCGGCGTTCGGCACGGCCAAGGGGGCCCGTCTTCGGCTGGGTGGCGCGGTTGGCTGGCGCGGCCAGGGCCAGCAGGGTCTGCAGATGGTGAAGAAGCCGAGGCGAGGTGTCGGGCCGGGAGCCTCGACGGCCCCCGTTGGCGGAGCGACGGGGGCCGCCACAGCGGTCTCGAGGCGAGATGTCGGCCGCGCTCCACTGTTCCGGAGGACGGTTTGTACCTGGCACCAGCAGGCCTTGTTTTTTCCACTGGCTGCGCCAGCTGGAGAGCGTAGGAATCGCAATCCCGGTATCACGGGCAATCGCTCTCACACTTTCGCGATTGGGAGGGCTCATCCGCACACGGACGGCATCCCGCAAACCGGCGTCATAAGTCGGTTTCATGGTTGTCGATTAGGCCCCCAGGTGATCGGTCTGATCGAGCGGACAACTTTCCTGACACTGGCGGGATGGCATCCGGAGCAATGCGCTCAGCCGCTTGATGATCCCACGCCAGGATGCTCGTCTATAAGACATCCTCCCCCCATTGACCCAGCCGTTCTTCCCCGCTCCGGGCTTTGCCTCCGGCGCTTCTCCCTCCAGCGATTCCCTGATCGCCCCCTCTGCTTCGGGCGAGGCCTCTCCACCCGCCTCTCCCTCCGACGCTGCGCTGTCAGGCCATCCCCAGGGGGCTCTCTGCCTCGGGGGTGCCGCGCGGGACTGGCCACCGGAGGCCCTCGACCTGGCCCAGCGCCTGCAACGTGCCCTGACCATCCAGGATCGCCAGTGGCACCGGCTCAAGGCCCAGCGACCCCGGCGGGCTGCGGAGCAACTCGCGGCGGCCCTGGTGCAGCTGCTGGCGGCGGATGACCCCAAGAGTTCCGCCCCCACCCGAGCGCGGCAAGAGGCCATCGCCCTGGTCGACCATGCCCTCGGCTGGCTGCGCTCAGAGGTCAGCGATCCGGGCTGTCCGTCCCACGGCCGCTGAACCGCACCCGGCGCACCGCCACCTGGAGGCGATTGCCCCGACGGCTCCAACGCACATCATCAAAGCAGTGATGAATGATGAACAGGCCACGGCCCGTCACCGCGTCCGGGTTGACGGGCAAAGGGGGCTGTCGCGCATGGTTGGGCACACCCGGACCCTCATCCTGCACCTGCCAGATCACCCAGTGGGGAGTGACGATCCGACGCACCCGCAGGCACTTGCAAGGGTCGCAGCCGTTACCGTGACGCACGGCGTTCACAAGCACCTCCTGCAGCCCCAATTGCACATCCAATCGAGCCTCCGAAGGCTGATGGAGAGGCTCCAACAACAGCTCGACAAAGGGCGCCAGGTGCAGCGTGGAGGGTGTGATGAAATCAGCCCATCGCAAGGCCATCATCCGGCGTGCAATCGCTGACGGAAGACCCATCGACCCTAGCTCTTTGTCGTTCTCAAAGCGATTTCCGTTCGCTCCAGCACGGCGGGGTGATGGAGCAGGGCATCCATCAAGCGCACGCCCCGCAATTGATTGATCAGGGGCATGTGGCCCTCCGGAGCCTCCAGTGACCAGGTGAAGGCGGCGGGATAGCGGGTCCAGACCCCATCCCGCTTCCAGCCGAGGCGAGGCCAGAGCCTCTCCCAGCGGTCGTCGCAGAGACGCAACAGGCGCCCCTGTACGGAAAACCCGAAGCGGCCCAGGGAGTAGGCGAGCCACAGGCGATCGAGGCTTTGCAGATCAAGGCCGGGCATGGCGGCCACTTCGCTGAAATACACATAGCCCCGACGCTCCGACTCCGGGCCGGCCAGCTGGCGCAGGTGGAGGCTGGTCAGTCGGTCGGCCTCTTCAAAGTTCTGACGCAGCAGATGGTTTTGCAGGGGGCCGTAATCCAGGCACCGGGCGCTTGGAACCAGCAGCCAGCCGCCGGGAAAGGGATCTTGGCTGCTCCAAGCCATGGCAGTGGCCGCGCCGTCGGCCAGCAGTTGCAACAGAAATCCACAGCGCCACGACTCTCCCTTCCGATCACTGGAACGCAGCTGATCAGCGATCAAAGGAGCGAGCTCAGCGGCCCGTTGGCGCAGCGATTTCACAAGGGCGCGCGCCTGCCGATCGGAGCCCTGGAGAAATTGCTCCAGGAGTTGATCGGCCCGGGGCGTGCTTGAGACCGGGGCGCCGGAGAGCATGGCTGGCGATCAGCTGCGGGCAGCAGTCAGCTAGTCCCCACTATGTCAGGCCCGGGGTGCCGCCGCTTGCGCACTGCCTAGGATCGGGACGTTTCGCTCCACCTCCATGCCCGCCTCGATCCAGTTCTTTCAGGGTGTGGACGAGCCGACCATTCCCGACATTCGCCTCACCCGCTCCCGGGATGGCCGCACCGGTCAGGCTCTTTTCGTCTTTGAGGAGCCCGAGGCCCTTGCGCCGGAGACCATGGGGGACATCACCGGCATGTACCTGGTGGATGAGGAGGGGCAGTTGGTGAGCCGGGAAGTGAAGGCCCGCTTCGTCAACGGCAAGGCCAGCGCCCTGGAAGCCACTTACACCTGGAAGACGACCGACGATTTCGAGCGGTTCATGCGCTTTGCCCAGCGCTACGCCGACAGTCACGGCATGGGGTTTTCCGGCCAGGGTGAGGAGGAAGCGGCCCCTGATGCCGACGAAGGGGACGCATGAGGTTCGGCAACTGGCTGAGCCTGATCGCGCTCCTTTCGGCCCTGCTGCTGCTCTGGAACCTGCGGGAAACGCTGGTGTTGCTCTTTGCGGCTGTGGTGCTCGCCATGGCCCTGTGCACCCTGGTGGGCACGGTGCGACACCGGTTGGCTTGTCGGCGCCCCCTGGCCCTGGGCCTCAGCCTGCTCGTTGTGCTCCTGCTGGCGGCGATTGTGGCGACAGCCATCATTCCTCCCTTCATGTCGGAATTCGCGGAGCTGCTGCAAAAGCTGCCGACCGCCGCCCACACCCTGCTCAATCTGCTCAACCAGGGCATGGAGTCGGCCTCCCGGATGCTTTACGGCAACCAGGACGGGGGTGTGAACTGGCTGAAGCAAACCCTCACCGTCCCGGCGCTGGGGGGCGCTGGCGGTGGATGGGCGGGAAATCTCGGCGGAGGGGCCTGGCGTCTTCTCGGAGTGGCCGGAAATCTGGGCACGGGCTTGGTGCAAACCATCTTTGTGGTCGCCATGGCCCTGATGATCACCGCCCAGCCCACCGCCTATCGGGAGGTGCTGTTGCTGCTGGTGCCCGGTTTTTATCGTCGCCGGGCGCGAGAGGTGCTGCTCCAGTGCGGCGAGTCGCTCAGTGCCTGGATGGGGGGGGTGCTGATCAGCTCCCTTTGTGTGGGCGTCCTGGCGGCCGTGGGCCTGTTGCTGCTGGGGGTCAAACTGGTGGCGGCCAATGCCGTATTGGCTGGCCTGTTGAATATCATTCCCAACGTCGGGCCGACATTAAGCACGATGTTCCCCATGTCGGTGGCACTGCTCGACGCTCCCTGGAAGGCGGCAGCCGTTTTGATTCTTTATATCCTGGTTCAAAATCTGGAAAGCTATATCATCACCCCTTCGGTGATGCACCATCAGCTCAAACTGCTTCCCGGTCTCACCCTTTCAGCCCAGCTGGTCTTCACGGTGCTCTTTGGGCCCCTGGGCTTGATCCTGGCCTTGCCGCTGGCGGTTTGCCTGCAGGTGATTTTGCGTGAAGTGTTGATCCGCGATGTGCTGGATCACTGGCAGCCGACTCTGCCGCGCCGATGAAAGCGCGCACCTTGATCGGTGCCCTCGCCTTGGTGGTGGCCACCTTGCTCCTGTGGGAGCTGCGCTGGGTGCTGTTGATTCTGTTCGGGTCAGTGGTGCTCGCTGTGGCCCTCGATGTTCCGATCAGCTGGTTGCGGCGGTTGCTTCCCCTCAGCCGGCCCGCCGCCCTGGTAGTGGTGTTGGCGGTGGTTCTCATCCTTGGCGGAGTCCTCTCCTCGCTGCTGCTGCCGGAGGTGATTGAGCAGGTCAAGTTGCTGCAGGGTCTCATCCCTGCCCTTCCCGCTCAGATCAAAAAACTCATCCACCAAGTGCCCGCTCTGGAGACCTTGGAAGCGCAGCTGCTCAGCCAGGCCTCCCTGGAGCGGGTGCAGCCCCTTGGCGAGCAGTTGCTTGGCTTCGCCGGCGGGGCGGCCAACGGCACCCTTCAGCTGCTCTTGATGGCCCTCCTGGCGGTGTTGCTGGCCCTGGATCCCCGCAGCCACCAGCGCCTGCTCACGGCCTTCACGCCAAGCTTTTACCGGCCGCGCATGCAGCTCTTGATGCGCGAATCCCGCGAGGCGCTCGGCGGCTGGCTGGCTGGCATGACCTTCTCCGCGGTGATCGTCTTCCTCACCACCTGGATGGGGTTGGCCCTGCTGCATGTGCCCTTGGCCCTGCTGTCTTCCCTGGTCTGCGGCTTGCTCACCTTCGTCCCCACCATTGGCCCCACCCTGGGCACCTTGTTGCCAATGGGCGTGGCCCTGCTGCTGGTCTCGCCGGGGAAGATGGGGGAGGTGCTGTTCCTGCGCCTGCTTCTTCAGAACCTGGAAGCGTTTCTTCTCACCCCCCTTCTTCTCAGTCGCACGGTCAATCTGCTGCCCACGGTGGCGTTGGTGTCCCAGCTCTGCCTTGGCGTGCTGTTGGGCTTGCCCGGTGTGTTGCTGGCCTTGCCGCTGGTGGTGGTGTTGCAGGTGTTGGGCAGGGAAATGCTCGTGCGCGATGTGATGGACCGCTGGGATGCCGCTTGAACCCCGCCGATGTTTCGAGCTCTCCCGCCTGCGCGATCGAATCAGAGCTGAGGCCGTTGGTAGTGGCGCCAGAGGGAGGGCAGCAGGGCAAGGGTGGTGGTGGCCAAGAGATGGTTTTGGATGGCCGCGAGCAGGGTGGTCAGGGTGAAGTGATCGAGCAGCAGGCGGATCTCTGTTTTCACATCCAGAAGGGCGAGCAGCAACAGAAGCAAGGGCACCGACGGCACCCTGAGACCGCGCCGTGACGGCTTGCTCATCAACGGGACAGAAGGGGGAGCAGCGTTGGCGCCAGCCCGATGCTCGACCAACTGCCGACGGCAATTCCCACCGCCAGGGCGATGGCAAACCAAAACAGACTGCTGCCTCCGAAGAAGATCAGGCCGAGAAGCGGAAGCAGGGTGGTGAGCGAGGTGTAAAGAGAACGGGTGAGGGTGGCGTCCACGGCCACATCGACCTGCTCATCGAGGGGAAGCGTTGCCAGAACGGTTTTCTGCTCGCGGATTCTGTCGAACACCACAACCGTGTCGGTGACGGAGTAGCCAGCCACCGTGATCAGGGCCACAGCAAAGAGGGAATCGACTTCCACACCGCGCAACAGGCCAAGCCAGGCGAACAGTCCACAGGTGATGAGCACATCATGGGCGAGGCAGACCAGGGCGAGGAGGGCAAAGAGTCCGCTGTAGCGAAAGCTGATATAGGCGGCGATCGCCGCGAAACTCACCAGCAAGGAGATCAGGCTGCCCTGCAGCAATCGGGAGCCCAGGGTGGGGCCGATGGTTTCCACGGAGGTGCCCTTGCCGCTGAATGGGCCAAGGCTGGCTTGGAGCCCTTCAATCAACGCCTGGCCCTGGGCCGGGCTGAGGGCGGGGGTGCGCAGCGACAGGGAGCGACCGCCATCGAGCACCTGAATGGTCGCGGAGGAGAGGTTGGGCATTGCCTGGCCCGGTTCCAGCGGCAGGGAGAGACGGGTGAGCTGCCGCTGAAGGTCGGGTGCCGTGATGGCCGTACAGCTGGTGCCGCAATCCCGTTGGAGCTGGATCTGGGTGCCGCCGGTGAAGTCAAGGCCGGGTTTGAGGGGGCTGTGGATCGCCGGATTCAGCCAACAGAGGGCCAAACCGAGCAGGCTCAAGGCACAGGCCAAGGCAGATCCCCACCAGGCCAGGCGGCGATGGCGGTTGATGCGAAAGCGGGGAGCGGGATGGGTCAAAGGCTGGTGTCCTCAGGCGACCGCCGCGGGCAGCTTGCTCGCCGGCAGAAAATAGGTGGCCCGGCGCAGGGCCGGATAGCTCATCAGCACGCGCAACAAGGTGCGGGTGCAGGTCAGGGCCGTGAACAGGCTCAGCAATAGACCGATGGCCAGGGTGACGGCAAAGCCCTTCACCAGGCCCGTGCCCAGGGCGAAGAGGGCCGCGCAGCTGATCAAGCCGGTGACGTGGCCATCCAAGATGGAGGACAAGGCCAGGGAAAAGCCCGTATCGATCGAGCGAATGAGGGTGGTGCCGGCGCGCAATTCCTCTTTCACGCGCTCGAAGATGAGCACATTGGCATCCACCGCCATGCCCACCGAGAGGATGAAGCCGGCGATGCCCGGCAGGGTGAGGGTGACGGGAATGAGGGCATAGATGGCCAGGTTGAAGAGGGCGTAGAGGCTCAAGGCCAGGACGCTCACCAGCCCGGGCAAGCGATACACCACGGCCATGAACAGACCCACCAGGGCCAGCCCCGCCAAACCCGCCACGAGGCTGCGGCGAATGTTGGCGGCGCCCAGGGAGGGTCCCACCGTGCGCACTTCGACGATCTTTACCGGCAGGGGCAGGGATCCTCCCCGCAGCTGCACCTCCAGGTCGCGCGCTTCCTCAGCGGAGAAGTTGCCGGTGATGCTGGCCGCTCCCCCGGTGATGCCCGCCACCTTGAACTGCTCACCCACACTGGCTTCGCTGATGGAGCGACCATCGAGCACGATTCCCAACACCCGATTGGTGCCCGCCAGGGACTGGGTGAGGCTCGCGAACCTCTCTCCCCCCTCGCGGTTGAAATTCAGTGTCACGTCCCACGTGGTACCGCTGGAGGCCTGCACGCGGCCGGCGCCGGTGAGGTCCTTGCCAGTGAGTTCGGCCGGGCCGTAGAGGGCCACCATGCGGCGGTTGACCTCCTTCTCCAGCAGCTCCAGCTGACGCACTTCGCCGCTGCCCTCAGGCACCGTCAGCCCCAAGCTGAGCAGGGCTTGGCGCAGCTCCTCAGGAGACAACCCAGGCGGCGGCGGCTGAGCGGGGTCAGGGCTGACCGCTGTGTCCCGACGCTGGCGCAACACGGCTTCCACCTGCCGCTTGAGGGGAAGCAGGGAGCGGAACTCTTTCTCGCTGCCGGGCCGTTGCGCACGGAACTCCAGCAGTGCCGTGGTGCCAAGCACCTTCGCCGCTCGGCTTGGATCCTGCTCCCCGGGGAGCTGAAGCACGAGTTGATCGTTGCCGACAGTTTGCAGAGTGGATTCCGCCACGCCCAAGCCGTTGATGCGGCGCTCCAACACATCTTTCACCGCCTCCAGCTGCTCCTTCTCCACCCGGGTGACCGCGCCAGCGGGGAGAACTTGCAGGGTCAGCTGGCTGCCCCCGCGCAGATCCAACCCCAACCGCAGCCCAAAAGTGCCGAGCAGGGCCCCGGCGGCGATGGCAAGGGCGAGGATGAGGGCAAGCCAGCCCTGTTGTCTAGCCATTTCAGATCCGACCCGTTTTGAGCTGACGCGCCGCCTCGATGATCTGATGCGGCTGGATGATCGTTAGATTTTCCAGATTGCCGTTGTAAGGAGTGGGGATGTCTTGAGATGACAGGCGAACCGGCCGGCAATCCAGATCATCAAAACAGTGTTCGGTGATCAGGGCGATCAGTTCCGCGCCGATGCCGCCAGTTTTCATGCATTCTTCCACGATTAACACCCGATGGGTTTTGCGCACGGAACGGCAGATGGTGTCCAGATCGAAGGGCTTAAGGCTGATCAGATCGATGAGTTCCACATCCACACCATCCTTCTCCAGTTGCTCCACAGCCTTCAGGCAGTGGTGACGCATGCGGGAATAGGTGAGCATGGTGACATCCTTGCCTTCCCGCACCACATCCGCTTGATCCAGGGCGCAGATGTATTCTCCCTCAGGCAGGTTTTCGGAGAGGTTGTAGAGCAGCACATGCTCGAAGAACACCACCGGGTTGTCATCTCGAATCGCTGCCTTGAGGAGACCTTTTGCATTGGTGGGCGTGCTGCAGGCCACAATTTTGATGCCTGGAATAGCGTGAAAGTAGGCCTCCAGCCGCTGGCTGTGCTCCGCCCCGAGTTGCCGGCCTACGCCACCCGGACCGCGAACGACAGCTGGAATGGTGTAGTTGCCACCGCTGGTATAGCGAAGCATGCCCATGTTGTTGGAAATCTGGTTGAAGGCCAACAACAGAAATCCCATGTTCATGCCCTCCACGATCGGGCGCAACCCCGTCATGGCCGCCCCCACCGCCATGCCCGTGAAACTGTTTTCAGCGATCGGCGTGTCCAGCACCCGCAAATCGCCATATTTTTTGCATAAGTCTTTGGTGACCTTGTAGGAACCGCCGTAATGCCCCACGTCTTCTCCGATCACCAGGACGTTGGGGTCTCGAGCCATCTCCTCATCGATGGCTTCCCGAAGAGCGTTGAAGAGCAGGGTTTCGGCCACGGCGCGGGGTGTTGCCACGAGTGGGGCCAACCTATCTCAACCGCCGGCGGCAAATGTGCTGAGGATGAGCACAGAGAGAAGCATGCCTGGCAGCAGCAGCACCACCAGTAGGCCCAGATCGTGGGGGGTCATGACCCGTTTCAAGGCCCCCCATTCTAGGAAGGGCGCCCCTGCCCGCGGGTTGATGGGCCGCTGGCCGCTGGCCAGAGGCTGCGGAAAAAGGTGAGGAAAAGTCCGATCGCCACGAAGGCGAAGGTGAACGTGGCCAGAAAGGTCATCCCCACCACGAGGGTCTTGACCGCCGTGCCGATGCTCTGGGCCACGCGAGAGCTGTAATGGGGGGGATGGGCGGCGTAGTAAGCCACCACCCGGCTGCTGAGGGCCAGGGCGAGCCAGGCCAGCAGCCCGCTGGTGAGGGCGCCGCTGAGAAAGCTGAGGGGACCCTTGCGCAATTCCCTGGCGGCCCCGTCCTCTGGCGCCGCGCCGCTGTTGGTCCCCGTCACAGGGGGGGCGGGGGAGGGCGGATCGGATGCGTTGTTCATGGGTGTCAGCCTGCCTCCGCCAGGCTGACACCCAGGCTCCGCAGGCCACAGCTCCAGCTCTCGAGGCCCGAGGCCGCCAGCGCCTCGGCCAGGAGCTGGCGAGCCTCTCCGGCGGCGGCGGCGCTGGAGAAGAGGGCAAACACCGTGGGTCCAGAGCCGCTCATGGCTGCCGCCAGGGGTTCGGGCCCCTGGCGCAGGAGGTCCAGGGCGCCCCCCACCGAGGGCACCTCCGGTGTCACCACAGCCTGCAGGTCGTTACGCAGGCGGGGCAGGGGGCCTTCTCCCCGCAGGGCCGCCAGCAGGGGACTCAGCCGCAGAGCCTGGCGCCGTTGCTCGAAGTCGGCCTCCTGGCTGAGGTAGAAATCGCCGCGCCACTCCCGGCAACGGCCATAGGCCCAGGGGGTGGACACCGACACCCCCGGGTCCTTGAGCAACAGCACCCCCAGGGGCGCGGTGGACCCGGGACAGGCCTCCAGCCGTTCGCCACGCCCGAAGCAGAGTTGGGTGCCGCCCTCCAGGCAGAAGGGCACATCCGAGCCCAGCTCGGCGGCGAGCTCCGCCAGGGTGGCGCGGGGCATGGCCAGGCCCCAAAGGGCATCCAGGCCCACCAGGGTGGCCGCAGCATCGCTGGAGCCGCCCGCCAGGCCAGCGCCGATGGGGATGCGCTTCTCCAGCGCGATGTCGGCCCCCAGCTCGAGCCGCCCGGCATGGGCCCGCAGCCGCTCCGCCGCCCGTGTGATCAAGTTCTCGGGCCCCAGCGGCAGATCGGAGCGATCGCAATGCAAGAGGATTCGGCCGTCAGTGCGATCGCTGAAGCGCAGCGTGTCGGCCAGATCCAGGGACTGCATCAGCATCGCCAACTCATGGAAGCCGTCGGGCCGCAGGCCCAGCACCTCCAGGTGCAGATTGATCTTGGCCGGGGCGAGCACACGGCAGTCAGCCATGGGGAACAGGGGGGAAGGACCCGAGGAGATTGGCGCGATTCAAGCTGGTGGCCAGCGCCACCCATTGCGGCGGAGAGAGGTCTTGGGGCCGGGCCCGCAGGCTGACGCCCCCCTCTGCGGCCAAGCGGGCCAGCGTGTCTTCCGGGGCCACCGCCGCCAGGCTGTTGCGCAACATCTTGCGACGGGCCGTGAACGCTCGGCGCACCAGGCGTTCAACGGCCGTGGCCAGCTCCGGCGGGAGCCGTTGCTCGGGGGGGAAGGGATCGATGGCGATCACCTCCGAATCCACCCGTGGCGGGGGCTGGAAGCAGCGGGGGGGCACGGGGCAGATCGCCTGGCAATGGCCCAGCAACTGCAGCCGAACGCTCAGGGCGGAGTAGGCGCTGGTGCCCGCCGCCGCTCGCACCCGCTCCCCCACCTCCCGCTGCACCAGCAGCACCAGTCGGCTGTAGGGGGGAGTGACGGGCCGATCCAAGCGGCCGAGGAGGCGGTCGAGCAGGGGACCGGTGATGTTGTACGGGATGTTGGCCACCACCTTGGTGGGGCCGGGCGGGACGGGGGCAGCCAGGGGGAGGCGGAGGATGTCGCCGCAGAGGAGGCGGAAACGGGGATCAACGGCAAAGCGCTGACGCAGGCCCTCCACCAGATCCCGATCCAGTTCCACCGCCGTGACCGCTGCGGCGGGGGAAGCCAGGAGCGCCGCCGTCAGCACGCCTCGACCCGGTCCCACCTCCAACACATGGTCGGCGGGCGTCAGCTCGGCGGCCTCGACGATGCGACGCAGCACCCCCTCATCCACCAGCCAGTGTTGACCAAAGCGATGGCGGGCGCGATGGCTCTCAAAGGGGGAAGGGGAAGCCACGGCATGCCGGCCACTGGTTCCCAGCGTGCTCCTCGCCTGGACCTCCCCCGGCAGGAGAGCCATCTTCGTCGGGGCGGCTTCAAGATGGCGGGGGCCACTCCACGCAACCATGACCGCCAGCAAGCGCAGGGCAGACAGCCGGGCAGGTGCCCGTGGGCGATGCCGGGGGCTGCCGCTGTCGCTGGTTCTGCCGCTCCTCTGGTTGGCCGCCCTTCCCGCGGGCGCGGAGAGCCGCACGGCGGAATCGATCTGGAGCCAGAGCGATGCCCAGCAACGCGCCACCGACCAGATTCCCCTGGCGGATCGCGACGGCATCACCCAAACCCGTTGCCAAGAGGTGGGTGTGGGGCCGATGGGCAGCCTGCCGCGCTTTCGCTGCACGGTGTGGTTCCAACCCGTGGCGCCTTCCCCCGAACCCGCCGCGCCTGCGCTCTCCCCCCCCTCCACGCCCTGACCCGTCAGGGTGAGGGCGGGCCCGGGCGCCGCCTCCGAGGAGCCGCACCCAGCGCACCGGCGTGCGACGGGGCGGCAGGGGCACCAGGGCCGCCACCAGCTCCACCGGCTGGTGGGCCAGGTGGGGGTGGGCCGCCTGCCAGCAGGCCCAGGCCCGCTCCAGCCGCATCTGCTTGTCCCGGCGCAGGGCGGCGGTGCCATCGCCGTCCCGGTGGCCGGGACCCCGGGCCTTCACCTCCACCACCAGCAGCCGTCCGGGCTTGCTGAGCACCAGATCCAGCTCTCCCCAGCGACAGTGCCAGTTGCGAGACTGCAGCCGCCAGCCGCGGCTGCGCAGCAAGCGCAGGGCGCGCTGCTCAGCCCAGCGGCCTTGGAGTTGGGAGGGAGTGGGTGGCATGGGCGGAGGCCAGCGCCCGGCGGTGGACCGTTCAAGAGTTCCCCGCCACTCCCACCGGTGTGGCATCCTCCCCGGAGCCAGGGTCAGTCGCCAGAGCTCTCGACCCGGCGGCAAGGCTGCGGCGAAGCCTGCCGAACCAGGAGCGGCAGCGCTTCCAGGAGGAATTGCGGGAGTGGAATCCCGAACCGCCACCCCCACGGGCACCCGGGCCGTTCTCAGGCTCCTCAGACCCCTGGAACCCTGGCGATCACTCGGCCCCGGGGAGCCAGGGCTCGAACCCCTCCCTCTTGGAGTCCCCCCATCCCCGCCTTCAGGAGCGGAATCCCGAACGAAGGACGCGTCAATGCGGCAGGGGCGACACTGGTCAGACGCCCAAAAAACGAGTAGGGTCTGAAGGAAATCTTCACATTTGAGCCAGCGCGGATGTTCACCCTTGCCAAAGCGACCCAGATTTTTCCAGAAACCCTGAGCGCGGATGCGGTGCCGGCGATCACCGCGCGCTTTCGTCTTCTCAGCGCCGAGGACCAGCTTGCCCTGATCTGGTTTGCTTATCTGGAGATGGGCCAGACGATCACCATCGCCGCCCCTGGCGCCGCTCGCATGCAGTTCGCCGAGCCCGTGCTCAACCAGATCAAGGCCCTCTCCTTTCCGGAGCAGAGCCAGGTGATGTGCGATCTGGCCAACCGAGCCGACACTCCCATTGGCCGCATCTACGCCAGCTGGTCGGTGAACATCAAGCTGGGTTTCTGGTATCAGCTCGGCGATTGGATGGCCGCCGGCCTGGTGGCTCCGATCCCGAAGGGCTATCAGCTGTCCGCCAACGCCGCCTCTGTGTTGGGCTCCCTCAAGGCTGTGGATCAGGGACAGCAAATCACCCTGCTGCGCAATTTCGTGGTCGACATGGGGTATGACCCGGCCAAGGGTGAGGGCCAGCGCGTCATGGAACCCGTCGCCGCCCCCACGCCGGAAGCCAGCCGTCAGAAAGTGTTCATCGAGGGCGTGATCAATCCCACGATCAACGCCTATATGGATCTGCTGAACGCAAACGACTTTGATGCCCTGATTCAACTGTTCCTGCCGGATGGCGCTCTGCAGCCTCCCTTCCAGAAGCCGATTGTTGGCACGGAAGCGATTCTGCGCTTCTTCCGAGAAGATTGCCAAAATCTCAAGCTTCTTCCCGAGCGGGGCTATTCCGAGCCCGCCGAAGGCGGATTCAATCAGATCAAGGTCACTGGCAAGGTGCAAACCCCCTGGTTTGGTGCTGGTGTGGGCATGAATGTGGCTTGGCGCTTCCTGCTCAATCCCGAAGGAAAGATCTATTTTGTCGCCATCGATTTGTTGGCCTCCCCAGCTGAACTGCTCAAGTTCGCCCGTTGACATCCGTCACCCGGCGCGGCCTTGGGCTCGCCGCCGGGATTGGCCTGGGCTGGCTGGCCAGCTGGGTTCTCCTGCTCCCCACCAGCCTCTCCCACCAGCCCATCGGCCTGGTGGGATTGGCCATTGCCCTGCGCACCCTGCTGCAAACGGGCCTCTTCATCGTGGCCCACGACGCCATGCATGGCACCCTCTGGCCGTCGCGTCCAACCGCCAGCCGGCGCATCGGCCAGCTGGCGCTTCTGCTCTACGCGGCGCTGCCCTACGAGCCGTGCCGCGTCAATCATGCGCTCCACCACCGCCATGCTGGCACCGCCGCTGATCCTGACCATCACGGCGTTGGCCGAGGTTCCTTTGTACATTGGTATGGCCGCTTCATGACGGCCTATCTGTCTCCGGTCCAACTGACGGCGCTGGTGTCAAGCTGGCTGGCGCTGGCCGCTCTGGCGGCCCCCTTCTCCACCAGCCCCGTGAGCAACGTGTTGCTCTATGGCGCCCTGCCAGCCCTACTCAGTTCGCTGCAGCTCTTCCTGGTGGGCACCTTTCTCCCCCATCGTCACGGCAGCCTGGACTCCAGCGTGGAGGGCGGAGGCCACGAGCCGCGCAGTTTGAATCTGCCGGTCTGGTTGTCGCTGCTGAGCTGCTATCACTTCGGCTACCACTGGGAACACCATGCGTTCCCCCACCTGGCCTGGCACGAACTGCCCGCGGCCCAGCGCCGCATCAAGCTTGGCTTCAGATCCGCCTCCGGATTCGCGCTTGACTTATCAGGGCGATAACGTCTGGTTATCCAAGCGACGTCGCCCCCTGCGTTTTGAGCAATGGCCCATTCCACCGTGATTGTCTGGACACCGCAGGAACAGGCGATCGCGCGCGGGGCCTTTGACCTGGCCCATGGTCGGGCCGTGAGCGAGCTGATCAGCAAGGTGCGGGGCCACGCCTCGGGTGTGGGAAGCGTGGAAGGCCTCTGGCAGCTGCACGACTTCCTCAGCACCCAGCGCCATGACATGGAGGGTCGTTTTGACTTTCGTCTGGAGGGCATCTTGTTTGTCTTCGCCAGTTTTGTGAAGGATGGTCTGCTCTCTGTGGAAGAGCTAGATGGCCTAGAAGGTGACAAACTGGCCAAGATCAAAGCGATGGCGCTTTTTTGAAGCTTTTGGCGCACAATTTCATGGCCTCCTCTCTGTGCCTTCCTAAGTAGGTCAACTCAATAAACATGACATGATGTGCGCGGCATGCCAGTGACTGATTGGCTTGTCGTCGCTGGTGTGTTGAAGTTTTTTGCTCTGGCTACTTGCAGCTGGCCCTGCCGCCATGGTTTGTCGATCTGGTTTATGCCCCCTCCACGCAGATCGTTCCAGCCGAGGGTTGTTTCAGGCTTGAGGCCGTGAGAGTCTTCGTTCAGGCGCCTCGAAACGTCCACGCCTTTCCCCCCTTCACGCTTGTTTTGTCCTCACAACACTTTGTGGTTTCCGGGCTTGGCCAGCCATCGGTTCAGCCCGTGAGCTCGGGGCTGACGAACAGTCCTGTCAATGGCGATGATCAAGGCATGCATCCATCGCTAGTCAGCGCCTCGGGCTAGAAAGGAGATCGGCGGCCACGCCTTTCCGTCTCCCCCTGTCCTCGATGAGCCAAGGTCTTCCCTTGTTGTGCCACAGGCTGAGAACCCCGATCCAGCAGCTTCTGCAACGTGGTTTGTGCACCCTTCTTGTTGTGGCGATTTGTCTGCCCCTTGTCGGGCTGGGCGTACGACCGGCGCTGGCGGCAATGGACTATGCCAAGCAGGTGTTGATCGGTGCCGATTTTCATGGCACCGATCTCCGGGGCGCCACCTTCAACCTCACCAACCTGCGGGAAGCGAATTTTGCCGGGGCCGACCTGCGCCTGGCCAGTCTTTTTGGTGCCAAGTTGCAGGATGCCAATCTCAGCGGGGCTGATCTGCGAGAAGCCACGCTGGACTCCGCTGTGTTGAATGGCACCGACCTGCGCGGAGCTTGGTTGGAAGATGCCTTCGCTTTCAACACCCGCTTCCTGGATGTGCGCATCGAGGACGCGGATTTCAGCAACGTGGATCTGCGCTCTGACGCCCGCAAAACTCTTTGCGCCGTTGCCACAGGTCGCCATCCGATCAGCCAACGCCTCACCCGCGACACCCTCAACTGCCCCTGACGCCCTCGGCCGCCATGTCGTTTGATGCCCGCAGCAAGGAACGCCTGGAGTCCCTGGGGCGCACCTTGCCGAAGAAGCTGCCCCTGCCCGATCCCTCCCCCGCCCCTCGGGTCACCGATCCGCAATCCGGAGCATCCGGGGCCAGGCCCCGAGGAACGCGATCCCCCGGTCAGGGGCCCCGGGAGCCGGGCGTGCCAAGCCCGGGCTCCCAAGGCAACAGAGCCCAAGGCCGCCAGAACAATCGTCTGCCTGGAGAGGTCGCCCGCCACCGCCTGGAGCGGGAGCAGGATCCTGCCGAACTGTTTCGCGCCCTGATCACCGCCAGCCCCGACGGCAGCGTGCCTCCTCACCTGCTCGACCGCCTGCGGGACTTGGAAACAAGCCGCCAATCCACTGCCGCTCCACCTCTCCCCAACCCGGGGAAGGGGTCCAAAGCAGCCGCCTCCGCCAATCGAGCCGCCGGCCGCAACGCGTTCAAATCCCGAGTCAACGACGAAGAAGATCTTTACACTGCCTTTGCTCAACTATTGCTGGAAGACAATAACGATTGACTGCCTCAGTGCCTGTCCGCTGCCGGGCTGGTTTGCTGCCCCTTCTGACATGTGGCAAGGCTCTTCCTCGCTCAACCCAGAAGAGGATTGTCGTGAGCAGGGGATTGGCTCATCGCTCCGGGAATGACCTCAGGGTTGATTCGACACTGGGCTCAACCCCTGCGCGGCAGAGATTCAAGACATGCGCAGGGCTTTCCCGCCTCGTTCTCCGCCTTGCTGTGCCTGCCCGATTGAGCTTTGAGGCGTGCCAAGCAGTCGGGTGGCAGGCCTGGCTTCAGGGGCAATCCAGCAGCACCCCCCTGTCTGGACGTTGACCCAGGGCCAAAGCGGGAGTGGTGAATTGGCGCCAGCTGACAGCGGGAGACTGGCGAAACATCTCTGGTGCCGCCAACACCGCGGAGGTGAGCAGGCTGGTCACCAGGGTTGCCACCAGGCCTTCCCGCACAGCGCGCCGCCGCCAACCGCTGGACAGCTCAGCACCGGAGCTGTCGTCGCTCCTCCCTTGCGGTGGATGGCCAGGGAGCACCAGGGCCGTGCCAGGCCGCGTGCCCGCTCGCCAGGAGAGGAGGCCAAGGGCATCAGACCGGGGCAGCCGAGGGATGTGCAGCGGGCGGGAAAGCTTGGTGGGCATGGCATCGCCTTCGGGCTTGGGCATTCTGCCCTGAAAAGTCCTGCTTGCCGTGCCGCAGCGGCGCCTTTGTTGCTTGGCTCGCAGCCAGCGGTTGTGGACCATAACGTAAGGGCCTCTTT
Source organism: Cyanobacteriota bacterium (assembly GCA_046340795.1). Classification (GTDB taxonomy): domain Bacteria; phylum Cyanobacteriota; class Cyanobacteriia; order PCC-6307; family Cyanobiaceae; genus Cyanobium. The sequence goes on along the minus strand of JBKDSV010000205.1, from coordinate 29,234 downwards.
GGCGCTCCTGGAGGCGATGACCAGCCAGCCCCTGCCCAGTTCCCAAGACTTGTCGCGTTATCTGGAGGCTCGGGGCGAACTCGGCAAGCCCTGGATGTGGCATCTGCTGCGTCTCACCAAGCTGCGCGAAAGCAAAGACACCATGGATGCCGAGGAGTACATGCGCAACTTGCGCGAGGCCCACGCTGATTTGATGCGTTTGGGCGAGTTCTGGAAAGGGCGAGAGCAAGAGGTGTTTGCTGGCACCTACGCGCCGCCCTCTGTGCTTGAACCTCTCCCTGGTTCGCCGGACGATCGATGACGGACGCCTTGCCGGAGCGTCATTGTTACGGCATGGCGCCCGTGATCCGCTTCACCCTGTGGGCCCTTTATCTCGCCCTCGCTTTCCCCTTGCCCTTGCTGGCACCTGCGGAACTGCGGGCCTGGCTCTGGTGCGCTTTCCTGTTGGGTTGGCTCGGGGTGGTGGCCCTCACCAGCGAACAGGTCGTGCTGGATGGAGAGGGTTTGCAGGTGACCCATCCCGTCTGGTGCGCTTGGCTGTTGCGACGTGGCTGGCAGTTGCCCTGGCGCCAAGTGGCCGCCCTCACGCCGGTGGCTACCAGCCAAGGAGGACGGGTGTTCTACGTGCGCTCCAAGGGGGAGTCGCGGTCCTATCTGCTCCCCCAGCGGGTGGAGCGCTTCGATGACTTCCTGGCCCGCTTCAGCGCCCTCAGCGGAATTTCCACCACAGAGGTGGCCCGGATCACGCCCGCCTGGACCTATCAAGTATTGGCGGTGATGAGTGTGACGCTTTTGCTGGCCGAAGCTTGCGGGTTGCTGGCGGCGCGTCTTTGAATCAGCCCACCCGGCTGCCGTTGGCCTGAGGCAGAAGGATGGACGCTTTGCTGGAGAAACTCTCTTCCGTCTCAGGGAGTGTGTCGAGACTGAAGCGGTAGCCCTGCTGGCGCATCGTTTCAATGCCTCCGCCTTCCCCCAGTCCGGCCTGCTCAAGCTTGCGGCGCAGGGTGAGCACCTGGGTGTCCACCGAACGGGGACCACCACTGAAAGGTGGCCAGGCCATGCGCAGCAACTCTTGGCGGCTGCGCACCACTCCTGGGGGCATGAGCAGGGCACAGAGCAGGGCGAATTCCCTTGGGCTCAGTTCCACCGGCTGATCGCGCAGGGTGACCTGTCGCAACAGCAAGTGCACCTCCAAGGGACCCACGCAGACCCGTTCTTGAAGACCCGTGCCGCTGCGCCTGAGCAATGTGCGGCAACGAGCCGCCAGTTCTTCCAGCCCGAAGGGCTTGCGCAACACATCGTCGGCGCCCGCGTCGAGGAGGGAGACCACAGGTTCGGACCCGGAGCGGGCGGTGAGCACCATCACAGGACAGTGCAGCTGAGCCGCCAGGCGCAGGGCGGAGGTTTCTTCCAACAACTCCGCGCTGACCAGCAAATGGGGGGACTGACCTTGGCAGACCTCCAGAGCCTCCTGGGCCGAGCCCACCGCCGCAGCTAGATGGCCGTCTTGCCGCAAACGCTGAGCCAGAACCGTGCGGAGGGTGGCGTGAGGATCAACGACGAGAATTCGTCGCGCATGGCCGCCATAATCGGTTTCGGTCGGCTGTGCCATGGAAATCTTGATTTGAGTCTGGATAAGACTGCTAGCTGGATTAAGATTAACACTTTTATTGGCTTTTTTGCAGCCCTTCCCGCCGCGCAGTGTGCGGTTCTCCGGGCAGGCCCCGTCGCACAGCTCCCTTGCGAGCACGGCAAAATGGCGAAAGGGCCAGCCCAGCTCATGACCGCTCTGCAACATCCCGACGCCATCCGCCACTTCCAGTCGCTCTGCGACGCCTGTCAGGAGTTGGCCGATCGGTACCACAGCCCTTCGGAACTGCGCCTCTATGCCGATGGCTACCTCCATGCCCTGCGACGCACGGCCGTGCTTGATCACCACTCGCAGCGGCGCCTGGAGGAGCTCATCGAGCGCTGGATTTTGGATCCCTCCGGCTTCCTCGGACCCGATGGTCAGCCCCGCACCCTGATGGAGCTGGAGCGTCAGGGAATGTGAAAACCCCTCACCCTCTTGAGACCGGGTCGGTTTCACAGGGCTTGGGCTGACCAGCTTCACCTGAGCCCACCAGCTCCAAGGAGGCTCTGGAAAACGCCTCAGCGGCACCTGTGAGAGCGCGGAGCTCCCAGTTGGTGGCAAGGGACAGCTTCCACTGGCGACCGGTTGTCCAGAGCTTCCCTAAGGGTTTGCGCCGCTCAAGAGGCCAAAGCCACGGTCAGTTTCTCGCGCAATTCACCGCTGTTATACATTTCGATCAAAATATCGGATCCGCCAAGCAACTCGCCATTCAAATAAACCTGTGGAATTGTTGGCCAGTTGGAATACTCTTTTATTCCTTGGCGAATGTTCATGTCGGAGAGCACGTCAAAGGTTTCAAAGGGCACGCCGAGACTGAGCAGAATTTGCACGACGTTGTTGGAGAACCCACATTGGGGCATCAGCTTGTTTCCCTTCATGAAAACAAAGACTGGGCTGCTGGCAATCAAAGCTGCGATGCGTTCTTGGAGATTGGCGTCCATGGGGGGAGTTGAGAAAAAACGCTCAGGAAAGGGATGGTGGGGCGCAATCAGCCGGGAGTGGCTGTCTGCAGAGCCAAGGCATGAATCGCCTCGCTGGCCAGTTCGCCCCGCAGGGCGCTGTAAACCAGCTGGTGCTGTTTCACCCGGGAGAGTCCGGCGAAGGCCCCCGACACCACCTTCACCTGCAAATGGTCGCCGCCTCCGGTGAGATCTTCCACCTCGATCAGCGCGTCGGGCAGGGCTTGCTGGATGGCGGAGCGCACGTGGTCCAGTTGAACCATGGCTGGGGCGAGCCTCAAAGATTGTTGGAATCTAATTGGGGTTGGCGCTCGGCGCCGTGTAAGGGGTGGTGGCGAAGCCGATTTCCAATAACTGCTGATAGGCCTTGCGTCCCGAGTCGGTGCCCGGCGTCATCGTTTTCACCACTTCCACCAGCAGAGGAACGGCCACTTCCGGCTGATTCTGGCGCCGGAACAGGGCTGCCAGGCGCAGATTGGCTTGCACCAGAGCGTCCAACACCTGGCGGCCCTTGTCATCCATCTCCCGCGGGATGCGGGCATCCAGGCCCCGGAAGGCGCCACTCAGATCTCGGTAAAATCCCAGCAATTGTTTGCTGGCCTCCCGGGCCTGATCGTAAAAGCGGCGGGCTTCCCCCAGATTGCCGGCCGCTGCGGCCGCATCCCCCCGCGCCAGCAGACCTTGAACCGTGCTCACATCAAACGCGCTCATGGCGGGCGCGGGCCCGGGCGCCGGGCCGGGAGCGGGCTGGGCCAGCGCCGGCACCAGCCCAGGAGACAACAACGCCGCCAAGACAAGGGCGCTCCACCAGCCGGCCTGACGACGACGCGCGGGAGACAAGGGCCACGTCACAGGCTGGAAACACTGGAAAAACAAACTTTACGGGGCTGCCAACGGACGGCCCACAGCCGCACGGGCCGCTTGCTCGGCCGACCCCATCGCCGTGGCCAGGTCCGCGGTGAAGGCGCGAGCCGCCTCTCGCCCCTGGCCGGCGGTGTGCAGAGGAGGGCCAAAACAGACGGACGCCCGATCACCAAAGCGGGGCATGGCATGGCTGTAGGCGATTCCCACCGGCACCACCGCCACGGACACCCCTTGACCCTCCGCGAGTTGGGAGAGGCGCGCCAGACCCTGATGCAGATGAATCGGGCCATCCAGCCGTTGAATGCGCCCCTCGGGAAACACCACCAACTGTTGGCCTCGAGACAGCAGATCGATGGCCAAGCGCAGGCTGGCCATTGTGGGTCGCCCTTGATCGACCGGGAAACAGCCCAGGCGGTGCAACAGCCACCCCTGCACGCCCACCATCTCGTCGATGGTCACCATGAAGCGGCAATCTCTGCCGGTGACGCGACGGCCGGCCGCATGGGGCAACAACAAGGCGTCCCAGCGCGCCCGATGGGTGGGGGCGAGCAGCACGGGTCCGCTGAGCGGCAGCTGGTCGCGGCCCAAAACCGTCACGGCGGAGAAGAAGGCCCGCAGGGCCAGATCCTGGGTCACCACCATCGCCAAGGGCGACAACCAGGGGCTGATGCCGTTGCACAACCTGCTCTCCCGCGGGCTGAGCGGCGCGAGGGCCAGCGGTGGGGGCTCGACAGCCCTTTGCGAGGAGACAGGAAGCGGCTGAGCTCCGTTGTCGGACCTCAGCCTCGGCCGCCAGACCTTGGAATGCGTGACCAACACCTCAGCCTGGGCGGTGGAGGAACAGGTGTCAACGTAAGGGGGAGGGAGGATGCTCGGGTGGAGGGCTCGGGCAGTTGTGCCTGCGGCCGAAGACCCGCATACCATCGCCGAAACATCCTGCCCAGCCATGGCCAGCCTCGGGGTAAACATCGATCATGTGGCCAATGTGCGCCAGGCCCGTCGCACGGTGGAACCCGACCCGGTGACCCACGCCCTGTTGGCCGAACTCGGAGGGGCCGATGGCATCACCGTGCACCTGCGAGAAGACCGGCGCCACATCCAGGACCGTGATGTGGACCTCCTGCGGGCCACCGTGCGCACCCGGCTCAACCTGGAAATGGCCGCCACCGAGGAGATGGAGGCCATCGCTCTGCGCGTCCACCCCGACATGGTCACCCTTGTGCCGGAACGTCGCGAGGAGGTGACCACGGAGGGGGGACTGGATGTGGTGAGCCAGGTGGGACGCCTCGGCGCGATGGTGGAGCGGCTGCAGCGCGCGGGCATCGGGGTCAGCCTGTTTGTCGATCCGGAGCAGGCGCAGCTCGACGCCAGCTGTGCCACGGGGGCTCGCTGGGTGGAACTGCACACCGGTCGCTACGCGGAGGCGGCATGGGAGGCCCAGCCCCGGGAGCTGCGCCGACTGGCAGAAGCCTGCGGGCTGGCACGCCAGATGGGACTCCGGGTGAATGCCGGCCATGGATTGACCTATCACAACGTGGAGCCGATCGCCGCGATCGCCGGGATCGAGGAGCTCAACATCGGACACACCATCGTGGCCCGGGCCCTGGCGGTGGGATTGAGCCAGGCCGTGCGCGAGATGCGGGCCTTGATTCACAATCCAAGAAACGAGCCCCTCTTCGGCAGCCGTCAGCCATGACCGTTCATCACTTCATCGCCGCCAGCGAGGCGTTCCTCACCCGGGAGGAACCCCTGGAGGAGGTGCTGCGCGAACGCACCCGCCACTATGAAGAGGCCGGCCGGGCGATCGACTTCTGGCTCGTGCGCCAGCCGGCGTTCCTGGAGACACCGGAGCTGGCCGCCACGGCGGCCAGCGTGCCCCGCCCCGCCGCCGCCGTGGTCTCCACCGACCCGAGCTTCATCGCCTTCATGAAGCTGCGGCTGGAATTCGTGCTGCGCGGCCCGTTTGAGGCGCCCAGCGCGACGATTCCCGATCCTCTGGCCAGCCTCGTCGCCTCACCCGCCTCCTGATCCGGGGCTGCGGTCGCCCCGCGCTGGTCAAAACAGCCCGAGAAACTTCTTGCGCGTCGCGGCGTCCGCCGCTCCCCCTTCGGACGGACGGGCCGGCGGACGCCCCTGCCCTCCGTCTTGCTGATAGCGGGGCTTGGCATCGCCGATCGTGAGCACCGCTTCCTTGTTTTTCCACCAGATCCAGTCGCGAATCGGCGGAGTGTCACGCAGATCAGCGCGGCTCAGTCCCAGACCCAACCGTTGCGAGGCATCGAGCAACACATCCAGCATCGCCTCTCCATCCCCGCACCGGGCCAAGGCCTCATTGGTGCGCTTGGCCCCGTTCAGGGCCTTGACAAGCAGGGAGACCCTCTGAACCGTGGGCAGAGAACGCAGGTCGCCGCTGCCTGCGGAGGCTGCCGATTGTTGCGATTCGTTCATGTTCCCCCCTCCATTGCCCCAGCAGGCCTCCGGGGCACCGTAGCGGCTCACCCCAAGCCGCGGATCCCCCGGGCGGGTGACAGGACACCCCTCGGGAGGCAACACTGTTCGGGACATCGGTTTCCGCATGCCCTCCCCCCACTCCGCTCCGCGCCACTGGGTGATCGGGGATGTCCACGGCTGCGGGGAGGCCCTGGCCCGCCTGGTGGCGCTCCTTCCCCCTGGCGATCGGCTCGTGCTCCTGGGCGATGTGATCAATCGGGGGCCCGGCATCGCGCAGGCCATGGAGCTGGCGTGGGATCTGGTGAGCAGCGGTCGGGGTGTGTGGCTGATGGGCAATCACGAAAAAAAATTCCTGAAGGGCCTCCATCCCCGCCGCGATGAGGCGTTCCGTCGCCTGGCCGGCTGCGACACCTACCGCCAGCTGGGCCACCGCCGCTGCGCCCAATGGGTCGACAGGCTGCGCCAGCTGCCTACAGCGTTTTGGGGAAACGGCTGGGTGGCCACCCATGCGGGCTTTGATCCCCTGCGCTGGGTTCCCGATCTGGATGTGCGCCTGCCCTTCTGGCAGGCCTACGCCGGGCGCTACGGCGCGGTGATCGTCGGCCACACCCCGGGCCCCCACGTGCGCCGTCTCGATCGCATCCTGTTGATTGACACCGGGGCCTGTTACGGCGGACGACTCACCGCCTATTGCCCCGAATCGGGCGATCTGCTGAGCGTGCCGGGCTCTGGTGTCTCGGCCCACGCCTCAGACCGGATCGGCTCGCGGCACTGCGCCCCCGTGGCCTAATCCCTCGTGGAGAACCGCCATTGCTGACGATCTACCGCAGCAATCGGGCCGAAGTGTTGGTGCAATTGCTGGCGGCCCAACTCCGCCACCCGCCGCCAGCTCCACTGGAGCCCGTGCAGGTGGTGGTCAACACCTGGCCCACCAGCCGCTGGCTGGGGGAGGCGCTGGCGCTCCATCTCGGCGGCATCGCCGCCCATCTGCGCTTCCCCTTTCCCGGCAGCCATCTGCGACGGGTGGTGCAACTGGCGCTGGGGGAGGACCCGGGCGGAGAACAGGAGGCGGAGGCCGATCCCTGGCGCGCGACCAACCTGGTGTGGCCCCTGTTGGAGGAGCTTCCCGCCCTCGCGGCGACCCCCCGGGGCGAGCTGTTGCGCCTCTGGCTGGAGCGTGACCCAGTCCAGGGCCGGGTGGAGACCCCCCTCTGGCAGCTGGCTCGGTCGATCGCCGACGCCTTCGATGATTACGCCCTCTATCGCCCCGATCTCCTCACCCTGTGGGAGGCGGAACGGGATCTGGACGCCACGGGCCAGCCCCTCCCCCCTTCCCAGCTGTGGCAGCCCTGGCTCTATCGGCGCCTGCGCGAGCGGATCGGGGTCGCCCCCTTCGGACCGCGGGTGCTGGAGGTGATCCGCCGCCTGCGCGTCGGGGAGGGAGACCCCGCGCTTCTGAAGCGGCATCTCGGGGAACGGCTGCGGCTCTTCGGGCCAAGCAGCATGGCGCCGATTCAGGTGCGGCTGCTGCAGGCCCTCGCGGCCTGGCTGCCGGTTGACATCTACCTGCTCACCCCCTGCCCCAGCCTTTGGCATCGCTGTGTCGCCCGCCGCCAGGCCCTGAAGCAGGCCCTGGCCCTGCAGCAGCCCCTGGACGGGGAATGGCTCCTGCGAGCCCCGCCTTTGGAAGCCCGCTTCGGCAGGCTGGGCGCTGAATTTCAACAACTTCTGGAGGGCACGGGCGAGGCCCAACTGAGCGAGGAGCGGGAGGAGGCGCTCTTCCTGCGGCCCACCCGCCTGGTCGCTGGCGGGGAGACCACGGCCGCCGCCCCGCCCCGCCTCCTGCACCAGCTCCAGGAGCACCTGCTGGATCCGGAGCGGCAACCCGCCCCGCGACGGGCCGAGGGGGATCACTCCCTGGAATTCCACGCCTGTCCGGGAGACCTGCGCCAGGTGCGGATCGTGCGCGACCGCGTGCTCCAGCTCCTGGCCGCCGATCCCACCCTCGAACCCCGCCACATCCTGGTGATGACGCCCGCTGTGGAAACCTTCGCCCCGCTGATCGCCACGGTGTTTGGCGATCGGGACGCCACGGGGGTGGAGCTGCCCTGGCGTCTCACCGATCGCAGTCAGGAGGGCGATGGCGGCGCCAGCCGCACCCTGCTCGATCTGCTCGCCCTGGCGGGGGATCGGCTCACGGCCAGCGGGCTGGAGAGGCTGTTGGAGTCGGCGCCGCTGCAGCGCCGTTTTGGCCTCAGCGCCGAGGAGACCGGTGGGCTGACGGCGGTGCTCCAGCGCTGCGGGTTTCGCTGGGGGCTCGGGGCCGGAGACCGGCGGGGCGACCCCACCCACACCCTGGGCTGGGCCATCGACCGCCTGCTTCTGGGCCTGGTGCTGCCCGCACCCGACGGCAGCTGGCCCACCGACACCGCGCCCGCCCCCCCCCTGGCGCCGCTCGACCTGGGGGGACGGGCCCTCCACCTGCTGCTGCGGCTGAAGCATTGGCTGGAGCTCCTGTCGCGACCGCGCCCTTGCGCGGCCTGGGTGGAGCGGCTGGGGGAGGCCCTCGACGATCTCTTCGGCAAGGAGCCCCCCAGCGACGTGGAGCTCGCCCCGCTGCGCGGCGCCCTGGAGGATTGGCGCGTGGTGGCGGGCACCTGCGAACTTCCGCTGGATCCGGCGGTGGTGGCCGCCGTGCTGGAGGAGCGACTGACGCGCGACAGCGGGCGTTTCGGCCATCGCAGCGGCGCCCTGACGATCAGCGCCCTCGAACCGATGCGCGCCATCCCCCACCGGGTGTTGATCCTGATGGGCCTCGACGCTGGCGCCTTCCCCCGTCAGCGCCAGCGGCCCGGCTTTCACTTGCTGGAGACCAGTCGGCAGCTGGGCGATCCCGATCCGGCCGACCAGGACCGCTACGCCCTCCTGGAGGCCCTGCTCTCCGCCAGGGATCACCTGGTGCTCACGTGGAATGGCCTGGAAGAACGCACGGGGGTGGCGAGGCCGCCGGCGGCGCCTGTGCAGCAATGGCTGCAGTGGCTGCAAAGCGTTCTGCCCGCCGACCAAGCGGCGGCCCTGCTCGTGGAGCATGAACCCAACGCGCTGGACCCGGCCAATTTCCTGCCACAGGGCGACCGGCCTCCCTCCTGTTGCGACCGTCGGCTGCTGCGGGCCTGTCTTCAGCTGCGGCAGGGCCTGTCTCCCCCCGAGCCAGGGCTGGCGGTGCCCCCTCCTCCCCTGGAGGCGACCTCAGAAGTGATGGCGACCGCAGAGGCGGAGGTGGAGGCGGAGGTGGAGGCTCAGGTGGAGGCGCAGGTGGAGGCGCAGGTGAAGGCGACTGCGGAGGCGCAGGTGAAGGCGACTGCGGAGGCGGAGGCGGAGGATCCCTTCGAGGAGCTGCGCGCCTGGCTCTTGGCGCCGCAGAAGACCTGGTTGCGCGCATTGGGGATGGCTCCCGGGGAACGTCGCGAGGATGTGGACGACCTGGAGCCCCTGGAACTCGGAGAGCGGGAGCGGGTGGCGCTGTTGCGGGAGGCCCTCGCCCCGGGGCTGCCCTCGGCCCTGGAGAGCGCTCCTCTGGCGCGGGGCGGCGAGCTCTGGCTGCGCTGCCACCGCGGGGAGGGGCGTTTCCCCCCCGCCCAGGGCGCGGTGTTGGAAGCCAACCGGCTGGATGATCGCTGGCAGAGCCTCGTGACGGCGTTGCGGCCCCTGGGGGACGAGCGAACGCCGCTCTTGCGCTGGCAGCGGTGGCAGGGGAGCGTGAGCCTGCGGGGCGACGCGGTTGTGTTGGTGCATCCCGCCCTGGCACGGGTGGAGCATCGCCTGGATCTGTGGTTGCGCCTGCAGCTCGCTGTCGCGGCCCTCGGCGCCGCCGCGCCGCGGCGGGGGCTGCTGATCGCCCGCGGGTCGGAGGAGGGCAAAGACACCTTCGGCTGCCAACTGGCCTTCGCCGCCCCCGATCCAGAGGCCGCCCGCCAAGAATTGGCGCGGCTCTGGCACCTGCGCCAAACCTGGCGCTCCACCTGCTGGCCGGTGCCCCCGGAAACCGGTTGGGCCTGGATTGCGCAGGGGGGCTCCGGCAACCCCGCCAAGGCAATGGAGAAGGCAACGGACGCCTGGGAAGGCAACGCCTTCCTGGGCCGCGGTGAACGGGATCAGGAGGTGATGCGGCTGTGCTTCGGCAGCGAGCGCTCCCTGCTCTCGCTGCTGGAGGATCTGCCCTTCGCGGAGCAGGCCACCCGCCTCTTCGCTCCCCTGTTCGCCGCCCTCCTCCCCGGGGAGAAGGGGCGCCGCTGATGGACACCCCCGTCGCCACCGCCCGCCTCCCGGCCATCGACGAGCCGGCCGACTTCGATCCCAACCGCTTTCCGCTGGATCCCGGCCTGCGCCTGCTGGAGGCCAGCGCGGGCACCGGCAAAACCTTCGCCCTGGCCCATCTGGCCCTGCGGCTGGTGACCGAGCGGGCCATTCCCCTGCGCCGGCTTCTGGTGGTGACCTTCACCGACGCGGCGGCCACCGAGCTGCGGGAACGGATCGGGCGCCGGCTGCAGGACGCCCTCAGCTGTCTGCGGGATCCGGAGCGCACCCCGCCGGACGCGGTGCTCGCCGAGTGGCTCACGCGTCAGCGGCTGGAGCACGCCGAGGGCGCCGTGGCGGAAATGCGGCTGCTGCTGGCCCTGGAGGAGCTCGACGGGGCGGACATCACCACCATCCACGGCTTCTGTCAGCGCAGCCTGCGGCGCCACGCCCTGGAGGCCCGCCGCCCACCAGACCTTGTGCTCGACAACGCGGGTGACACCCTGCTGCGACAGGTGGTGCACAGCTACTGGCAGGAGCAGGTGCTGCGTCTGCCGCCCTCCCTGATCCAGGGCCTGCGGCGCAAGGGTTTGAAGCCAGAGACGCTGACCGCCCTGCTGCGCTCCCTCGACGGGGATCCCGGCCTGGATCTCGATCCCTTGCCCCCCGCATTGTCGGTCGACACCCCGCTGGCCGAGGCCTTGCCCGGGCTGTGGGACGCGCTTTGGCGGCGCTTCACCCGCGCCTGGCGGCGGGAGGGGGACGACCTGATGGCCGCGCTCTTCAGCCAGGCCAAGGAGTGGAAGGCCGCTGGCCTGACTTACAAGCCTTATGTCTTGAAGGAGACGTCGCGCTGGAATCACGCCGCCGTGGACGCCCTGATCACCGCCGGGGAAAGCGACCCCGCACCGGCCGACTCGGCCGAGACAGACCTGGCGACACCCGGCTACGAGACGGTTTTGCGGCAAGAGATGCTCACCACCTTTCTGCATCCCGGCACCTTCTGCAAGACCGCCCGCGCCCTGGAGGACCTCGCGGGCGGGGACCAGGAGGAACGGCCGATCTCCCTCCCCCACCGCTCCCTGATGGAGGCCGTGGCCGATCTGGTGGATGGTCCCGCGGAGCTGGCCTTGCTCCATGCCTGCCACTGGGGGCGGCGCGAATTGACGCGACGGCGTCAGCGCCTCGGCCTGTGCTCCTACGCCCAGCTCCTCAGCGACCTCGATCCCGGCCCCGACGCCACCACCCCCACGCCTCTGCTGGCGGCGGTGGCCGAGCGCTACGGCGCCGCCTTGATCGATGAATTTCAAGACACGGATCCCATCCAGTGGCGGATCCTGCGGCTGACCTTCGGCGGCGGTCACCACCTGCTGGTGATGGTGGGCGATCCGAAGCAGGCGATCTACCGCTTTCGCGGCGGCGATCTGGACACCTATCTCGCGGCACGCGCCCGGGCCGACGCCCGCTACGCCATGCGGGACAACCGACGCTCCACCCCCGAGCTCATCGCCGCCCTGAACCAACTCTGCGCCCGCGGCCTGGCGCGCTCCGGCCTGGCGCCGATGCCTGTTTTGGCCGCCAAAGCCAACCGCGGGGGAGACGGGCAAACCCCATTGGAGATCCTCTGGCTGGGGGCTCCCTGGCCCGCGGCGGCCACCCCCCCGGAGCCCGGCGCCGCGCCGCCCGATCCCTCCGTCACCACCTCCCTGCCCACCAGCACAGACCTGGGCGCCCGCCTGCCCCGTCAGATGGCCAGCTACGTCGCCCACCTCCTGCGCGATCCCCCCCTGTTGCGGGAAGGCGAGACCGATCGCCTCCTCGAGCCCGCGGACATCTGCCTGCTCGTCAGCACCCATGCCCAGGCGGAGGGGTTGCGCCAGGCCCTTCGCCACCTGGGCATCCCCAGCCGCCTGGTCAGTCAGGCCGATGTGTTTGCCACCCCCGCCGCCACAGCCCTGCAACGCCTCCTCGACGCCTTGGCCGAGCCCTCCGACGCCAACCGGCTGCGCCTGCTCGCCGCTTCCCCCCTCCTGGGCTGGAGCGCGGACACCATCGCCACCGCTCCCCCCCTGCGCTGGAGCACCCTGGCGGCCAGCCTGCAACACCTCGCCCAGGCCTGGCCCCGCCAGGGTCTGCTCGGCCCCCTGGCCGCTGTGCTGGGGGCTGAGCAGATGGCTCGCCTCTCCACCAGCGGGCGCTTTCTGGCCGATCTGCAGCAGGCGGCCGAGCTGCTGCAACAGCGGCTGCACCGCGACCGATTGGGTCCCCAGGCCGCCGCGCGCTGGCTGCGGCGCCGGCGCCTCCAGGAGGTGGACACCATCCCGGAAGCGGAGCAGACCCATAGCGACAAGGTGCGCCAGGCTGTCGCCGTGGTGACGGTGCACCGCAGCAAGGGGCTGGAATATCCGCTGGGGATCTGCCCTGACCTCTGGCTCGACGCGGGCCGGAGCCAGGGCGAGGGCCGCCGCTGGCACCCGCACCCCGGGGGAGCGCCGCGGCTGGATCTGCATCGCAACCGGCACTGGGGCACCGGTTGGCGGGCCGATCGCCACGCCCGTCTGGAGGAGGAGGCCGAGCGGGAGCGGCTCGCTTACGTCGCCCTCACCCGCGCCATGCATCGCCTCGTGCTCGCCTGGGTGCCCGCCAAGGGGCGCCAGTGCAATCCCCTCACCCCCTGGTTGTTTCCCGACGACGCCCTCCTCGATCCCGATGCGCCCTGGCCGGAGACCAACCTGGAGCGCTGGCGGCAGCGCCTGGAGGAGGAGATCCAGCGGCGCCAGCTCCCCCTGCGGCTGCTGGAGCCACCGCCGCCGCCGCCGCCGGGCTGGCGCGCGGCGGACGGGAATCCCGCCCTCGCGCCGGAAGCCCTGGCTGTGGGCCCGATCCCCCGCTGGCCCCTCGATCGGAGCTGGGCGCGCAGCAGCTACACCAGCTGGACCCACGACCGCCGCCCGCCAGCCCCCCACACCGCGACCCAGGCGGCCATGACCCAAGCGGCCGAGACCCAAAGGGCCGAGACCCAAGAGGCCGAGACCCAAGAGGCCGAGACCCAGAGGGCCATGACCCAAAGGGCCGAGACCCAAGGAGCCAATACCCAAGCCGCCGACATCCTCAGCGTCGAGGCCTTGGAAGAAGGCCGTGACGTCGCCGATCCCGACCCGTGGGACGTTCCCGCCCCGTCTCCGGCCGCGGGGCCCACCGCCACACCCGAGGCCCCACCCTCCCCTTGGCCCGACCGCGGCCTGTGGGCCGATCTGCCCGCCGGCAGCGGCTTTGGCGACTGTCTCCATCGCCTGCTGGAGCAGATCGCCTACGACACCGACCTCACCGACCTGGCCAGCCAGCGGTTGGCGGCCCATGAACTGCGGCGCGCCGGGCTGAGCGACACCCTCGCCGAGCCCCTGCTGGGGGCCGTGCGGCAGATGCTCGCCACCCCCTTCGGTGGTCCGCTCGGCACCCTCCGCCCGGCGGATCTGCCCCGCCGCCAGCGCCTGAATGAACTTCACTTCGACCTCAGCCTCCAACAGGCCCGAGCCAGCGACCTTGCTGACGCCTTTCGCCGCCATCCCGGCGGTCTGTTCGGCGCCGACTACGCCGCGGCCCTCGCCCAGCTGCCCGTGCACCACCACGGCTTCCTCACCGGCTCGATGGATCTGGTGTTTCCCGCCCCCGCCGCCGGCCTTGAGCGCTGGTGGGTGCTGGATTGGAAAAGCAACCGCCTCGGCCGGCGAGATGAGCGGGGTCAGTGCCTCAGCTGTGGCCCCGGGGATTACGGACCGGAGGCCCTGCGCGACCTGATGGCCAGCCACCACTACCCCCTCCAGGCCCATCTCTACCTGGTGGCCCTGCATCGCTATCTCGCCTGGCGTCTGCCGGGCTACGACCCCCGGCGCCATCTGGGCGGCTATGTCTATGTTTTTGTTCGCGGCACGCCGGGAGCGGCGGCGGCCCCCCGCCCGCCTGGCCCGGTGCCGGGCATGCTCGTCGAGCAGCCTCCCCTCGGGCGCCTTCTCGCCCTGGATGAGGCCCTGGGCTCCGCCCCCCCCGGCTGGCAGCCCGGCTCCATCCCATGACCGTTTCTCACCGCCGAGACCCGCCCCCCTGGCTGCCGCCCCTCAGCGGCGCCCTGGCGGAAGCATTGCCGCGGCTCTACGGCCAACAGCCGGATCCACCCCTGCTGGAACTGATTGAGGCGCTCACCCTCGCGTTGGCACAGGGAGACCTCACCATCGCGCTCAACGGCCCCGCCCCGCCTGGCATCCGCTCTGAAGGCTGGCCCGCCCTGCACCGCGACGCCCTGGCCGCCTCCCCCCTCGGCCGCGATCCCCATGGGCCCCTGGCGTTGGAGGGCCCGTGGCTGGGCTGGCGACGCTGGCTGCAACTGCGCTCCGAGGTGTTGGCCGCGCTGGAGGCCCGGGCGGAGCGGGAGCAACCCCTCGCCGTTTCCCCACCCGTCGCCGATGGGCTGGATCCCCAGCAGCGCCAGGCGATTCGCATCGCCCTCGAGCGCGCGTTGCTGGTGTTGGCGGGCGGCCCGGGCACCGGCAAAACCAGCACGGTGGCCCATCTCCTGGAGGCGGTGGCCCAGCGGCTGGAGGGAGCGGTGATCCATCTGGCCGCGCCCACGGGGAAGGCCGCGGCCCGCTTGCGCGCGGCCACCGCCGGCCGCTGGCCCTGCGGCACGCTGCATCAGCTGTTGGAAAGCCGAGGCGACGGGGCGTTTGGCCGCCATCACCAGCGGCCCCTCTCCCTGGATGTGTTGGTGGTGGATGAGGTGTCGATGGTGGATCTGGCGTTGATGAAAGCGCTCCTCGACGCCCTGCCCGAGGGGGCGCGGCTGGTGTTGGTGGGCGATCCCGCCCAGCTGCCCCCCGTGGCTCCCGGCGCGCCGCTGCGGGATCTGCTGAGCGGCGCCAACCAGCCGGCCCTCGCGAAAACGGTGGTGACCGTGCGCACGACCTACCGCAATGACGGAGCCATCGCCACCGTGGCCGCCGCTTTGCGAGAGGGCATGGAGGCCGAGCCCACCGCCGCGATCGATCCCCTCACCCTGCTGCGACCCCTGTTGCGCGGCCTGGCCGACCATGCCAACTTGCGCTGGCGTGAAGAATCACCAGGGCAGTTGCCCGCCAGCGTGCGGCAACGCTTGACGCGCCACCTGCAACAGCTGCGCACCGCCGCCGACGCCTGTGTGCCGGGCGGGGAGGAGGGCTGGCGAGAGGTCTTGGCCGTTCGCGATGCCTTCCTGCTCCTCACCCCCCGCCATCGCGGCCCCTGGGGGGTGCACGCCGTGCACCGCGAGCTGCTGGGAGACGCCTCCCCGTCCGCCCTGGCCCGCTGGCCCAGTGGCACGCCTGTGCTCTGCGTTCGCAACCTCCACGGCCTGGGCCTGAGCAACGGGGATCTGGGCGTGCTCGTGGCGGGGGAGGGGCCGGAGCGCTGGCTGCTGTTTGGCCAGGATGCGCCGATCTGGGTGCATCCCGCCCAGGTGAGCGGCGCCCTGGAACCCGCCCTGGCCCTGACGGTGCACAAAGCCCAAGGCAGCGAAAGCCAAACCGTGATGGTGCTCCTTCCGGGCCCCGATCCCGCCGACCCGCGCCTCCTCTACACCGCCCTCACCCGAGCGCGGGAGGAGGCCTGGCTGTTCACTCCGCCGATCGACCCTCCGCCAGTTGGCGCCCCGCCGACTTGACGGCAGCGCTCGCGTTCACGGGCGCGGAAACCGCCTGGCGGGGCACGGCGGCTCGCGTGACCCCGGTTTGGACTTCAACAAAGTCAGGCGACCACGTCCAGGGGAAATGATTGGATGTCGAGTGCATTGCGGCTCCTCTCGCCGATGGATTCCCTGACCCACGCGCGCGTTCGGCGCCCCTGGGGCTGGTTTGAAACCCTCTCCTCCGGTGATGGCTATCTGGTGAAGCGGCTCTGGCTCGCCGCCGGTCAGCGGATCAGCCTGCAAAGCCACAGGCACCGCTGTGAGCATTGGGTGGTGGTGAACGGCGAGGGGATGCTGACGCGGGGCGACACCACCATTCCGGCGGAGCGCGGAACGACGCTGTTCGTGCCCGAAGGCGCCCGTCACCGGGCCGAGGCCGGTGCGCTCGCCTTGGAGATCGTGGAGGTGCAGCGCGGCTCGCTGCTCAGCGAGGACGACATCGAGCGCTATGAGGACGATTTCGGCCGGCTTTGAAGCCAGCCAGCCCCATTCCGGGCCGACCCCTGACCCATCCCCTCAAAGCGCCACCCCCAACCAAGCGCCCCATCCATGGCGCCTGACGGATCGCTCCACGCCCTCCCGTCCCTCCAAGCCGACCATGGGGCCGCACCAACTGATGCTAGGATTTTGTCTCACCCTTTGATAAAGCTGAAGCAGCTCTGAACATTCGGCTGGCGATTTTGCGTCCGCCATCATTCTCGGGTTCCGTTTCATGGTGAATGGATCTCGCTCGAATGTTCTTTATCGAGAGATTCACCCTTTGAGACCATCTCTTTTTGGGCCAGCTGCAGGTCTCTATTGAAGGATCCACGGCCTTCAAGCCTGAGGTTGTTCCATGTCTGATGTTTGTTCCGGCGCCAACGCCGCTGTTTGTTCTGATGTCGTTTTGGCGGGCGCCATCACACCTCTGATCGACGCTTCCGCCGCCGTCGAAGTGCGCGACGGCGGGCTCCCCGCCTCCATCCCCTCGGAGACGGACGCCGAGCCGACCGTCCATCCCGCTCCAGCGCCAACGAGCGAGTTTTCCCGTTTTGGCCTGCGCCCTGAGATCCTCTCCGCCCTGGAGGCGATGGGGTTTCACACCCCCTCGCCGATCCAGAAGGCGGCGATTCCCGAGCTGATGCTGGGCCGAGACCTGGTGGGCCAGGCCCGCACAGGCACGGGCAAAACAGCCGCTTTCGGCCTTCCCCTCCTCCACTGCCTTGATCCCGCCGAGCGCCGCCCCCAGGTCCTCGTGCTCACCCCCACACGGGAACTGGCGCTGCAGGTGGCGGAAGCCTTGGCCAGCTTCTCCTCCCAGCTGCCCCAGGTGCGGGTGTTGGCGCTCTACGGCGGAGCCGATTTCCGCGAACAGATGCTGCAGTTGCGCCGTGGCGTGCAGGTGGTGGTCGGCACACCCGGAAGGGTGATGGATCACATGCGCCAAGGCACGCTGGATCTCTCCGGCTTGACGACCCTGGTTTTGGATGAGGCGGATGAAATGCTCCGGATGGGTTTCATCGAATCCGTGGAATGGGTGCTGGAGCAACTACCCAGTCAGCGACAAGTGGTGTTGCTCTCCGCCACCATGCCCGCCGCCATTCGTCGCCTCTCCAACCGCTATTTGCGCACACCCGCTGAGATCACCATCCACAGCCGCAAGGGTGAGGGGAGCCGCATTCAACAACGTGTTCTCGTGGTGCAACCCCAACAGAAGCAGGAGGCGCTGCAGCGGGTTTTGGAGGCGGAGGGCCAGGGAGGCGTGATCATCTTCACCCGCACCAAGGCGGTCAGCCTGTCGCTGGCGGAAGCCCTCGAACGGGAGGGCCACAACGTGGCGCTCTTGAATGGCGATGTGCCGCAGGCTCAACGGGAACGCACCATTCAGCGGCTGCGCGATGGGCGGCTCGACGTGCTTGTGGCCACGGATGTCGCCGCCCGCGGGCTGGACGTGGATCGCATCGCCCTGGTGATCAATTACGACATGCCCTTCGATGGCGAGGCCTACGTGCATCGCATCGGTCGCACGGGCCGGGCGGGACGCTCCGGCCAAGCCATCCTGTTCCTCACGCCGCGGGAAAAACGCTTCCTCGGCGAATTGGAGCGGGCCGTGGGCGAGACCATCACCCCCATGGAGGTGCCCTCCAACGCCAGCATCAACCAGGGACGCCTCAACCGCCTGGAATCCGGCCTCACCGCTTTGGTGGCGGATTCACCGCTCTCCGAAACGGAGCGGGCCCTGGTGGGCGAGCTGCTGCAGCGCGTGGGTCGGGAGCAGGGAGCCGATCTCGAACAGGTGGCCCTGGCCGCTCTCGCCCTCGCCCTGCGCGGCAAGCCCCTGCTTCTCAATGAGCAGGAGCCGGCCCTGGCCTCCATCCCCGTGGATCCACAGTCCGCCAAACGGCGCGCTCCCCGCCCGGGCCAGAGCCCCCGAGGGGAGAGCTCCCGAGGGGAGAGCGATGGCGGACCGGAGGCCCACATGGAGCGTTTTCGGCTGGAGGTGGGCTGGCGTGATCGGGTGCGACCCGGCAACATCGTGGGCGCCATCGCCAATGAAGGTGGCCTCACCGGTCGATCGATCGGCAAAATCCGCATCTATGACTGCCACACCACCATTGATCTGCCCAAGGACATCCCCGCCGACGTCGTCGCCAACCTGCAACGGCTGCGCGTGATGAACAAGGAACTGCAACTCTCCCGCCTATGAGGCATCGTTGCTCATCCCTCGCTGGCGCTTGGCTGCTGCTGGCGGGGGCTCTTCTGGGTCAGAGCGCAGGGCCAGCCAGAAGCTCTGGGCTCGATTCCATTGTGCAGGCCTATTGCCAGATGGCCGTGGAACAGGAGATCGCGCAATCCGGCAGGGTGCCTCCCGCAGGACTCGCTGACTACGCCTGCCGTTGTGTGGTGGATCGCCTCAGTCAAGGCATGAGCCTCGATTCGGCCCGCGGTTCTTGTCGGGCCTCCACGGCCCGCCGCTATTCCTTGTAAGGCGTGCGGCGGGCCTCCGCGGGCCTCAAGCGCACAGGCCGGTCACTTCACCGGTGGACAGGCTCGTGATCTCTGTCAAAGACAGCTTTTCCATGGCAAAGATCAGGGAAGGCTGAGCCTCAGGCATTTCCACGAGCATCAGGGTCTGCAGCATGTCGAAACGATCTTGCGGGGCGAGTTCGCCATCTTCACGCCAGGAGAGACTCCAGGGCACAGGCGGAGGAGTGAGCGGAGGGATCATCGGGGATCAACCAAAATCAGCGTTTGCTGACAATGGGGCCACTTTGCTTCCTGAGGCCCCCCTCTTCCACTTTCCTTCCACCTGCCTTCACACTCCTCAATCATTGGGGCGGTTGGCGATGTAGGGTTTGAGAGATTCCACAGTGTTCAGGCTTCCTTCGGCACGCTCAGCCGGCCTTGACCCACCAGGTTGTCTCCCCGGCCTCTGTCCGAAGGAGTTTCATCCCTGGTTTTTCACTGCTCACTGATCCTTCCCGGGACACCCGCACAAAAAGAATCTGTTCCAGGCCCCATTTACGAATGACCATTTACGTTGGCAACCTCTCGTTTGAAGCCGAGCGCGAGGATCTCGTTGACCTGTTCGCCACATATGGCGAGGTCCGCCAATGCAGCCTGCCCCTCGATCGGGAAACAGGCCGCAAACGGGGCTTCGCTTTTGTCGAGCTCATCGATGCTGCTTCCGAGCAACGGGCCATCGACGATCTTCAAGATGTGGAGTGGATGGGTCGCATGATCCGTGTCAACAAAGCCACCCCCAGAGAAGGGGGCCAAGGCGGCGGTGGCGGCGGCGGCGGTCCCCGTCCGCGCTCCAACCGTGGCGGCGGCTACGGCGATCGCTCGGCGCGGGTTGGCGGCTCTGTCCGCTGAAGGGGCTCTCCCCCCCCACGGGGGGGACCGACGTTCGGGGCTGACCAGGCTGCTGCGTCAGCTTCGTCCCCATCGACGCACCGTCGTTTTGGCGTCGTTGTGCTCCGTCCTCAACAAGGTCTTCGACCTCGCCCCGCCGGTGCTCATCGGCTTGGCTGTCGATGTGGTGGTGAAACAAAACACGTCTTGGCTGGCCTCCCTTGGCTTTCAGACGGTTCCTTCCCAGCTGACGGTGTTGGCTGGGATCTCTTTTCTCATCTGGAGCGCCGAATCGCTCTTTGAGTATCTCTACGGCCTCCTCTGGCGCAACCTGGCCCAAACCGTGCAGCACGAGTTGCGGATTGAGGGATACGACCATCTGCAACAGCTGGAGATGGCCTTTTTTGAGGCCGGCAGCAGTGGTCAGTTGTTGACGATCCTCAACGACGACATCAACCAACTCGAGCGTTTTCTCGACCACGGCGCCAACGAGGTGCTGCAGCTGATCACCACGGTGGTGGTGATCGGCACGGCCATGCTGGTGCTCTCCCCCACCGTGGCTGGGGTTTCCTTTCTGCCGATTCCCGTCATCCTCTGGGGCTCGCTGCGCTTCCAGCGGCGACTGGCTCCCCTCTACCGAGATGTGCGCAGCCGCGCTGCGGATCTTTCCAGCCGGTTGACCAACAATCTCGGGGGAATGCTGACCATCAAGAGCTATGCCGCAGAAGCCTGGGAGCGTTCTCGGATCAGTCAAGACAGTGAGGCCTACCGTCTCAGCAACCAACGGGCGATTCGCCTGTCGGCGGCGTTTGTTCCCTTGATCCGCTTCGCGATTCTCTTCGCTTTTCTCGCCATTCTCGTCATCGGCGGCCTGCAAGCGTGGCAAGGGGTGATCGCCGTTGGCACCTACAGCTTTTTGGTGTTCATTACCCAGCGCCTCCTGTGGCCGCTCACCACCCTGGGCCGCACCCTGGATGATTATCAGCGGGCCATGGCCTCCACCCATCGGGTGTTGAATCTGCTCGACACCCCCATCGCCATCCCCTCGGGTGATCAATCCCTCGATCGAGCGCAAGTCGCCGGGCACATCGTCTTTCGCGACGTGACCTTTGCCTACCAGGGCCGTTCCCCTCTGCTGCGCCACTTTGATCTGGACATCCCAGCGGGCAGCACTGTGGGCATCGTGGGGGCCACCGGTTCGGGTAAGAGCACGATCGTCAAACTGCTGCTGCGTCTGTATGCGATCCAATCCGGCGAGATTGTGTTGGACGGGATGCCGATCGAACGCCTGCGATTGGCGGATCTTCGCCGCGCCATCGCCTTGGTCAGCCAAGAGGTGTTTCTCTTTCCGGGCACGGTGGCGGAAAACATCGCCTACGGCAGCTTCGAGGCACCCCTCTCCGCCATCCAACGGGCGGCCACCCTGGCGGAAGCCGCCGCCTTCATCGAAGCCCTACCCCAGGGCTATGCGACCGTGGTGGGGGAACGGGGTCAGCGCCTGTCTGGTGGCCAGCGGCAACGACTGGCCTTGGCCCGGGCCCTGCTGAACGATCCACCGGTGCTGATCCTCGATGAAGCCACCGCGGCCGTGGACAACGAAACCGAAGCGGCCATCCAACAGTCTCTGGATCGGGTCACGGCGGATCGCACCACCCTGGTGATCGCCCATCGCCTGAGCACGGTGCGCCACGCGGATCGCATTGTGGTGATGGAGCAGGGCAGAATTGTGGAAACGGGCCGCCACGACGACCTGCTCTGCGCACAAGGAGCCTATGCCAATCTCTGGAGGGTGCAGGCCGGCTTGCGCGCGGATGAACCCTTGCGGTTGTAACACCGCGCACTAGATGCCGCGCCGCTCTCCCTCCCGCTCTCGCCGCTCCCGCCGCGCTGGCCAGTCCAAATCTGGCCTGCCTATCCTTCTGGCCATCGCCCTTGGCCTGGGCGCTGGTTTCGCTCTCTCCGCGCCTTTGGCCAAGCTGGTGGCCAGCGCGGAGCAGGGGAAGCCGCGGTTCAATTTGACGAATCCCTTCAGCACATGGGCCAATTTGGGCCAGGATGATGTGCTGATCCTGGGGATGGACGTGGGTGGTGGCAACACGGATGTCATCGCCACGGTGAGGGTGGAGGGAGGCGAAACGACAATCACTCAAATCCCCCGAGATAGCTATATCGAGTCTGATCAATATGGGGCGATGAAGATCAATGCCTTGTATGCCACTGGAGGCATTGAAGCCTTGGAGCGCGAGATCTCCGCTCGCATGGGACGCCCGATTCGCCATCATCTCATCGTTAATCTCAGCGCGATCCGCCGCATCGCCGACATGATGGGCGGCATCGAGGTGAATGTTCCCAAGCGAATGTTTTACACCGATAAAACACAAGGTTTGTATATCGATCTCCAGCCTGGACCCCAGATCTTGAAAGGGCGTGATTTGGAGGGTTTCTTGCGATTCCGCCATGATGAAACCGGCGATATCGGCCGGATGGAACGACAGCAATTGGCTGTTCAAGCGCTGTTTCGCAAACTGTTGCGTCCCGACCAGCTGGTGCGGCTCCCCGGCCTGCTGATGAACACCGGCAATGATCTGCGCACCGACATGGGAACCATGGAGCTGGGCGGTTTCGTCACCGCGATCAGCACAACCAAGTTGAACATCCACCACCTTGAGGGTCGGCCTTTTGACCAAAACGGGGTGAGCTATTTGGAGATCGACTGGCCCAGCCAAGCAGATCCGGCTGGCGATCCGCGGAGCACAGAAGAACGTCCCCGTTCCTTCCTTCTTTTCTAGACACCTCCGAGGGCTCACCGCCGGACACACCTCAGGAGAGGCCAGAAGCCTTCAGGTCAGGGAAGCCAACACACGCGACGCCAGCTGTTCGGCGTGGAGCGGCACGCGGGAAAACGCGGCGCTGAAGCCCGCGAACACCCACAGCCCGGGCGCCTCCGCGACGGGGCCCACCAGGGGCTGGCCCTCCAGGCAAAAGCTCACGGGCACCTGCCGGTAGGGGGCCTCCACCGCGGCCAGGTGGGGATCCAGCAGCCCCAAACCCTCCCGCAGGCGCGCCTCCATCCACGGTGGGTCGGGAGGCTCCAGGCTGGCTCCTCCGGCGGCCTGGGCCCCGGCGGGTGGAATCAGGCTGATTTGCCCCACCACCACACCCGCCCCCCGGGGCGCCAGGCCCGCATCCACGATCCAAAGCGGCTCTGGACTGGTGGCGCAGGCGGCCTCCAAGGCTGGCCGCCGCCAATGGCGCGGTTGCACGATGCGCCCCCGCCGCGCCTGATCCAGCCATCGATCGGCGGCCCCCTTGGCGGCGGCCAGGGTCTCCAGGTGCAGCACACCGGCCCAGCTGTGGCGCAGGCGGCTGGGGAGAGCGGGCCAGAGGCGGCGGGCGCTGGCGCCAGCGGCCAGCACCACAGTGTCGGCGGTCAGAGCGGTGTCGGCGATCAGAGCCGTGCCGGTGTCAGCGGTCAGAGCGGAGTCGGCGGTCAGAGCCGTGCCGGAGACGGCGGTGCCGCTGGGGCGAAGGGGACTCCACTCCAGCCGCCAGCCACCTCCAGGACGGGCTTGCAGGCCAACGATCCGGCCCGTGAGCTGGTGCACGCCCGCTGCCTCCAGGGCCGGCCCTCGAGCCGCCAGCCAGGTGGGCGCATCCACTCGGGCCAGGGGAACAGGCACCGCCCGGGTCAGGGCGGCCAGCTGTGCGGGCAGGCCGCCCCGCGCATCATGAAACACCAGGCCACTGGGGCGCCAGCCCAAGGGCCCGTGGCGGCGTTCGAGACGTCTCCAGGCCCGCGAGGGGGCCCCCCGTGGCAGAGCGCCATAGCTGAGGGCTGTCGCCATCGGCCGCTCCGCGCCGATCAGCCGCACGCGGGCTCCCCGTTCAGCCAGGCAAAGGGCAAGCACACTGCCGGCCAGGCCGTCACCGATCACGGTGATCTCCGGGCCGGGAGGAGAGGCGGGCCTCAAACGAGGAGATTGAAGGAGGTGATCACCCGCTGGAAGAGCTCGCGCACCTTGGGCCAGCGCATGTCATTGGTGCTGGCGGCAAAGGTGTAGAGGCGGCCGCGATCCACCACGACGGTGGCCAGCTCGTGCCGGTTGCGGTCGGCCAGATGCACGCTGTATTCCAGGTCGTAGAAGGTGCGCTTGCCCAGCTCCCGTTCCCGGGCCTCCACCAATTCGGCCTCGCGACCGCTGCCCTCGGGGGCGATCACCACCTGCTTGAGCCGCTCGCCCACCGCCTCCGCGCTGCCGAGGTCGGTGAGGTCGTTGATGGTGTTCACATCGGAGATCACCAGGCTCAGGGTTTCATCGCTGTTGATCAGATCGTGAAACACCACTTGGGGGCCATCGCTCACCTGCACCCGGTTCCAGCCGGTGGGGTAGAGGAAGGCATAGCGCCCATCAGGACTTTGAAAGGATTGCAAGCCCGCCGCCGCGGCGCTGCAAGCCGTCAGACCGCCGATCAACCCCAGCGCCAGCAGGGCGGCCAGGAGGGCGCGACCCACCCGCGCGGCTCGGGCGGCAACCGCGGCGATCCCCCGCACGGCCAGGCGGGATGCGGGGAGCAGAGACAAAACAGGCATGGGGAGAGAGGGCGGGGGCGACGCGCGGGGGGAGGGGCGCCGAGGGTCTGGCGCCAACGGCTTGCCCGCCATTCTCCCCCCGGCCCGTCGCCCCTAGATTCACCGCACTCGCAAGGAAGCGCTGAGCGGCTTCACCCGACCTCTCGCTCGGCTGATCGATCAGTTCGAACGGCTGCCCGGCATCGGCCCGCGCACGGCCCAGCGCCTGGCGCTCCATCTGCTGCGCCAACCGGAGGAGCAAATCCGCGCCTTTGCCGAGGCGCTCCTCGCGGCCCGCAGCCAGGTGGGCCACTGCCGCGCTTGTTTTCACCTTTCCGCTGAGCCGCTCTGCGACATCTGTCGCGACACGGAGCGCCGCAACGGCCAGATCTGCGTGGTGGCCGACTCCCGCGATCTGCTGGCGATGGAGCGCACCCGCGAGTATCGGGGCGGGTATCACGTGTTGGGGGGCCTGATTTCGCCGATGGAGGGGGTGGGGCCGGAAGGGCTCCACATCCAGCCCCTGGTGGAGCGGGTCGACCGGGAGAACGCCACGGAGGTGATCCTCGCCCTCACCCCCAGCGTGGAGGGTGACACCACGAGCCTCTATCTGGCGCGGCTGTTGAAACCCTTCACCCTCGTCAGTCGCATTGCCTACGGGCTGCCCGTGGGCAGTGAGTTGGAGTATGCGGATGAGGTGACCCTGGCGCGGGCCTTCGAGGGCCGTCGGCGCATGGATTGACCCGCCCTTCTCCAACCGCCCACCCCTCGTCCCCGCGCCGCCCGTGTCATGAGCCTGTCCCGCCCCAGCCGCTACAGCGCCATCCCGCCAGCGGAGCGGCTGCCGGAGTGGTTGCGGCGACCGGTGGGCACGGCCTCCGAGCTGGCGGAGGTGCAGGAGGTGGTGAAGCAACAGCGGCTGCACACGATCTGCGAGGAGGGCCGCTGTCCGAATCGGGCGGAGTGCTACGCGGCGGGCACGGCCACTTTTTTGTTGGGAGGACCGATCTGCACCCGCAGCTGTGCCTTCTGCCAGGTGGAGAAGGGCCAGGCCCCAGCGCCCCTGGATGGGGCGGAGCCGCAGCGGGTGGCGGAGGCGGTGCGGTTGCTGGGATTGCGTTACGTCGTGCTCACGGCGGTGGCGCGGGATGACCTCGCCGACCATGGGGCGCGGCTGTTCACCGACACGATGGCGGCCATCCGCCAGCTGGATCCGACTGTGGCGATCGAGGTGCTCACCCCGGATTTCTGGGGCGGCCAGCGGGAGGAGGCCCAGGCGGTGGCGGCCCAGCGGCAGCGGTTGCAAACCGTGCTGGAGGCCGAGCCGGTGTGTTTCAACCACAACGTCGAAACCGTGGAGCGGCTGCAGGGGGAGGTGCGTCGGGGGGCCACCTATCAGCGTTCGTTGGGGTTGTTGGCGGCGGCGCGGCAGCTGGCGCCCCACATCCCCACCAAATCCGGCCTGATGCTGGGGTTGGGGGAAAGCCGCGAGGAGGTGGTGGCAACACTGCGCGATCTGCGGGCGGTGGATTGCCAACGGTTGACGCTCGGCCAATACCTGCGGCCCTCCCTGGCCCATCTGCCCGTGGCCCGCTACTGGAGCCCGGAGGCGTTTGCGGAGCTGGGGGCCGAGGCGCGGGAGATGGGCTTCGCGCAGGTGCGCAGCGGCCCCTTGGTGCGCAGCAGTTACCACGCCGCCACCACAGAAGGTGAGGGGATCTGACGTGCCGCGCTGGCAAATGCCACTAAGGTGATCGCAGTTTTTTGGTCGTGGCGCCCGAACGCCGGGCCCTCCTCCTGAACGCCACTCCACCCCCTTTCCAAGCGCCTGCCGGCGGCCCTTGCGCCTCGCCCGACCGCCTGCCACTGCCGTCGCTAGACGGCCTGCCACTGGCGACGCCCGACCGCCTGCCACTGGCGTCGCCAGACGACCTGCCCCTGCCGTCGCCAGACGACCGTCCGCTGCGGCGCGTGGATTTCCTCCTCGAGCCCTTCCGCCAACCCAGCGATGCCCGGGCCGCTTGGCAATTGCTGAGCACCCTGGCACCCGTCGCGGGCCTGTGGGCGGGTGTGGCCTGGCTCGGCCAGGCGCAGCTGGGGCTCCCGCGGTTGGCCTTGGCGCTGGCGCCCGTGTTGGCGCTGCTGGTGTTGTTTTCCGCGCGCACCTTCTCGTTGATGCACGACTGCGGCCACAACTCCCTGTTTCGCCACCGCTGGCTCAACCGCGTGGCGGGCTTCGGGCTCGGGGTGCTCAACGCCATCCCTCAGCATCCCTGGTCGCGCGGCCATGCCTTCCACCATCGGCATAACGGCAACTGGGAGCGTTACCGCGGCCCCTCCGCCCTGGTGACCCTGGAGCATTACCGCGGGTTGCCGCCGCGGCAGCGCTGGGTGTATGGCTTCCTGCGCCAACCGCTGATGCTTCTGCCGGGCGGCTTTTTCTACCTGGTGATCAAGCCGCGCTTGGCGTTGCTGCTGGGCGCTGGCGAATTTGTGATCGCCACGGCCCGCGCCTTGGGAGTCGCCGTGGGCGCTCGCGGCTGGCGGGCGCTGGCGGAGCTGCCCGCCCTGGTGCGGCAACACCGTTCCAGCCATTGGTACACCTCTGGCGAATTGCTCGATCTGGTGGCCAACAACCTGCTGGTGATCGCCAGCTGGTGGTTGATGGCCCGTTGGCTGGGGGCTGGACTCTTTTGGAGCTGCTACGCCCTGGTGATGGCCTGTTCGGCGGCGATCTTCATCTGCATCTTTTTTGTGCAGCACAACTTCGCCGACACCTACGCCCACGGCACAGCGGACTGGAACTATCTGCGCGGCGCGGTGGAGGGCAGCAGCAACTTGGAGCTGCCCCCGATCCTGCACTGGTTTTCGGCGGATATCGGCTTTCACAGCATCCATCACCTCTGCGAACGCATCCCCAACTACCGGTTGCGCGCCTGCCATGAGCGCAACGCCCACCTGCTGCGCGCCTCCCGCCGCCTGCGCTTGGTCGACATTCCGGGCTGCTTTGCCTACATCCTCTGGGATCACGCCAACAACCGCCTGATCACCCTGGCTGAGGCCGAAGCCGCGCTGGTCTGACCGTTCAGGCGCGGCTGAGCGATGAAAGCGCGGACTGCGGGCCGATGCCTCCCCCGGCAGCCGCCCCCTGGCTCAGATGCAAGCCCACCAAGGTGAGATGGGAAGCGGCGCGGAGCACGGACAAGACCGCCAGGCCGAAGCAGAGGGGACAGTGCAGGAGAGTCATTCCATCAGCATGGCGGGGCGAACAGGGAGCGGACGAGAAGTCGGGCCGTTCTTCATCTCCCGGCGGATGGCCCTCCGCCCGCGCTGGAGGTGCGCCGTCAACGGTGCCTCGATTGAAAATAGACTTCTTCACAGGGTTGCAGCACCACCCAGCCATACCCCTCAAAGCGGAGCTGAATGGCCTCGCCACTTCCTCGGCCGATGAGGGTGCGCAGATTGATGTTGGTGACCACATCCGGCGACAAGGAGCCCGACCAAGCCACCGTGGCATTCGGATCGGTGAACAGCGGCTCGCCTGGATGGACGCGCAGGGTCAGGGGGGTGCCATGGGTGGTGATCGCCACCAAGCCCGTGCCCGACAGGCGCACGTTGAACAAACCGCCCGCCAGCATCCCCGCCACGCGCCGCAGCATGGTGATATCCCAATCCATCCTGTCTTGCATGGCCAGCAGATCATTGCCATTGACCGTGATGATCTCATTTTGGAGCCGAAGGATGCGAATTTTCTTGCCGCGATCGGCGAGGTAAACGCGGCCCCGGCCCTCCGCTTTCATCAAGGAGGTGCCCTCGCCCGTCACCATGCGTTTGAGCAACTTGCCCATGCCGTGCTCCAGGAGCCCCTCGCGGCTGAAGCTGACATCGCCGAGGTAGGCGATCATCGCACCCGCTTTGGTCCAAACCCGGCCATCAAGGTTGACTTCCAGCAGGTGTGGGTTTTCCAATTCAAAGGGCTCCGCTTTCGCGTCTTGTTGCGCCGTGGATTGGAGGAAGTTTTCAATCGAGTCGCGCGACATTTCCTATCCCGCTAAAAACTTTTTCAGTTTATTCTGGTTTAGCCTCAGCCGCCAGGAGTCGACAGCCGCGGGTTGACCGGCGCACGGTGCCTGGCGGTGGTGCCTGGCAGTGGTGCTCAGAAGTGCACCACGGTGCGAATGCTTTTCCCCTCCCGCATCAAGGCAAAGGCCTCGTTGATCCGCTCCAACCCCAAGGTGTGGGTGATGAACACCTCCAGGGGGATGGCGCCACTCTGAGCCTGGGCGACGAAGGCGGGCAGCTCCGTGCGGCCGCGCACCCCCCCGAAGGCGGAGCCGCGCCAGACCCGTCCGGTGACCAACTGGAAGGGGCGGGTACTGATCTCCTGCCCGCTGCCGGCCACCCCGATGATCGTGCTTTCCCCCCAACCTTTGTGACAGCTCTCAAGGGCCGCACGCATCACCTCCACGTTGCCAATGCACTCGAAGGAGTAATCCACGCCGCCATCGGTGAGATCAACGATGACCTGCTGAATGGACGCATCATGGTCGCGCGGATTGACGCAATCGGTGGCGCCCAGCTGGCGGGCGATGGCGAATTTCTCCGGGTTGACGTCGATGCCGATGATGCGCGAAGCCCCGGCCATCACCGCACCGATCACCACGGCCAGCCCGATGCCCCCCAGTCCGAACACCGCCACCGTGCTGCCCGCCTCCACCCGTGCGGTGTTGCGCACGGCGCCGATTCCCGTGGTCACCCCGCAGCCCAGGAGACACATCGTTTCCAGGGGGGCTTCCGGTTGGATTTTGGCGACGGCGATCTCGGGCAGCACGGTGTAGTGCGAAAACGTGGAGGTGCCCATGTAGTGATGGATGGCTTGGCCGTTGCGCGAAAAGCGGCTGGTGCCATCGG
>JBKDSV010000204.1:0-7540 GCA_046340795.1 Cyanobacteriota bacterium | reverse complement strand
CCTCCCTCTGGGAGCTGGGCATCGAGCTCGCCGCTGATACCCGCTGGATCGTGCAGCCGGCCGATCGCCTCCACTCCGGTGATGAGGCCGATCACGCCAAGGCCATCAGTGATCTGGAGGAAGCCCTCGCCGCCGAGGAATCCCACCGCCAGGCCCTCCACCAAAAAGCTGATGCCACTTGCTGGGTGATCGATCGCCTCCGGGCAGAAGCCGCCTACCACCAGGCCCAGGCCAAGCGCTTCTCGGCTCTTGCCGCCACCGAAACCTCCCGCGCTGATTCGTTGGAGACCACCCTTATCTCCCTGCTGACCCGCCTCTTTCCCCAGGCCACCCGCTTCCAGTTTCCCAATCACATCCTCACCTCCCGCAAATCCCAGGCGGTCGCCATCACCGACGAGACCGCCCTCCCCACCGAAGGGCTCGCCATCACCACCACCAGCAAGCCCGATAAAGCCGCCATCAAAGAGGCCCTGAAAAACGGCCACCTCATCCCCGGCGCCCACCTCCTCTCCCGCCGCTCCTGGTCCATCCACTGAGGGGGGGCCAGGAGCCCCTCACACATGGGGTGTGGCCTTCGCTCTTGCGGGTTGCACCCCTCGATCAACGCTCACGTTTATTGCCTCACACCATGAACAGCCAAACGCTTTCTGCCGCCAACGGTCGCCCCAACCCAACCACCAACGCCCATCGCCCTTCCCAATCCATCGGGGCACCAGCCACCACCGCTCGCCCCTCGGTGATCCAGATGCTCCGAGAAGCAGATGCAGAGGATCGGGCTCAAGCCGCCGCCGCCCACCCCCCCCGCGGCTTCTCCCCCCAGCAAATCGAGGCCCTCTCCGCTCCCCTCAATCGCGCCCACCTTTCCTCTCGTGAGCAGGGCAAGGGCAGCGTCAGCTATCTCAAAAGCTGGGTGGTGCTCAATGAGGCCAACCGCATCTTTGGTTTCGATGGCTGGCAGCGCCAAACCCTTCTCTGCCAGTGCGTTTACCAAGCTGAGCGGCTCATCGGCGACAACAGGCGACCCGGCTGGGGGGTGACCTACATCGCCCGTGTGCGCGTCACCGTTGCCGCTGGTGCTCAAGGCCTGCTCATCAGGGAAGGCACAGGAGCTGGCCATGGCATCGACACCGATCTGGGCCTCGCCCATGAATCGGCGCTCAAGGAAGCCGAAACCGATGCCATGAAGCGGGCACTCGTCACCTTTGGCAATCCCTTTGGCTTGGCCCTCTATGACAAGAGCCAGCGGCAGGTGACGAGGACTCCCTCGGGGCAGGGGCAAGCGCAGCCCAGGAGCGCGCAGCCGCGACAAGCCACCCCAGCGCAACGGCCGCAGCCGCAAGCTCAGAGGCCACCAGCCAACAGCAACCAGGCGACTCAGCGGCCACAAGCCAATGGAAGCCAGCCGACTCAACGCCCGCAGGCTCAGCCCCCAGCCCAGGGAAGCCAGCGGCCCCTTGCAGCGGCACCCGTGTGGCACTCCTCCCAGGGGGCGAATCCCATCGCTGCCACCTTCAATGCTCCGCCCAGGGGGAACGGCGCCCATGGGCAAGGCACCTCAGCGCCACAAGCCACAGCCCGGCCCCAGGCTCCAGCCACCAGAGCTCCCGCAGCCTCGGCGCCAACCGCCACCAGGTCATCAGCTTCCACGGCGGCAGCCTCCGCCAATGGCCACCAGAACCCATCCACCGGCCCTGATGCCCTGTTGGAGCCCGCCATCGCTCTCCAGCTTCAGGAGCAGCTCAAAGCCCTCTCCCCCCGCCACAGAGACGCCTTCTCCCGTGCCTTCCGTGCAGCCTTCCGGGTGCCCGATTCCACCCCATCGGTGGCGGGGCTGATTCGCCAGGAACGGCACCGGATCTGGATTCAGGAGTTCCTCGCCAAGGCCACACGCGGCTGAGGCCACCTGCCGGGGCTCTCGCTTGGGGGCCCCGGCATCCCAACCCCAAGCGCCGAAACGGTATAGATTTGACTCCCATGGTGTTTGCCTTCGATCCCGCCAAAAGCGCCGCCAACCTCCAGAAGCACGGCATCGACTTCCTTGCTGCCCAGGCCCTCTGGGACGATCCAGCCCTGCTGGAGATCCCAGCTCGCACACGAGGAGAGCCCCGCTTCCTGGCCATCGGACGCCTTCATGACAAACACTGGTCCGCTGTTATCACCTACCGGGGTTCCACCCTTCGCCTCATCTCTGTTCGCCGCTCTCGCCCTGAGGAAATTCGCCTCTATGAAAACCTCTGAGTTCGATCAACGCTTTGATGACGGCGATTCCATCCTCGACGCCCTCGACTTGAGCCAGGCCCGCCGTCAGCGCCTGGCGCTCAAGCGCGTCAACGTCGACTTCCCCCTCTGGATGGTCGAGCAGCTGGACCGTGAGGCCTCCCGCATGGGCGTCACCCGCCAATCCATCATCAAAATGTTGCTGGCTGAACGCCTGGATCGCCAGCCCCATCCCACCGACAGCACCCTTCTCCACCCTGGCGAGGCTTGACGACCCATGCTCCACAACCTTGGCCGCGTCGTCGCCACCTCCGCTCTCGCCGCCGCCGTTCCACAGCAACAGATCACAGCCCTGCTCGATCGCCATGCCCAGGGCGATTGGGGCGACATGAGCGCGGACGACAAAGCCGCCAACGATGAAGCCGCCCGCACCGGCGATGGCCGCCTCTTCATCCAGCTACGACACTCCCGAGCACGGCACCATCTGGATCATCACAGATGACATCCGGGGAGAAGGGGATGGACCACTGACGACGGTGCTTTTTCCTGATGACTACTGACGACTGGCCGCCACCGGCAGAGCAAGACCGGGAACAGAAGAAAGGGGCCGACCTTCGGCCGACCCCGAATTCAGCAAACCCTCAACCTTCGGCCTGAATCAGCCGCCGATGCCTCTCAACCCTGGCATCGATCTCCTCCACCCTCTGGAGCACCCCCGCCAACACCGGCAACACCTCCTCCTCCAGCAGCGCCATCTCCTCCTCCCCATAGGGCACATCAATCCACCCCCGAGGGATCAACCTCCCCTCAGCCTCTGAACGCCTGAGCACCCACTCAATCGCTTTCTGACACGACTCCCTCACCGCAAACGGATCCTCCTGCACCCGAACCGGAGCCACGCTGACCATGAGAGCAGCCGCCTGACGGCAGAGCGACGGGACACCGAAAGGAACGCCCCGCCAGTCAAGGGGCAAGACACCACCCCATGCGCGGTGAGCCCCGCTGGGGCGATCGCGCCAACGTCCCAGCCGTTGCCTCGCGAAGCCCTTGACCAGGGGCGATCCTGGAGGGGGCCGGCGCGGAGCTTCGGTGGGGTCACAGGCGCCATGGCCGGGTCCGTGGCTCTGCTCTTGCATTCGGAGCCATCCACCCCCACTGGTCACCAAACCCCCTCAAAGGTGCTCAACAGCCAGGCCCCAACGATTGGTGCCTTTGGATCTGCCCTCTTCCCGAAGAGCGAGAAGCTGATCTCGTTGGTGTGTCTCGAAGGCAATCAATGTTCGATGCAACAGCGGTTAGGAAATGAACCCTTGCTGCGGCTGGGCTTTTGGACTTTTCGGATTCTGCGCCGCCCCGCTCGAATCGCCGAAAATCCCGGTGTCTGGTGCGTTTGCCACGCTGCCATGCGACACAACGCCTTTCAGCGTTTTCCACAGGCTTGAGAGGCCTCCCAAGCGCCGCCAGGGTAGGGGGGTGTGCAAACGGCGCCTTCGGATCGCTTGCAGCGCAGGCTCTCTCGGGGGCCGCTGTCACCACTCGTTGGTGACACCTATTGATTGGAAACCGAGATTCCACAAAACCGAGCCGCTTCATCACTCCAATCGGCAGTGGCTCGGCTTTTTGTCGGAGCTATCCCACCACCTGTCCACCTATAGGAACACTGGAAATGCCAGCCCCAAAAGACCATGCGCACGCCCTATCTCCTCCGTCCCCACGGCACCGCCGCTCTGGATGGCGAGCAGCTCGTCGTGCGCAGTCAGGAGGAGGAACTCGATCGGCTGGCCTTGCCCCTGCTCGATCAGATCATGGTCTTGGGCAAGATGCAGCTCACCACGCAATTGGTTCGCGCCTGCCTGAAGCGGGGAATTCCCATCGCCTATCTCAGCCACCATGGGCACTGTTTGGGGAGACTGCAACCGATGGAAGGCGGATTTCGCCATCGCGGCCGGAAACAAGCGGAGCTTCCTGAATCCAGACGCCTGGCGGCGCCCCAATGCCTCATCGCCGGCAAAATCGGCAACGCCAGAGTGGTGCTGCAGCCCCTCACCCGACGCGATGGCTGAACCTTGGCGGAGGCCGCTCTGGAGAGGCTCGCCTAACTT
The DNA here is from genome assembly GCA_046340795.1 of Cyanobacteriota bacterium. GTDB lineage: Bacteria > Cyanobacteriota > Cyanobacteriia > PCC-6307 > Cyanobiaceae > Cyanobium. The sequence goes on along the minus strand of JBKDSV010000204.1, from coordinate 3,221 downwards.
GAAGGGCGCTGACTCCAGTCTCTGGATGGCGATCATCTGCGGGCCTGTGGACTTCGCCCCCGCCGCCAAGGGGCCGTGTCCGCCCCTGGGAACACTCCCAGTGCGTTCAAACACCGCCATGCCGATCGACCCCACCGACGCCCTCGTGGAAGCCCTGATGCCGATCGTGTTCGGCTCCGAGCCGCTTGAGCCGCTTGAGCCGCTTGAGCATCGCCACCTCCGCCTTGTGACTCCTTCCCCTTCCTGCGTTTCAGCCAAGCTCTTGCGACGTATCCACCACCGGCCACCGGCAGTGCTCTGAACCTTGTCCGCCCCTGGGAATGCTTGATGGGAACTGCTCCCCCCCCTCCAATGGCGCTGCACCTGATCCTGCCTGAAGGAACCTCTCCCGAGGATGAAGCCGCCTTCCGTCGTGCAGTGTCCTGGCTTAGTTGTGTGACCGGCACAGACCGGCGGGTGCCCCTGTTGACAACCAATGACGAGCACGAGGGAAACCCCTGCGAGCCACCAGCGGACTGCACCTGATGACCGGGTGGTAGCCCGTCGTCAACCAACGACTGAACCCTCGGCACGGCTGAAGCCCTCAGCTCCATGCACCACCCCAGGCGACCAACCGACCCAGACCTGCTCCAGACCCAGAGCACCCCTCCCGCCGGAAAGCGCACCCCTACGGCCCTGCACCGAACCAAGGGCCACGGACCCTCATGGCCATCCCCCAGCCACCGGCCCCATGCTCATCAGCCCGGACTCCGCCTGGTACCCCTCGGTGATCGCCAAAGAAACGCCATGGGCACCCTTCCACACTGCCCCCCACCCAAGCGGCAGCAAGGATCAGGCCGGGCTGCTGCGCAGTCCTTGCAGCCACTCGGGCGGGAGGCGCTTGGCGGGCGTCCCACGCCGTTCCTTCCATGGCGATCCCCTCCGGTCCCTGCTGCCAGATCCGTGCTCTGGTGATGCATGTCTATCCCGATGGCATCAAGGAGTATGGCCATGAGCGCCACACGGTGCCCCTTGGTCGTCGAGGCAAGCCTGTTAAAAAGGTGCGCTTCATTCCGGCCGAGAAGGCCCATGCTCTTGCTCGCAAGTTGCAGGGGAGGTTTGGCACCACGGTGTCGGTGCTCTGAGGCTTGAGGCCTCAGCCGGTCGGGGGTTCCCGGCCGGTTTTCTATTGGGGGAATATCTTGTCAAGCATCCAAACAGAACAAAATTTGAATTTTCGTTAAGATCTAAATACGTTGATCTTTGTTTGATACAAGCTTCCAACATCGATCGACAAGTGACAGATGGCTAGAAAAAGCAGGCGCAAGAAAACAAATTACGAGAATTTCATTCAAGGCTTCCAAAAGCCAACAAATGATCCACGACTTATTCGCCTTATTCACTTTCACCCGGAGATTGCTACATATTTACAAAAGAGTCCACAGGACGTTGTTGAGGAAATCAGAAGAAGAGCAGTGTATTGCAAACTGACCGAAAGCGCTGTCAGAGATTTCCAGCAGCAAAAGGGAATCCAGGATGATGGCATTGTCGGCCCAAAGACCTGGAAAGGGATGGGATATTCGAAGAGAAAGTTAAAGAAGCGAACAGTTGATTATAAATATCAAAGAAAGGGAGGACTTGAGGGACCCCCGGGTGCAGATTACCGGTTGCCAGGTGGCTTAATGAAGCGAGAGCGTACCGGAGGTCTTGAGGGATCATCTGGATCGATTTACCCCATGCCTCCCCCCCCCTAAATCAGACCTTATGAGAGGTCTTTAAGGACCACCAGGATCGAATTTCCCCATCCCTTGTCCTCCTCAATAGGAGTAGTCACATGCTAGGTAACCTGTCTAAGTTCTTTGATGCCGAGTTTGGGATACGTTGCTTTCTCCCATCATTGTTCCTTATTCTTGGTAGTGTCTGCATTCATGATTTCCTCCTTGGCTCAGCAGAGTTGTCAAGACTCTTGCCTAATACGTCAAACCGTATCGAGACGCTTGCTGGCTCTTTGTATGTTGGATTCCTGGCATGGGTATGTGGCGTTCTGATATCCGCTATCCAACGTGAACTTGTGCGTACTCTCGAAGGGTATGGTAGATTCAATCCCTTAAATATAGCTGGCATCTTTAGGAGGCGGCAAGTAAGCAAGTATCGATCGCTCATGATTAAGCAAGAACGGCTTGTCGAAAGAGTCTGGCAAGACGTAAATCAAAAACCAAGTAAGAGCACCCAAGAGCAGCTTAATGAGATTGGCCAAACGTTATCCACGCAGTTCCCAAGCGATGAGAGCAAGATACTTCCTACGTCCTTTGGCAATTCGATGAGAACACTAGAAGAGTATCCAGACATAATGTACGGCCTTGACGGTGTTACTGGCTGGACTCGACTTCAGTCCGTGATTCCTAGCGAGTATCAAATAATTGTTAATGAGCAGAGACTCTATCGTGATTTTTGGGTTAACTCGTGTTTCGTGGTTGCAATACTGATAGCTGAAGTCTTCCTGCTTTTCTCTATTCGTCCCCAAAATACAATGATAGCGATCATTTTATTGTTGTTTCTGATGAGCATAGCTTGGTGGTCTTATGAAAACGCTAATGATGCGGCTCAACGTTTCGGGGACTACGTCAAATCATCATTTGACTTGTATATTGACGAGCTTCGCCAAAAACTACGTCTTCCGCAAAGTGATAATCCAAGAGCGCAAAGAGAAATGTGGACAAAGGCCATCCAAGGGTATACCTACAGAAGAAGTGAAATCCTGGATGAAGTATTTGAGCACAACAATAAAGACGAGGGATAGCATGGAGCCGATAATGTTGAAATTTAAATTAGACATTCCGCGAATTCCGGTTGTTCTAGTCATCTCGACCGAATTGGCGGAAGAATTCAAGAGTGATTGAGGATTGGTGCCTTGCCTACCGGGGTCTCTAAGCCGGTTACCCGTGGACGGTTGCCGATCAATGAGAAGGCCCCCCCCGTACGGAGCGCCCTACTGCGTCGCAGAAGCCAAGGGCTAGGGCCTGTTGCAGGGATGGGACACGCGCCGCCCTGGTCTTGGTCTCTGATCCATAGATAGATCTGCCTTGGCTGGATGTCAGGGGCAGGGCTGATTCAAACTTGCCGTCCTACGCCCGGGTGTCCAGCAGCTCCGAGGGCCCGAGTCCAGCGTTCACAGGGATCTCAGCGTGGAACCTAAATCACAATCGTGGTCCGGCGTCTCCATCCGACTACTTTGAAGCAGC
>JBKDSV010000203.1:0-3776 GCA_046340795.1 Cyanobacteriota bacterium | reverse complement strand
AGGTGCGCCCGATCTGCGAGCACCTCACTCTCTTTGGCCCATATCCCCTGGATACCCTTTCCCTGGAGGACACGCCACTGGCGGGGTGAGCATATGGAGAGGCTCAGCCGGCCAGTGGTGCTTTGCGGCCACGAAACACGCCGAACTGCATCAAGCCGTGACGAAAGGCCCAATCCATCAGAAGCAGGGTGGGCGTCTCGCGCAAGCCCTGCAGCACAGCCCCTGGTCCCAAGCTGAGCACGGCGATCGGCCGGCGCGCTCCTTCCAGGATGGAGTCCCTCCAGGAGGGAACCGTGGCCACCGTCCAGTCCGCGGCTTGCGGAACCATGCCGTCATGCCAGGGACTGTTGCGCAGATTGGCGCAGAGGGAGGCGATGCTGGCGAATTCGGGGTGGGCCCATTGCTGCAGCAGTTGGCGCATCACCCAGGTTTCCAGGGGGGTGAGGGGGCCGTCAGCGGGGTCACGGCGATTCCAGTCGGCCACGGCCAGCCGACCGCCAGGCCGCAACACCCGCAGGAGCTCATCAACGTAACGCTGTTTGTCGGGCATGTGGGGGGAGGCCTCCACGCTCCAAACGGCATCAAAGCTGCCATTTGCCAGGTCGAGGGCGAGGGCGTCCATGACCGCGAAGCGACAGCGGGGCGCTAGAGAGGGGGGCGTGAGGGCACGAGCCCGGGCAATCTGCGCCTCACTGATGCTGATCGCCAACACATCCAGCCCGTAGTCGCGGGCCAGGATGCGGGCACTCCCGCCGATGCCGCAACCCACATCCAACACCGTGCTGCCGGAAGGGAGCTGATCCAGACCGCTCCAGCGCACCAGCTCATGCACGAAGTCCACCTTCGCCTGACGGAAATCCCGGGATTTCGGGGGGATGCCGTAATGGCCGAGATGCACATGATCTCCCCAGAGACGCTCCAGCAGGGCGTCGTTGGTCCAACGGTCGTAGGCCTCGGCCACACTCTGAGTGCCCCGGAAGCGGCGGGCGGATTGAAGCCACAGTGCCAGCGCGGTGATCAAGGCTGCCAACAGAATCAGCAACAGTCCCAGCAGCCACGCGGGGTGGGACGTAACCGTCGCGCTCACCCGTTGGCCTCGTTTCTGTCGGAGGAGGAAAAGGTGTCTTTGAGCACGGTCCGGGCAGCCAGCTGGCGGCGGGTTTGATCGAGCAGATTCAGCTCTTCCCGCAGGCGATCGCCTGTGTCGGTGATCTCCAGCAGGGCCTGTTGATGGTCAGCCACGGGTCCGCCGAGGTGGGAACCGATCCAATAGGACAATTCCCGTGGCAAGTCGGGCAAATCGTTGGGGAGGACCGTGGTCTTACCGACCAACTTGCCGGTCAGCTCAACCACATCCCGCAGGGCCTGGGTCACGTCCCGGGTGAGCTGCTGGAGTTCATCGCTGGTGTTGGAAACCTCGTCTTCCACCCAGCTGACCATCGCCACGCGAAAGGGGGTTTCGCGAAGAATTTTCAGCACGCGAAAGCGCTGCTGACCCATGGTGACAATGTTGCTGCGGTCATCTTCCAAACCCTGGCAGTGCAGGATTTCCGCGCAACAGCCGATGGAAGCCATCCGCTTCTGCTGCGGATCCCAGCGCAACACACCAAAGCGTCGGTCTTCCGCCATCACAGTTCGCAGCATCATGCGATAGCGAGGTTCAAAGATGTGCAAAGGCAACACTTCCTGAGGGAAGAGCACCACATCGGGCAAAGGGAACAGGGGCAGCTCCCGGACGGCGAGATCCGTCACAGGCAGCACCAAAGGAGGAGCTGAGCCGCCCCGACCGGGGTGGAGCCGCGTGGACAGGGAAAAAAACCTTGCACCATCTCAGAGAATCGTTGGCGATGATCCTAGAAAGATCAGACTGGTGCTGCGCCTCGGGTCAGAGCTTGACCTCAATATCCACTCCACTGGGAAGATCAAGTTTCATCAAGGCATCAATTGTTTTTGAACTGGGGCTATAGATATCAATAATGCGGCGGTGGGTGCGGGTTTCAAAGTGCTCGCGCGAGTCCTTGTCCACATGGGGTGAACGCAGGACGCAATAGATTTTTCGTTTTGTTGGCAGCGGAATCGGGCCAATCGCTGTGGCAGCCGTATGGTCTGCTGTCTCAATGATCTTGTCACAGGAAAGATCAAGCATGCGGCGATCAAAGGCCTTTAGACGAATGCGAATCTTCTGTTGAGGGATGGTGGAGGAGGTCATGGTGCAAAGGGGCCAGGCCCTGGAAAGGGGTGAATTGTCGAGGTTCGAGCGGGAAGAAAAATGGCGGCCTGGAGGGAATCCAGAGGACTCCCTCCAGGCCAGGGCTGGGTCAGCCCCTCATTCCACAATCTTGGAAACCACGCCAGCACCAATGGTGCGTCCGCCTTCACGAATGGCGAAACGCATGCCCTGCTCGATCGCCACCGGGCAGATCAGCTCCACACTCATTTTGATGCGGTCGCCGGGCATCACCATCTCCGCGGCGGAGCCGTCGTCGGCGGTGAAGGCGGTGATCTGGCCGGTCACATCCGTGGTGCGGATGTAGAACTGGGGACGGTAGTTGGGGAAGAAGGGGGTGTGGCGGCCACCTTCCTCTTTCTTGAGCACATACACTTCACCCTCAAACTTCGTGTGGGGCTTGATGGAGTTGGGCTTCACCAGCACCATGCCACGCTCGATGTCGTCTTTCTGGATGCCACGCAGCAACAGACCCACGTTGTCTCCAGCCATGCCCTCATCGAGGAGCTTGCGGAACATTTCCACACCGGTGACGGTTGTTTCGCGGGTGTTTTTGATACCCACGATCTGAACGGTCTCGCCGACCTTCACCTTGCCCCGCTCGATCCGGCCGGTGGCCACGGTGCCACGACCGGTAATCGAGAAAACGTCCTCGACCGCCATCAGGAAAGGCTTGTCGATTTCCCGCTCAGGCTCGGGGATCGACTCATCCACCGCGTCCATCAGTTCATCAACCTTGGATTCCCACTCTGCGCTCCCCTCCAGAGCCTTGAGGCCGGATACGCGAACGACGGGGATATCATCGCCAGGGAAGTCGTAGCTGCTCAGCAACTCACGCACTTCAAGTTCAACGAGTTCAAGAATTTCCTCGTCATCCACCATGTCGCATTTGTTCAGCGCCACCACCAGGGCCGGGACGCCGACCTGCTTGGCAAGGAGGATGTGTTCCTTGGTCTGGGCCATGGGACCATCGGTGGCCGCAACCACCAAAATGGCTCCGTCCATTTGAGCGGCACCGGTGATCATGTTCTTGACATAGTCCGCGTGGCCCGGACAGTCAACGTGAGCGTAGTGACGCTTGTCGGTTTCGTACTCCACGTGGGCCGTATTGATGGTGATGCCGCGCTCACGCTCTTCGGGAGCGCCATCGATATCGTCATATTTCTGGGCCTTCGCCATGCCCTTTTTGGAAAGGACATTGGTGATGGCAGCAGTGAGGGTTGTTTTGCCGTGGTCGACGTGGCCAATGGTGCCGATGTTGACGTGAGGCTTTTTCCTCTCAAACTTCTCGCGAGCCATGGTGAAGAATCGGGGGTTTAGGGTTTGGGTTGATGGGGTTGAAGATCAGGAATTGCCCTGATTCTTGGAAATGATGGCCTCAGCCACATTGCGAGGAACTTCCTCGTAGTGGCTGAACTCCATCGAGAAAATACCCCGACCCTGGGTCATGGATCGGAGCTGGGTGGCATAGCCGAACATTTCAGCTAGAGGCACTTTGGCCTGGACCTTGGACTGCCCATCGTCGACGGATTGTCCTTCGACCTGGCCA
>JBKDSV010000202.1:0-4578 GCA_046340795.1 Cyanobacteriota bacterium | reverse complement strand
GTTGAGGGCTTCTTGCTGGTCAGGGGTCATACTGTTGCCGTGGAAAGAGCGTGCTCTGATTCTCACTGATGAACTCCCCATTGACCAATAGATAAATTCTCTTAAGCATTAATACTTATCGCCAAAGTGACGTGCTCCCCGCCACGCTGATTTGCGACCGTGGCGATCGCTATGCCGACACCTATTACACCCCGGCCTGGGTGGAGGCCAAAGGGCTTCAATGGCAGGCCCTCAGCCAACCGCTGGCAGCAGCCTGGCAAGCCGGGCAGTGGCCAGAGTCCCTGCCCGTGCGCCAGGCGGGATGAGCCACAACGATCGGCGTGGAGCCGCCTGGCCCGCCAGGGCCCTGGCAGGCCAGAGGCGCTGAGCTGGTCGGATCGTTCCACACCGCTGCCGCCATGAAGCGTTGATACGGACTTGTGCTCTCAGTCCGGAGGCTTGCTATACCGCAAGGGATAACTATCGCCAGGGACAAATGACGTCCACCCCAAGTTCTGAACTGGGTCAGTTAACCATTCTTAACTACCAGTCGTATCCCAGCACCGCGCCACCACGTTGCAGCCATCTGCTCATCAGCAGCACAGGGCCACTGGAGGCAGAGATCAGTTATCGTCCTGAGCTTCAGCCTGACAATAGCAAAATCTTCCTGATAAATTTGCGGAAAGATATTGATACTTATCTACAACAAGTGAAAGATGAAAAAAGACGGCCAAATATCAGTCTGGTGATACGAATTCATGGATATAATGTTCCTTTAAAAAGTATTATTACCCGAGAATTTCCAGAGGCAAGTCAAAAGCTGGCACGTGATTGTGCAGCCCCAGGCATGGCCAGTGATGACTATATATTGTTTGTTCACTACTGCTGGCCATCAGAGCGAATCTTCAGTGGCGGGCCGATAGCCTGGCTGAGGGCATTGCCGATCTTTCCGTTAAGTTTACTGGTCGTAGCGATTGCTTTCAGTCTGCTCATCAACCAGCTAGCCATCGCCTCAGCAGTGGTGCTGACCTTTGTCTTGACCCTGGTGTTGCTGCGGGCTGTGGTTTATTTCAGAGATCGCGACCGAGCCGCCTCCTTTGGTGTTTTTGATGGCGTCGAGATGATTCGTGCCTTGCATCAAATCCTCATCGAGAGACTGACGCAGACATGGCCAGAGGCGGACCTGCAAGCACTGATCGCCAACCGTTTCTCCCTCTCGTTCATGGCGCACAGCATGGGCTCATTTGTAACGACGCAACTGGTGCGCGTGCTCTCTGATGTGTTTGAGCAAGAAGCCCAGAGTCATTTCTGGGATGGTCGACCGGATGGCCCATTCCAGGCGCCTTCGGCTTGCTCGGCCCCCGAGAGCCGGGAGCGCGTTTGGCCCGAGAGCCAGGAGCCTGTTTGGACAGAGCCTGACGAGGCTTCGCCGTCCAGCGCATGGATTGGCGAACTCTTTGTCTTGAAACGACTGATTTTAGCCTCTCCCGATATCCCTGTCTGGGCGATCACTACAGGCAGATCCAATTACCTTGCCAGCTGCCTGCGCCGCTTCCAGGAAACTTATTTGTTTGTTAACGATGCCGATATTGTCCTCAGGTTAGCCTCAACGCTTGCCAATTACTTTGTGTTTGCTTCCAGAACGCCGGTGGGTGGATATAGGCTGGGAAATCTTAGCTTGAAAGAGCGTGGGATCAGCTCTAAAAGCAGCCCGAGGGGAGGCTATGGATACCTTGGCGTCGGAGCCTTCTCCTCGCTGATGGTGAATGGCTTCCATGGCAGCCGATCGCTCCAGGATCAACCGTTCGACTGCGATCCAAAGAAGCTCTACGCGTTCACAGTATTGGATTGCACAGATTATCTAGACCATGCTGTGTCCAGCGGCGGCGCTCCCCGGCGAAAGTTGAGCAGCTTTAAGGCAACAGCGCACCATTTACGATTATTTAATTATATCGCTACTGTTTTTCAACACCTGCTGGGCAAGTGCGATTCCCATGGAGGGTATTTCAACGGTGTCTTCTGTCTTGATTTGATTTATAGTCTTGCTGTGAACGGCAGGGCCAAAACCCTGAGCAAGCTGCCCCATGGCCAGCAACAGCTCGAACGGGTTCAAATCGCCTGGATGGATTTCTAAGGAGGCTCTGGACAACCCCTCAGCGGCAGGGTTGATTCAAACTTGCCACTCTGCGTTCATGTGCCCAGCAGCTCTGAGGAACTGAGTCCCGAGCTCATAGGGGTCTCAGCGTGGGACCTGAATCACAATCGTGGCCTGGCGCCTCTATCCAACCACTTCAGAGCAGCCCTGCCCTCAGCGGCACCCGTGAGAGCTCAGTCGGTGCAAGGGACGGATTCCACTGGCGACCCAGGGCTGACCAAAAGTCCTGTGGAAGCTGGGGATCAGGGCGCCTGTTCATCGGCAGACCCGTCGTCAGTTGTGCCCAGCCAGGACGGTCCGCGTTCTTCAGCTCCATTTGCGGGACCTCAACTTGACCTTGAGGCAGCCCTGACTGGCGACCGGTCGTCCAGGGCTTCCCTGATGCCCTGCTGATCAAGGCGCCGCTGGCTCTCCCGGGCTGCCTGCGCCTCTGTCCTTTGGATTCTGTTTCGCCAAGCCAGACCACCTCATGCCTCCTCCACAGAGGAGTTGTGCAGCGACGCGCGGTTGACGTTGCAACGCCGCAACGCCCGCAGCCGTGGACGCCCATCGGCTTCCTGCAAGCGGGAGACAAGCTGAAACCTCCAGCGGTTGGATGGCTCGGGGGTCAGACTCCGACCCGGAGTTGGCCTCAGCGATGGTTGAGGTAAAATTCAATCAATTTATGGATTCTTGCTGCGCCATGACCGTTGCCGCCGCCGCAGCCACAACCATCGTCATCTTGCCCGTGCTCCAAGACAATTACATCTTTGTGCTGCATGACGGCCGGGATGCGCTGGTCGTTGACCCCGCCGTCGGCGAGCCTGTGATCGCCTGGTTGCGCCGGCACGGCCTGACCCTCCGCGCCATTCTCCACACGCACCACCATGCCGACCACATCGGCGGTGCTCCCGCGTTGCTTCAGGCCTGGCCCGATGCCCGGGTGTTTGCCGCAGCGGCCGATCGAGACCGCATTCCCCATCAGACCGATGGCGTTGGCCAGGGAGATGCTTTCACCGTGCTGGGCCGCCAGGTGCGGGTGTTGGAGGTTCCCGGCCACACCCGCGCCCATCTGGCCTACCACCTGCCGCCCCTGGCGCCAGACCAGGGCCATGAGCTCTTCTGCGGCGACACCCTCTTTGCCGGGGGCTGCGGCCGCCTGTTCGAAGGCACCGCAGAGCAGATGCACGCCTCCCTGGCCCGGCTGATGGAGCTCCCAGACGACACGCGCGTCTGGTGCGCCCACGAATACACCGAAGCCAACCTGCGCTGGGCGGCCGCCCAGGCCCCCACCAACGCCGCCATCGCCAGCCGCCTCACCGACGTGCGCGCCCTGCGTCAGGCCGGCCTGGCCACCATTCCCTCCACCTTGGCCGCGGAGCGCCTCACCAACTTGTTCGTTCAGGCGCGCGATGGCCGCGAACTCGCCGCCCTGCGGGAGAGCAAAAATGACTGGCGCGGTTGATCCCCTTCCCGCGCCTCCCCTTGCGGATGGAGCCAACCCGATGGAAGCAGCCGCCACAGGCGCTGATGCCACAGGCTCGGCAGGCGCCGCAGACCCCTCAACCCCGCCCCCCGCAGCTGTCAGCGCGACCGCAGCCCCCCGCCAACCCCTGATTCCCCTGGAAAGCCTTCCCGCCTTGCCGCCCCTGCGGCTGGCCGTTGTGGGCCATGTGGAGGTGGTGACCTTTTTGCGGGTGCCTGAGCTGCCAGCGGCGGGTGCCATCTGCCGCGCCAGTGAGGGCATGGATCTGCCTGCAGGTGGTGGCGCGGTGGTGGCCGTGCAGCTGGCCAAGCTCACCGGCCAACGGGTGACCTTCTTCACCGCCCTGGGTCGGGATCGGGTGGGAGAACAGGCCGCTGCGGATCTGGAGGCGCTGGGTCTGGAGTTGCAGGTGGCCTGGCGCGATGCCCCCAGTCGACGGGGCGTGAGCTGGGTGGATGGTCACGGCGAGCGCACGATCACCGTGCTTGGCGAACGCCTCAGTCCTTGCGCCGCCGACTCCCTTCCCTGGGGCCGCCTGCAAAAGGTGGATGGGGTGTTTGTGACGGCCACCGATGCGCAGGGTCTGCGGCTGGCCCGCCGCTCCCCCTTGCTGGCCGCCACCCCCCGCGTCGGCTGGACCGTGCTGGAGCAGAGCGGCGTGCAGCTTGATGCTCTGGTGGGCAGCGCCCTGGATCCCGCCGAGGCCCTTCCTGATCCGCTCCCCACCCCGCTCCCCCGCCAGATCATCGCCACTGAAGCCGGCGCCGGCAGCCGCGCCACGCCAGGGGGCCCGTTCGACGCTCCCACCCTGGATGCTCCCCTGGTGGATGCCTATGGAGCGGGGGATTCCTTCGCCGCGGGCCTCAGTGCGGCCCTGGCGGCCCGCTGGTCGCTGGTGGAGGCCCTCAGCCTGGGCAGCTACTGCGGCGCCGCCTGCCTGCGGGGCTTCGGCCCCTATGCGGGCCAGCTGGCCCTCCCG
>JBKDSV010000201.1:0-4194 GCA_046340795.1 Cyanobacteriota bacterium | reverse complement strand
ATTCTGTTCCCCGCTTGCACATGCCAAAACAATCTTTGCTCGCATGACAATTGAATGAGGCATGGATCTTGAGTTGGCAATAGCTTGCAGCTCAAGACGAGCTTCATCGTCAAGAACCAGCGGCTTAAGTTGGCGTCCTCTTGGCATTGAAGCGATCCTCTTGTAGACATTAATCCATTATACGCTACTTGCGGGTCGCTACACTAGAAGCTCACATCCCTGCTGGCCCAGCTGCAGCGCGACGCAGCGAACTATCCCGACACGATGGAGCAGCGCTACGGGGCCTGGAGCGGCATCTGCAGCCTGTTCAAGCTGGTCTATGTGGGCGGCGGCCCCAGCGCCGACTACCTGCCAGCCCGCAAGGGCCAGCTGTTTGATCCTGCGCCGTATCGGTGGCTGGAAACGCCCTGGATCAGCGATGCGGTGGTGCTGGCAGTGCTCAGCAACCTGTTGATCGTGAAGGGAGAGCGGATCAACTACCGCGCCCTCGACGTACGCCAGATCGGCTCGGTGTACGAGGGGATCATGGATTTCGCGGTGGCCCGCATCGCCGGCCCCTGCATCGGCCTGCGCAGCAAGGCCCAGGGCGGCAAGAAGCCGTTCACCACCGCCATCGATCTGGCTGAGCTGCTGGCGTTGCCGGGCGCCAAGCGCAAGGCCTGGCTGGAGGAGCAGGTGCAGACGGAGCTCCCGGCCAAGGCAGCCACCACCCTGAAGGAGGCCCGGAGCGAGCAGGAGCTGGTGGCGGCGCTGGGCCCCCGGATTGATCGCCGCCGCCATGGATCAGGCGGTGCTCGCCGCCCACGGCTGGAGCGATGCCCTCCCCACGGCTTCAGGCACCACCCCCAGCACCAGCCCCTGCGGCCTCGGCCTCGACCACCTCGACACTGAGGACGACGACTTGCTGCCCCCCGATCTTCAAGAGCGCATCGCCAGCGGCGATCTCTTCTTCCCCACCGCCTCAGAAGCCTGCAACTTCCAGGCCCAGCTCCGCCGCCATGGCGCCGTCAAACCCAGCAAGAAACTTCCCTGGCGCCACCGCTGGGCCGATCCCATCCGCGACGACGTGCTGGCCAGGCTTCTGGTGCTTAATGCAGAGCGCTATGCGGAGGAACAGGCGAGGGGTGGGGTTGTTCCGGTTCAGTGGACAGCTGCCGCTGAGCGGCGCGTTCCGCGCAGCGGCCGTGGCCAGCGACGGATCGGCTGCACCACCGGCGGAAGCGACGGCGGGATCTGCAGCTGCTGGTCGGCCCAGTGGGCAGCAAGGGCCGCCAGCAGGCTGTCGCGGTTGCCGTGAATGCGAAGCATGGCGTTGGCTGAACGTACTGCCCACCAGCCTGATCGGGTCGCCCCGCTCCACCAGCGCGGAAGGTGACAGGCCCGGGCAACCAAAGGCACAACCGCGGTCATCAAACTCACCAGCGCTGCTGTGCCCCAGGAGATTGGCTGCGTTGTGAGGCCGGTGCTGCGGGCCCTTCCATGCTCCGCACCAGGCAAGGGTTTCACCAGTCAGCCGCGCTGGACGTTGGGCTCCGCTGCGCTCCGCCATTGTCTGGTGGCTGGCCCTTACCTGGCGGCGCGGCTCCGCAGGGCAGGTCCTGCGGAGCCCCTCCTGTGGCTGCTGACGAGTCCCACCGTGCCTCCCTGTCCTTCCCGTCGGACAACGGCAAAAGCGGCAGGCAGTCGCCAAGGGGTTGGTGGTCCATGCCTCCAGCGAGTCCCACTCCCTCGCCGCAGGGGCTGCAGCGCCAAGGCCTGCCGGCGGTCTGCGTGGTGCCCCCCGATGCGCCGGCGATGTTCCGCCAGGAGGGGGTGTCAGGCGCCAGCGAAAACTGGTCCGGCGCTTCGCATCATTAAGGAAGCTCTGGACAACCGGTCGCCAGTGGAAGCTGTCCCTTGCACCAACTGGGAGCTCCGCGCTCTCACAGGTGCCGCTGAGGGGCTGTCCAGAGCTTCCTTAACTGTTACCTCCCATTGGTGTCGCGACAGGATTGGGCATTTCCTCCGTCTCCGTCCCCTTTCCGGCTGATCGCATCACCCCCGGTAGCCGCTCTGCCCGGGCTGTTCGCCATTCCTTGACGCGCCGCTCCATTGAGCGCAACTGACCCTCGTGGTAACTGCCCGGAGCCAGCGCCATGAGCCGCCTGAGAATCTCGGCGGCATTGATGCAGGCCTCGCTCTCCAGCCACTGCTCGATCTGCTCCTGGTGCTCAGCGCGGCTGAGGCGGCCTGCAGGCCTCGCGCCTCCCATGGGACACAGAGATCAGCACCCGCACCCGCACCCGCACCCGAACACCATAAAAAAAGAGGCAGGACAAACCTGCCTCTTGTGGTTTCGGGGTGTCAAGCGACTGACCGCTCTCAACACCACCGCCGCCGATCAGCCACCGTTGGGAAGGCTCCTGATACGGAGGCCAGCACGAGGGCAAAGGATGGCAATTCGAGACGCCCGTGGATTACTTGACTTGAAAGATCCATTGAACCGCGCCATTTCTGTTGTCCATTCTAGCAAACCCCCGTGAAGCCGGAGCCCCTCCATAAAAGCGGATGTCCTTGTCATCAGAATTACCCATATCATCCCAACATTTTTCCGCTGGACTACCTCCAGAAGAATTGACATTGCATATTTGAATCCTTCTTCTTCCCACTGGAGGCCATCCAATACCAAATTGCACGTATTTCCCTGTACCCGCCCATTGAAAATTGGCAGTGTTGGAAAAGAATCCCGCCCCACCTGGAGCCCAGTCTACATATCGAGCTGTATAGGGAGGCACCTCCCCACCGATTGGAAAATCACCCAATAGGTTATGAGCACCTGAAAACACAAGCGGGGTTCCGGTTTGATTGCAGATGACAACTTGAAACTTCTTTGCCGTCGTGGCCTTGCCTGCACATTGATCAAAGGATGCATTCGCATCAAGTGGCACATTGATGGCCGTCTGAGCACGGGCCTCGCCTGTAAACCCACCGAGGGCGATGGTGGCTGCCAGGGGCAGAGAAGCGAGGACATTGAGCGGAGTTTTCATTTGCAAAACGCAAGAGCTGGACGCTTCTTAAAGGTAGCAACTTCCGCCTGAGCCATCAAAGGATTGTCAGATTTTTTTTACAAAGAGTTATGAGACTGTGGGCAGCATGAATGATGCCTACCAGCCGCAAGTGCGGTTGGTAGGCCAGGGCGGGAGCCACACGATTGTGACGCAGATGAGCTGAGCTGATCTCTAGGACGGAGGTCGCGGAACCAGCTCCATGGTGAGAAGCCACAGTTGAATCCTCAGGTTGTCTGTCTAAGGGAAGCTCTGGATAACCGCCCGCCCGCAGGAGTCTCCTCTTGCACCAACTGGGAGCTCCGCGCTCTCCCAGGTGCCGCCGGGGGATTGTCCAGAGACTCCCTAAGTCATTCCGCAGCCAACGTTTTAGGCCTGCCGAGCCATGATCCCTCGACAGACTGGAACCGCCGGGTGAATCTCGAAGCCAACCCTGTCGCAACGTTCATCCATAACGGGAATGAATGGATCAAGCCCATGGAGGCAACAACGCCTGCGCTTCCGGCGTGTCGACAAGGGGACCTCCCGTGATTGCACCAGGTTTTTGATCATCGCAGGGGCTGGGTGTGAACAAAGGGGTGGATGAGAGCACCCGCTCGGACCGAAAACGTCCAGTTGGTGGAGCCCTGTCCAACAAGCATCTGGTCTGGACCGGGCTCGGGCCATCCGTTGCGATCTTGGAGGGTGAATGGGAGGCGTCCGGTGAATGCACGAATCCAACCCTCCCGCGCCCCTCCCCGGGATGTCCATACCAGAAATCTGGTAGTTTTGGCGGAAGCCCCCGAATCCAGCCCGTGGCCGCTTCACCTGCCCACACACAGCGCAGGTAGACAGGTGAAACGATGGCTCGCGGCCCGGCCCCAGCCAGCACCAGCGTTCGCCGCTACAGCCTGCGTCATGAGCTGCTAATAGTCGTCCGCGTTCACAGGGCGAGATGCCCTGCCACGCCCATCCAGCCCTGCTTGCTTCTCGCAAAGCGGCGCCTTCCGTCAAGCTTCTGGCTGATGGAGCGGGAGCACGTCACCTTAGCAGTGAGTAATTATACTTAGGCTGTGGTCAGTGTTGGTGTGCCAATGAGGTCATTCAGATAGGCGCAACGATGGGCGAGTACTTGGGGAACGCGCTCTGCCTTCCACTGAGCACCCGGCAG
>JBKDSV010000200.1:0-11866 GCA_046340795.1 Cyanobacteriota bacterium | reverse complement strand
GCCAGCACACCCGCATGGGCAGCCACCACCAGAGCGAGCAGAATTTCCGTCTGGGTGATCAGGGGCATCGACAGGAGAACCGCCCCATTCGTCGCCGTTGGCCCGCTACGGTCCCGCTTTGTCGACGGCCCTGTCACAGCTCTTGATGGCCCACCCACCCGCGCCCGTGACGGTCAGCGCCGCCCAGATCCAATCGCTCGACCTTTCTCCCCTTGCGCCCCTCGCAAGCCTGTCCTTGGCCCAACTCCTTCCTTTGGGCGGGCAACTGGAGCTGAACCTCCACTGGCCAACGCCGCCGGAGGATCCGCGAGAGCTCTCTGAAATCCCGGAGGTGCGCCTCTGGTCGCTGCGAGCCGACGCGGAGCTGCCCTGGTTGCCCCTCCTGCTGGAACGCTCCAGTGGGACCCTGGCGCGTCACGTGGCCATGCTGCTGCCCCATCGCTTCAGCCGCAACGAGGGCCTGCAGTTTGCGCCAGACAGCCTGGAGCTGTGGATCAGTCATCGGCTCTTCCAGCTGGACGCGCTTGCCCGGGGCGCGAAGCTGGAGTGTCGTCAGAGCTTGGGCCAGATGGCCGCCGTGCTCGGCTATGAACTCGATCCCGGCTTCTGGGCCTTTGCTCCCCGCAGCTGAGGGGATGGTCCCCTGCCTGCGCTGGCTGCCGTCCTGTAGCCTTCCCGGCGCCTGGCAGATGGCCATCGACGCCTGGCTGCTGGATCAGATCGTGCGCGGCGAGCGTTCCGGTCCTCTGCTGCGCTTTTATCGCTGGAGCCAGCCCACCCTTTCACTGGGAAAACATCAGCGCACCCTTGAGACGCGCTGGCTGCACCTCGCCCAGGCCGGTGCGTTGACCCTGGTGCGGCGCCCCACTGGTGGCTCTGCCGTGCTCCACGGCGGTGACCTCACCTACGCGCTGCTTTGGCCGGCCCCCCCCCGCCAGCGACGCGAGGCCTATCGTCTCTGCTGCCGCTGGCTGCAGAAGGCCTTCGCCGCCATGGGACAACCCCTGGAGTTCGGCGATTCCCCCGCCCGGGCGGATCAGCCCAACTGTTTTGCCAGCAGCACCGCCGCCGATCTGGTGCAGAGCGGCGGCCTGAAGCGCATCGGCAGCGCCCAAGTGTGGCGTGGGGGCTGCCTGCTGCAACACGGCAGTGTGTTGCTGCAACCCGACAGCACTCTCTGGCAGGCCGTCTTCGACACACCACCTCCACCGCTCCCTGCCCTTCCCCTGGCGGGCGAGGAGCTGGAGGCGCACCTGCTGGCCGCGGACCTGCGCTGGCTTCCGGTGGCCAGCTCCTGCGCCGAGGGGAATTGCCCTCAGACGGCGACGCTGATGCGTGAACCGCTGACGGATCGGGAATGGCAGGCCATCGCCTCCACCCTGGACGGTTATGAGCTGCCGGGATCCCCTGGCGCGCGCTCCGCGCTTTCAGCCACGGCTCTGGCCACCGATCCCAGGGCCAATCCCAAGGGATAGGTGTTCTGTTGGCGGGCTTTGGCCAGGAAAGGCTCCGGCACGCGCACCCCCAGGCGGGCCAGCACCGCTTCACCCAGATCGGGGCGATCCACGGTCCCACACGGCAGTCCGGCCGGGCTCAACACCAGCAGGCGGGAGTGTTCGGCCTGCTCCAACCCCAACACCGCTTGCCAGAGGGGCGCGCTCTCCTGGATGGAAGGCAAGCTGCTCAAGGGCCGCATGTGATCGCGCACCCGATCTTCATCCCAGCGTTGCACTGGCAGCTCCCACAGCGGTTGGTCATCGATCACGCCCAGCCAGCGGCCCCGATCGCACACCAGGAGCCACTCCGCCGGGCCCTCCTGCCGGGCCCCTGCACTGGCGGGGGAGAGGCTGGTGGCAGCGCTGCTGGTTGGGGATTGGGCCAGCCGGAGGCGACTGACCGCGCGCAGGCTCTCGTCGGCCTCCAGCACGCGGAAGCGACGCTTTGCGACATTTTGCACCCGCATCTCCGCCAGGAGGCGCTGGAGAACCAGCAGCTGCTGCTGGCTGCGGGAGGCCCCCAACCCCAGCCAGCCCAGCAGGAGCAGCCAAAGCCCGAAGCCCTGGCCCCGCAGGGTGAGCATCACCCCCAGGAGAAGGGCAAAGAGGGAGAGCAAGCGACCAAAGCCATTGGCCACCTCCACGCCCCGCTGTTGGCTGCCTGTCAGCTGCCAAACAAGCGCCTTCAAAATGCGGCCGCCATCGAGGGGCAGACCAGGCAGCAGGTTGAAGAAGGCGAGCACCAGATTCAAGGCGCCCAGTCGCTGGGTCATTTCCCCGAGCGCTGGCGAGAGGTGGGACACGCTGTGATGGGTCAACAGCAGGCCCGCGCCGAGCACCAGGCTGACTGCGGGCCCGGCGGCCGCCATCAGAAACTCGCCCCGCGCCGTACGGCATTCCGATTCCGTGTTGGCGACACCACCAAGGAAAAACAGGGTGATGCTGCGCACCTTCACCCCTTGGCTGAGGGCCACGAACGAATGGCCGAATTCGTGGAGCACCACGGAAAGGAACAACAGCAGGGCCGAAGCCAGGGCCACCGACCACACCAGAGCTGCCCCCACCTCCGGCCCGAGAGACGTTTGGTACTCCCTCGCAAACACCGACGTCAGTAGCGCCAGCACCAAAAACCAGGTGGGGTGGAGGCGCAGGGAGATGCCGCGGATCCGCATGAGTTCCCAACCTTGACCCACAGCCTGATCCGCGCGAAGGGAAAGAGTAAGCCTTGGAATCTTAGGAAGGTGTGCGACAGCCTTTTGTTCTTCTGTGACGGAACCCGCCAGTGTTTCCAGTGCCGCCATCGGTTCGCGCCGCACCCGCTTGAAAGTCTGCGGCTTGCGCGATCCCCGGCAAGCCGCGGCCATTGCCGCCATGGGGGTGGATGCCATCGGTGTGGTGGCCGTGCAAGGTTCTCCTCGTTTTCTGGCCGTGGAGCACCGCCCGCCGCTGTTCGCCGCGGCCCGGGGGGCGCAGCCAGGCGTCTTGGGAGTGCTGGTGACCGCCGATCCTGGTGACCTGGAGCTGCCCACCCTCCTGCCCGACCACGGCCACCAGATCGTGCAATTGCACGGCAGCGAAAGCGTGGCGCGCTGCCAACAGCTACGTGACCTGTTGGGGCCGCAGGTGGGGCTATGGAAGGCGTTGCGCATCCGCTGCCCGGAGGATCTGCAACACGCTCAGGCCTATGCGGGCGTGGTGGAGGCCCTCCTCCTGGATGCCTGGCTGCCCGGTCAATTGGGCGGCACAGGCCATTCGATTCCACTGGAGTGGTTGGAGGGCTTTTCCCCTGGGCTTCCCTGGTGGCTTGCCGGTGGCATCACACCCGAACGCGTGCAGGACGTGTTGAAGAAGTCCCATCCGGACGGGGTGGACGCCTCCAGTGGGGTGGAGGCGCGACCGGGCTGGAAAGATCTGGGGCGGGTGCGGCAGCTGGTCGACCAGGTGGCCGCCAGCCACTGAACGGACGCCCTTCAGGTGAGCAGAGACTCCTGTTGCTTCACCAACTCAAAGAATTCCTGCTTCAGGCTTGGGTCGTGACGGAAATCGCCCCGCACAACGGAATTGACCATGCTGGTCTGCAATTCCTTGACACCACGCCATTTCATGCAGTAGTGCTGCGCTTTCACCAGGATGGCCAAGCCCTTGGGTTGGCAAAGGCGTTCAATTTCATCCGCCAGGATGATCACCGCCTCCTCTTGGATGTGAGGCCTGGAAAAGACCCAGTCAGCCACCCGGGAAAACTTGGACAGACCGATCACACGCTCGCCTGGCTTGATACCAATCCAACAATTGCCCAAAATAGGCACTAAGTGGTGGGAGCAGGCAGATCTGACAGTGATGGGGCCGACAGTATAAATCTCATCGAGATTTTTAACGTTTGGAAAGCTTGCAATTTTGGGCTGATTATGGTAACGGCCCTTGAATACCTCGTGAAGGTACATGCGAGCCACCCGTTGTGCCGTCTCTTCGGTGTTGTGATCGTTGTCAATGTCGATCACCAAGCTTCTCAAAAGATCGCGCACTTTGTCGCCAACTTCTTTCTCAAGCTCTTCCAGCTCTCCCTCTCTTAGGAAAGGCGCAATGTTGTCGTTGGCGAAGTAGGGAACTTCGGCTCGCTCAAGGCGTTGGCGAATGCGCTCGCTGATGGACGGCGGCGGTGCATCGTCAGCTGCTGAAATCGGCTTGGGCGTGGTGCGAGGGGGGAGGGTGGAGGTCATGGGGGATGGTCAGAAAGCACCGACAGCTGGCATGAGAGTCAGATCCTCCACCACTTGTTGATGGGGCTGTTCGGCAAGGAAAAGAAGGGTACGAGCCACCTGATCGGCAGAAAGCATCGCACGGCGATCAAAGGAACTGTGAACGGTTTCACTGTCCCAAAGGGGAGTGTTCACCGAACCCAGAGTCAGGGTGCTGACGCGGATCCCGTGGACCCGCTCCTCCTCCGCCAGGCAACGGCTGAAGCTGGCCAAGGCGGCCTTGCTAGCGCAGTAGGCTCCCCAACCGGGGAAAGCGTTCCTGGCGGCATGGCTGCTGACATTCACAATCAGCCCGCCCCCCGCCTCGCGCAGGAGCGGCACCACGCTCTGACACACCTGGAACACGCTGGTGAGGTTGAGTTGAAGCAACCACTGCCAGCGGTCAATAGGCATCTCAGCGAGCGGTCCGGTCCAGGCCGCGCCGGCGTTGTTGATCACCACAGAGGGCAGAAGACCGCGGGAACAGAGCTCACGTAGTCCGGGCTCGATGGCCATGGGATCGCTGAGATCGATCGCGGCTGTTTCCACGCGGGTGCCACCGGTTCGGAGCTCATCGGCGAGAGCATGAAACTCCGCAGATGGCCGGGCCAGCAAAAGCAAGGAATGCCCTGCCGTGCCGAAGGTTCGCGCTGTGGCGGCGCCAATGCCACGGGAGGCTCCAGTGATCAGGGCGACGCTCAAGACGTATGGGAAGGCTGAGAAACCTTAGGCCGCAGTCTGAGGTTCTGGGGTGGAACTGTCGAGAAACCGGCCAATGCGGCGGTATTTTGCGTAACGGCGCTCTAGCAGCACCTCTTCGCTGAGAGCCCGCAGATCATGCAACTGAGCCAGCAGGGCGGCCTTCAGGGTCTCCGCCGCCTGCAGAGGCGCCCAGTGGTTGCCACCGGATGGCTCCCTCAACACCTCATCCACCACCTCCAACCGTTGCAGGTCGCTGGCGGTGATGCGCAGGGCCTCCGCGGCCTCCGGCGCCTTGGCGGCATCCCTCCAGAGAATGGAGGCACACGCCTCGGGACTGGCCACGGTGTAGACGCTGTGCTCAAACATCAAGAGCCGGTCGGCGACGCCGATCCCCAGCGCCCCCCCGGAGCCCCCCTCGCCGATCACCGTCGCCACAATCGGCACCCGCAGGCGGAACATTTGCCGCAGATTCATCGCGATCGCCTCCCCCTGGCCCTGCTCCTCCGCCAGCACGCCCGCGTAGGCACCAGGGGTGTCGATGAAGCTGAGAATGGGCAGATGGAAGCGGTCGGCGTGCTCCATCAGCCGCAGGGCTTTGCGGTATCCCCCGGGGGAGGCCATGCCGAAGTTGCGGGCGACGTTTTCCTTGATATCTCGTCCCTTCTGGTGGCCCAGCAACAGCACTGCGTGCTCCCCGATCTGGCCGATGCCACCCACCAAGGCCCGGTCATCACTGCCACAACGATCGCCGTGGAGCTCATACCAGGAATCGGTGATCAACTGGATGTAGTCCAGACAGCTGGGTCGTTGCGGGTGGCGAGCCACCTGGATCTTTTGCGCGGGGGTGAGGGAACGAAAAATCTCCGCCCGACGGCGGCTGGCAAGGGTTTCCAGCTGGAGGAGCTGTTGGCTCACATCCACTTCCGAGTCACGGGCGAGCTGGCGGATCTGCTCAATTTGCTCCTCCAGTTCGACGAGGGGCTTCTCAAAGTCCAGCAGAGCGCGACGGGCCATGGCGGAAGAGGGTGAGGGGAACGGTTGACAGAGGCCTCAGGCCATGACCAAAGAGGGAGCGGGCTGGTGATTCAACCCCAGCGGGGTGAACCCATGACGATGGGAAGCGGCACCGATGCGCTCCATGCTGGCAATGGTGATGTTATTGCGACCCCAGCTGAAATTAGAGTAGATGCCTTCAAAATCAAGCAACATCGCCTCCGCAAAGCAAGCAAACATCTGTCGTTGAGGATTATCCATGTCGGCCGCATCCATCATCTGCCAGGCGATGTCTTGCCAAAATTCAACGATGCCTCCTTTGAGCACGTGAATACCATCACCCGCCACCTTGCTGTCCAAGTTTTTCGGATAGCCGCCATCGACCATCAGACACGGGCGCCGGAAGTTGGTTTCGAGCAGGGAGAGCGTTTGCGGCATGCTCGCCACCCAGACCACCACATCCGCCTCGACCAGGGCGTCCTCCAGGGCCAGGATGCGGCCGCCGCCCAGGGAGGCTTGCAGATCGCACAGGGGCTGGGACTGGCGGGCCACCAACAGCAACTCTGCCACCCCTGTTTGGATCTTCAGCCACCGGCAGACCGCACTGCCGATGTCACCGGTGGCACCGATCACGGCCACGCGCGCAGAGGAGAGGTCGATGCCAATGGCCGGAGCATTGATTTCCACCTGGCGACAAATCACCCAGGCGGTGTGGGTGTTTCCAGTGGTGAACCGCTGCCAATCCAAAACAGTATTTCGAATTTGCTGTTGTTGGAGTAGGTTAAAATTCTCAAAGATGATTGACGTGAAGCCGCCGAGAGCGCTGATGGAAATATCATTTTTTTGTGCCAGTTCCATGGCATTTAACACCTTGCGTCGAGCTGTTTTGAAGCGCCCCAGCATCTCGGGCACAAACAGGGAGTCAATATAAGCCCCTTCAATCGTTTTGCCCTCGGGATTGGTGACGACAAATCGTTCCACCAGCTGGGGAGGAGCGCTGCACCACATCTCCAGGTCCCCTGCCGCGTAATCGGGATACCCCAACGAGAGAGCAAGGGCTTTTGCGGCCTCAAGACTGGTGGAATGACCGATCAGGCCAAACATGGGCAAAGGAAAGCAGAAGGGGACATGGCAGATTGCCAGCGAGCATCCTGCCATGTCCCCTTCTGCCGGGTGCGGCTCACCCCGCCAGTGCCGCCGCCGCCATGCGGGCGATCTCACGGGAATTGAAGCCGATTTCCGTGAGGGCCTCTTGGTAGGCAATCAGGAAATCCTCAATCAAATCCTCCTTGGCCATGCCCAATTCTGCCGCGTCAGCAGCCACACCTTCGAGCATCCGCTTCACATGGGGCAGATTCTCCCGGTTGGCCCGTTCGAGCTCATCGCGGCTGGCCTGGAAATTGGCTTTCAGCCATTCCTGACCGTAATTGAGGTGGGTGTATTCATCTTTGACCACCCCTTCGGTGATTTTTCGGGCAAAGGGATCGGCGACAGGAATGTAAATGTGGTAGGCCGAGATGGCAAAAGCCTCGATCAATAACGCTTGAATCAACAGGCAGGTCACCACGTTGCCAGAAGCAAGGGCTGTTTGGAAATTCTCACGAAGTGGGGTGAAAAAGCTGTGTGCAAAAGGCATGTCGGCTTCCACGCCCAGATTGTTGGCGCAAGCCATGAAACCCTTTTTGTGCTTCAGCTCCATCCGTGCCAGACGTGTCAGTTCCTCCGCTTGATCAGGAAGCAGGCTGCCAAGGGAGATGTAATTGTCGTGCGCCTCCTGCTCCCCTTCAATCACGATGGCGTTGATGCGGCTGTAGGCATCCTTGTAGGCATGGGTCGTGAAATCAGGCAGGTCAACCTCAGTGAAGCAACCATCGCCCGAAGAGATGACAGCGGCGGGTACGGTCTCCAGACTCGACATGGCAAAGGCAGACAGGGGTGGGCAGAGTTTAATCATGGCCGGAATTCAACGGGTGGCCACGTACTGCGCAGCAGCGATGTCAGGCGCTTTTGCCAGGCGTTGAGCAATCCCTCAAACAAAATCCGTCCCAGCTCCGCCGTCGCTCCCGACGGATCCCCGATCACCCCCGTGCCGCTGATCTCCCCCGTGCGCCAGGCCGCCGGTGCTCCCCCTTCCCAGCTCCAGCCCTCCGGCGGACAGTGGCCCGGATCCAGACCATCCGCTTGCCGTTCTGGCCCCACCAGTTCTGGCGCGAGGTGAAGCATGAGGCTGGTTTCCGCCAGCCCCGCATGCAACCCCTGGCTGCGCTCAGGCTCCGGGATCAGCGATGCCAGATCCCCCAGACCGCGCCAGAGGAAACAGGGCAACACCGCCAGCGTGGGCTGACGAAGGCGCAGTTCGCGGGCGGCCACCTCCAGCAGGCTGATCTGCCCCCCATGGCCATTCATCAGCACCAGACGGCGAAACCCGCCGCGGGCGAGGTCCGCCCCCACGGCTCCCACCAGTTGGAGCAGATCCGCGGCCTGGAGGCTGAAGGTGCCCGCAAATCCCCGGTGCTCCGGTGCGAAACCAATCGCCTGCACCGGCAGACGCCAGATGGGCAGCTCCGCCGGCAGGGACTGGATCAGCGCCTCCACAAGCCGATCAGCGAACAGGGCATCGGTGTTCAAGGGAAGATGGGGGCCATGCTGTTCCAGGGATCCCAGGGGCCAGATCACGGTGCTGCCCGCCTGTCGGGCCGCGGCCGCCACCCCTGGCCAGGGCAACCGCTCCAGATGCCGTTCCGGGAAGGAGGCGGGAAGAGGCGAGACGGACGTCACTGGGAGACCTCGGCGCTGAGAGGACTTCGTAGAGTGTGGGATCCTGTTGCCCCCCCTGGTGATGGCCGGCCCCGGCAAGCCCGCTCCGCTCCAGCCTCGGCGGCCCGATTCCCGGGGCGCCGGGGCGGGCGCCACGCCCCCGCGACGGCCCCCCCAGGTGGTGCTGCTGAAAAAAGACGACCCCAAGGACAGCCCAGCCGTCGCAGCCCCTCGGGAGGTGATTCCTCCTGTTGCGCCAACCGCCGCTCCCGCCGCTCCCCAAGCAGCGCCGCCCTCGCCGCCGCCCGCCGCCACTCCGGCGAAGGTGGAAGCGATCTCCGATGAAGAGCGCTTTTCCCTCGCGGAGCTGGACGGGCTGACGATGGCCGATGTGTTCGGTCCGGCTTCCGCTGGGAGTCGCCGGGGCGAGCAACCCCGTGGGTCGGCCCGCCAAGCGGCGGCGGAGCGGGTGCCGGGACGCACAGTGGACGACTTCGACTTTGACGAGGAGGCCTTTCTCGCCGCCCTCGACGACAACGAACCGATTGGCATCACAGGCGATCTGGTGAAGGGTCAGGTGATCGGCGTGGAAAGCGACGGCGTTTATGTCGACATCGGCGGCAAGGCGCCCGGTTTCATGCCCAAGCGCGAGTGCGGCCTGGGGGTGATCACCAATCTCAAGGAGCGCTTTCCAAAGGGCTTGGCCGTGGAGGTGCTCGTCACTCGCGAGCAGAATGCCGAGGGCATGGTGACGATCAGCGTGCGGGCGCTGGAGCTGCGCCAGAGCTGGGATCGGGTGATGCGCTTGGAAAAGGAGGGCACCGTTGTGCAGGTGAAGCTGAATGGTTTCAATCGCGGTGGCGTCACCTGCGATCTGGAGGGACTGCGCGGCTTCATCCCCCGTTCCCAGCTCAACGAGGGAGAGCAGCACGAGGCCTTGGTCGGCAAAACCATTGCCGTGGCCTTTCTGGAGGTGAATCCCGAAACCCGCAAGCTCGTGCTTTCTGAGAAGAAGGCCGCCACCCTTTCCCGGTTCAGCGAACTTGCGGTGGGACAGCTGGTGGAAGGCCAGGTGAACACCATCAAGCCCTACGGGTTCTTCGTGGATCTCGGGGGCGTCAGCGGACTGCTCCATCACTCCGCCGTCACCGGCGCCGCCCTGCGGGATCTGCGGGAGGCTTTTCAGCCCGGGGAGCGGCTCAAGGCCCTGGTCATGGAGGTGGACGGGCAGCGCGGTCGCATCGCGCTCAACACCGCCCTTCTGGAAAACCAGCCGGGCGAATTGCTGATCGCCAAGGAGCAGGTGATGGCGGAGGCCAGTGAGCGGGCTGCCCGGGCTCGCTCCCTGCTGCAGCAGCGGATGGAGGCGTCTCAGGCCTCTCGGGCCCAGGAGGCCGCACCCTCCCGGGAGGAGGAGGCCGCGCCAGCGGAGCCGACCCCGCCGGCCCCTGCCGCGCTGGATCGTCTGGGGGAACCATGACGGTCAGCGCTCCGGCCCCCACGGGTCTCAGCGGAGCGGACTGGGAAGTGGATTTTTATTCCCGGCCCGTGCTCGAGCCTGATGGACGCAAGCGCTGGGACCTGTTGATCTGCGCCACGCCTCCGGTGTCTCCGGGTGGGGCGCAGCCGACCAGCGAGCTCTCTTCCTTTCGCTTTGAGAAGCGTTGTGCCGCCGCTGCGGTGAATTCGCAGTGGCTGCGCGAGGCGTTGGCGGAGGCGCTGGCTTTGGCTGAACGTGAGGCGCAACCGCGCCCCAGGCGCCTGCGGTGCTGGCGCGGTTCCATGCGTCCGATGGTGCAGCGGGCGGCGGAAGCCCTCGGTTTGGTGGTGCTGCCCAGCCGTCGCTGCTACAGCCTGATCGACTGGCTGCGCGAGCGCGAGCGCGAGCTCTACCCTCGGGAAGAGGGTTACATGGCCGGCCCCTTGGCCCCCCCGCTCCAACCCCAGCGGCCAGTGGCTCTGCCATGGCCGGAGGTGGTGCGGGGGGATCGCTGGAGCTGGGCCACGCTGCCCGCCAGCGCCCTGGGCGAAGCCCCGGAATGGTCCATCGGCTTCGCTGGGCTGTTGCGGATGCCCGCTGGGCTGTCTGCCCACGCTCAGGTGCCGGGCATTCGCCTGTTCAGCCGGCGGCGCGCCCTGGCCCTGGCGGGCTGGCTGGCGGGTCTGGAACCCGTGAGGTTAGAGGTGGAGCAGGGGCAACTGGTGCTGGAGGCGGGTCTGGACGATCGCTGGAGACTGGCGACCTTGTCGGCGAACGAGGCCACAGCCGCCCGGGAGCTGTTCTCCCGAGCGCGTCAAGACTCCGCCGGTCTGCAGTTCCTGGCCGTGCAGGCCGGGGAGGAAGACACCCGCTTTGAGGGGTTCTGGATGCTCAGAGACCTACCGGATGACTGACGCGGCGCCTGCGCCCTTTGACCGTCCCGACGCCAGCTTCAACACGTTGGACGGTTGGACCTGGGTGGGCACCTATGGCGGTTGGTATCTGCAAGCCGATCTCCTCTCCGGTTTCGAGCACGGCTTTTTCACCCGCCAATGGCAGGGGCGGCCCCCGGAAGAGCTGGTCTCCGCCGTGAGCGCGGGGGTGAGTGTGCACAGGCCACGGCAGATTCACGGCGCCTTGGTTCTGCCGGCCCATGCGGCGGCGGCTCCACCCTGGCCTGAGGCGGATGGCTTGGTGAGCAGCGCCGGCGGCCAGAGTCTCTGGGTCTGCGGAGCGGACTGCACCCCAGTGCTGATCGCTGATCCAGGCCAAGGCCGGGTCGCGGCCTGCCACGCCGGCTGGCGGGGCGTGGTGGGTCGCATCCTGCCGCGGGCCATTGCCTTGCTGGAAGTGGCCGGCAGCCAGCGTGGCGATCTTCTTGTGGCCCTTGGTCCCGCTGTCTGCGGCGAGGCCTATCAGGTGGAGCGGCAGGTGAGCCAGCAGGTGGCGGAATCCCTCTTCCCTCCCGCGTTGCGCCATCCCGGCGGCGCTGGGGCCCTAGAGGAGCTGTTGGCTTGTGGCGCCTTGGCGGCCGATCCCGATCCGGCCCGCGATCGTCTGGACATCCGGCTGGCCAGCCGACGCCAAGTGGAACTGGAGGGCATCCCGCCTGCGCAGATCAGTCTCTGTCCGCTGTGCACGGTTTTGACAAGTCGAATGAATGTAATGGAAGTCAAATCCATTCTTTACATTGTTTTCAAAAT
>JBKDSV010000199.1:0-8488 GCA_046340795.1 Cyanobacteriota bacterium | reverse complement strand
GCTGCTTTAAAGTGGTTGGATAGAGGCGCCAGGCCACGATTGTGATTCAGATCCCACGCTGAGACCCCTGTGAGCTCGGGACTCAGTTCCTCAGAGCTGCTAGGCACATGAACGCAGAGTGGCAAGTTTGAATCAGCCCTGCTGTCCTGGGCAAGATGTCCCTGTGGGCCACGCCATGCCCTTGCGGTGACCCGCAAACAACGGCCTCTCCCCGGCGCTGGGCCTGCCTGGCTCGTCCGCGACGGGCGCTTGGCGGCCATCCGTGCCATCCTCAGCCGATGCTGCCAGTGGATCCCCTTCTCCAGGTTCTCTCCTGCTCGGCCTTCTTTGTCCAGCTTCTCCTTGCCAGCTTTGGCGGCCTTGTCCTTTCCGGGAGCCTGCTGACGCTCACGTTTGCCAGCGGCCTTGGAGCCAAGCCCCTCTCAGCGGGGGAGAGCTCCGCTGGTCTTCCCGGGCGACCCCTCAACGCCCCAGAGGGTCCGCGCCAGGCCTCAGGGGCTCCACTCCCGGACATCCGACACGCTCGCCAGCAGCCAAAGAACCGTCTCAGCAGCCGAGACGATTTTCTCAGCCGTCAAAAGTCTGTTCTCAACAGCCAGGCCAGCGGTTTCAGCCTGCCGGAGGCTGAAGCCTTCTCCCCCACCACCACCGTGCGTGTGGAGGTGAATGGAGTGGTGGGGGCTCTGGACTACGTCGGCAGCGCGGTGGATCGGGCGGCCAACAGCGCCGCCGGCTTCCCCCTGCTGAACGCCCTCAGCCTCAACCAGGACACGCGGCTCACTGTGGACACGAGCTTCACGGGCCAGGACCTCTTGCGGGTGCGGTTGCGCAGTGGCAATTTCGGTGCGTCCGGTTTTTTCTCCAATCCGCCCACGCCGTTGACCCGTCTGGAGGTCGCCTTTCAAGAGCCCCTGTGCCGCCCCGATGACGACAGCTGCAACCGCAACCTGGTGACCGTGAACCGGGCTTACCTCCAGGTTCCCCTTGGCTCTCAAGTCCGCATCAGCGCCGGAAGTCGCCTCATGCAACGCGACATCCTGCCGGTTTGGCCCAGTGTCTACACCGATTCCCCGGTTCTGGAGATGTTTCAGCGGGCGGGCGCGGCGGGCGCCTACAGCCGCCGACTGGGCAGTGGTGTCGGCGCATGGTGGCAGCCGCAGGGCGCTCTGAAGGGCGTCTCCCTGGCCTATGTCGCTGTCATGCCCCTGGGCGCCAATGGATCCCCCGGCCGGGGCGGCTGGTTCACGGCGGCGGCTGACCAGGCGAGCACCGTGCAGCTGGCCTACACCCGGCCCAGCTGGAATCTCACCGCCACCTACAGCCGCAATGGCCAGCGAGCCCTGCTGCGTGGCACCCCCCTGGCGAGTCAACTTGCCGCCGACTCCCGGGAGGGGGCGCTCCACTCCTGGTCGCTGGCCGGCTACTGGCAGCCCTCCCGGCCGGGTTGGCTGCCTGCCATCAGCGCTGGCTGGGGCCTCGATCGCTTTGCCTTCGCCCGGTATCCGCTGGCGGGGCTCTCCGGGGCGCGCACCTCCTCCTGGAGTGTGGGCCTGAGCTGGAGCGATGCCCTCCGCCCCGGCAACAGCGTGTCGCTGGCGCTGGGCGCCCCCGCCCACGTGATCGCCTTGGACGGCTTGGAGGACGGCAGCCCCAACGATTCCGGCCTGGCCTTCGAGCTGGCGACCCGGATCCGTTGGAGTGATGCCTTCAGCCTGACGCCCGCTGTGTTCTGGCTCACCCGCCCGCGGGGCGCGATGGCAAGCACCGCGAGCCTCAGTGCGGCTCTGGGGCCGGAAGAGCCCGGGGAGGGGAGCCGCCTCAGCGTGTGGGGCGCTCTGGTGCGGGGCACCCTGCGATTTTGAGCGGACCTTCATCCTGCGCACTATCCGCCATGGGGCTAATCATGTTCTTTTGCTTCGCTCAAGTTTGTCACTTGCCGTGTTTTAGGGAGGCTCTGGAAAAGCCCTCAGCGGCACCTGTGAGAGCGTGGAGCTCCCAGTTGGTGCGAGGGACAGCTTTCCACTGGCGACCAGTGTCCAGAGCTTCCTTAGGGAGGCTCTGGAAAAGCCCTCAGCGGCACCTGTGAGAGCGAAGAGATCCCGGTTGGTGCGAGGGACAGCTTCCACTGGCGACCGGTTGCCCAGAGCTTCCTTAGTTGTGGTCACCTCTAAAAATCACTCTTGGCATGTCGCGGTTGGCTAGTGTCCCGTCCCGGAAGTTCATGCGTCGTCTTCGGCTTGGTCCTTGCCTCCAGATGTCTTCCTCAGCGAGGGCTCCGGGCGAGGTACCCAGCAAAGGATTCGCAGCGCATTTGCAGGACGGCACGCCAGGAGCCTGTTGCGCATGGAACAACTGGGTTAACGGTCACATACAAAAGCTGCGAGACGCACCAACCGAGAGCTGTTGAGGAGCTCATTGAGATGGCCCAATCAAACGGGCCCCTCGAAAAATCACTTTTGGCCTGCCGCGACTGGCCAGCGAGGTCAGTGACAGCAGGGGATCTCACTTCGGGAGGCGAGGGGGAGGCGGAATTTTTCGAGGTGCCCAAACAGTTTCTCCAGAAATCCTTTTTTGGAAGCAGATTTGACCTGGATCCAGTCGAGTCAGATCTCAATTTATCGCGGAATAATTCCATCTTGGTCTCGAATTATCTTGATATCCTCGCCTGGACATCTATGCGCAACAGGCTCCTGGCGAGATCACTAACAGAAAGGGATGTGACTCCGGCAGGCGAGGAGGAAGAGGAATTTTTCGAGGTGCCCTTGTGTTGTGGAGTGGTTGGTTGTTCCATGCTGGCGCTGCAGACGCCTCGACGGTTATTTGTGTGATCAGAGTGATCAGAGTGATCAGAGTGAATGTTATTGGTGTCGCCCCTGAACGATGTGGGTGTTGTGGCGATCCAGGCGGCTGGCATCACGCCCGGATGAATCGATGCACCCTCAATCCTCTTGCGGCAGCGACTGCCTCGCTAAAGGGATCAGTTGGTGTTGGAGGCGAGAGCGAGGTCTTTGCGCAAGGCTGGTCCAGGGAGAGCACGGGGGGAATGGCAGGGAGCCCTGGATGCGGGAGCCTTTGGCATCGGGATGCCATGGTTTAAACTAAACTAATTCAAAAAGACAAATCACATTCAAGCGAAAATGAACAGTGTTGATGGGCAAATCCAGGTGGCATCTTTCCTTACGGTCACCCTGGGAATTTTAGTTCTGTTCCTTGGCAAATCTCTCAACAGACATCTGCATTTTCTCCGCGACTTCACGATTCCAGAGCCTGTCAGTGGTGGCCTGTTGGTGGCGCTAGTCTTTGCCTTGCTTCATGCCATCTTTGGCCTGGATATCAACTTTGGCATGCGGGCCCGCGATTTGCTGCTTGTGTATTTTTTCACCACGGTGGGCATGAATGCCAGCTTCGCCGACCTGCGGCGTGGCGGGCGGGCCCTGGTGGTGCTGCTGGCTCTCACCATCCTCCTGATGTTGGCCCAGAACAGCCTGGGCATCGCCCTGGCCCACTGGACCGGCCTGTCGCCGGCCTCGGGTCTGTTGGCGGGCACGGTGTCGCTGATCGGCGGCCATGGCACCACGATCGCCTGGGCGCCGCGGTTTGCCGCCGACCAGGGCGTACCCAACTCCCTGGAGATCGGCATCGCCGCCGCCACCTTCGGTCTGATCCTCGCCAGTGCCACAGGAGGCCCGATTGCCCAGTTCCTGATTCGCCGCCATCGCCTGGCTCTGCCTCCCTCACCAGACACCACACCTCCCCCGCCAGGGGAGGTGGAGAAGGCCCAAACGATGTGCTCCGATGACGTGTTGGGGGCGGTGCTGGCCATTCACATCTGCATCATCCTCGGGTCGCTTCTTCAGGAGCTGATCCGCGAGCGCGGCTTGTTCCTGCCCCTCTTCGTGCCCTGCCTGATCGTGGGCATCCTGCTGAGCAACCTGTTGCCCCATCAAATCGCTCGCTTCCGCTTCCGTTGGCCCTCCCGCACCCCTGCCCTCGATCTGATCGCCGAGATCTCTCTCGGTGCCTTCCTGGCAATGTCACTGATGACCATTCAGGTCTGGACCCTGGTTGATCTGGCGGGCCCGCTGCTGCTGATCCTCATCGCCCAATTTGTGCTGGCCCTGGTGCTCAATCTCTTCCTCGTCTTTCCCCTGCTTGGTGGCAGCTACGACGCGGCCGTGATGGCCGCTGGCTTCATGGGCTTCACCCTGGGTTCTACTCCCACCGCCATGGCCAACATGACCGCCGTCACCCACAAGTTCGGCCCCTCCTCGAAGGCCTTCATCGTGCTGCCCCTAGTGTCAGCATTCTTCATTGATCTGTTGAATGCTGTGATGATTCCTTATTTCTTGCATCGGCTTTGATGGGCTGACTTTTGGGATGACCGCCAAGCGGTCCCACGTACGCTTTGCTGCAGCTGCTCCAGGGCGCTGGCGGCAGCCTGGGCAATCCGGCGGCCCTGGAGGCGCTGAGCCCGGCGATCGATGAGGTGAGCCAGGAGGCCTGCGAGGCGACCCGGGAGCGGCTGGCGGCGATGGGCCTGATCCGCAAGGGTCGAGGGCGGGGTGGCTCCATCGCCCTGGCGGAGGGCAGGGAAACCGCACCCGCCCCTCCGCTGCGCCGAGCTCTTTGAGCTGGGCGCCTTCCAACACAGATCCTGCTCCCCGTTGATGCTGAACCTTCCCTCTCCCTTCCCATTCGTTGTCGCCCGCCGCTCCCCCGCGCCCGGCTCCTCCTGGGGGCGTCTGGCCGTTGGCCCAGCACTGGGGCTGCTCCTGCTCCCCTTCTTGCCCTGTGGCTCCGTCCGGGCCGATGGGCGCACGATCCCCACCCGTCTCAATAACCTGCTGGAAACGCGGGAGCGGTTCCACCCTGCGCTGTCGAGCGGGGGGATCGTCGCGGCCCAGGAGGGGCACGCCGCTGAGGCGGGAGCGCGCCAGCTCCGGGCGGGCGGCAATGCGGTGGATGCGGCCGTGGCGACCGCCTTTGCTCTGGCGGTCACCCATCCGGTGGCGGGGAATCTGGGGGGTGGAGGATTTCTGGTGCTCTGGTTGCCGGGGCCCTCTCCGGCGGGCGGGCGGGGCTGCCTGCCGCGGGGGGCTCCCTCCCCGGAGCGCCGCCTCGGCAATGGCACCGCCGTGGCGGTGAACTTCCGGGAGGAAGCCCCCCAAGCCGCCAGGTCGGGGATGTTTCTCAAGGCCGATGGGTCGGTGGATCGTCAACGATCGACCCGCAGCCTGCTGAGCGCTGGGGTGCCTGGCAGCGTGGCGGGGCTGGTGTTGGCCCAACGCTGCTACGGCCGTCTGCCCCTTGCCAGCGTGATGGCGCCGGCGATTGCCCTGGCGGAGATGGGGTTTCCCGTCAGCCCGGCCCTCAGCGCCGCCCTCACCGCAGAGGCCCCCTATCTTCAGGCCGATCCCACCGCCCGGAGCCTCTTCTACCGGCCTGGCCCCGATGGTCGCCTGAGGGCCCCGGGCCCCGGGGAGCTCCTGCGCCAGCGAGAGCTGGCCCTCACCCTGCGCCGCATTGCCGCCGAAGGAGAACGCGGTTTCTACGCCGGTCCGGTGGCCCGGGCCCTGGTTCGCCTGATGGCGGAGCGCGGCGGCCTGATCACCAGCCGTGACCTGCGGGCCTACCAAGCCCGCCTGGTGGCGCCCCTGGAGCGGCGTTTCCGCGGCCATTCGCTGCTCACCATGCCCCTGCCGGGCGGCGGTCTCACCCTGCTGCAACTCCTGGCCCTGGTCGAGCCTTTTCCCTTGGAACGCAGTGGTCTGAACAGTGCGCGCACCCTCCATCTCCTGGTGGAAGCCATGAACCTGGCCTACCGCGATCGCAACGACCTGCTCGGTGATTCCACGCAGCACTCCATGCCCGTCAAAGGGCTGTTGGATGAGGCCTATCTGGCGGACCTGCGGCAGCAGATCACCCCGGATCGCCATCGTCCCCCCGCGGCCCTTCCCCCCCGGCCGCCCTGGCCGGAGGGCACCAACACCACCCACCTCTCCGTGGCAGATCGGCAGGGGGGGCTGGCGGCGCTCACCTTTACCCTCAACTTGCCCTTTGGCAACGGCATCGTTGTGCCAGAAGCGGGCTTCCTGCTGAACAACGAGATGGACGACTTCACCGCCAGCCCCGGCAGCCCCAATGCCTTCGGCTTGGTGCAGG
Source organism: Cyanobacteriota bacterium (assembly GCA_046340795.1). Lineage (GTDB taxonomy): Bacteria > Cyanobacteriota > Cyanobacteriia > PCC-6307 > Cyanobiaceae > Cyanobium. The sequence goes on along the minus strand of JBKDSV010000199.1, from coordinate 2,326 downwards.
GCTCGGCGAATGCCATCGCCCCGGGCCGGCGGCCCCTCAGCTCCATGGCACCCACTCTTGTCTTCCGGCCGGATGGTGCTCCCTGGATCGCTACGGGAAGTCCGGGAGGCAGCCGCATCACCACGGCGATCGCCCAGGTGCTGCTCAATTGCCTGGTGCACGGGCGCAATCTCGCCACGGCAGTTGCGGCGCCTCGGGTGCACAGCCAGCTCTGGCCCGATCTGCTCAGCCATGAGGAGGGGCTCTCGCCAGACACAGCCCGCCTGTTGCACGAGATGGGCCATGCTTTGCGGCCTTCCCCCGCCATGGGGGCGGCCCATTCGGTGGAGGTGCGGGCCGAAGGCGGCAGCGCGGCCGCGATCGATCCCCGTCGGCCAGAGGGGGTTGCCGTGGCCGAATGAGCGTGGTCTCGACGGCTCGACAACCGTTGGTCTCAGGACAATCTGAACAACCTCTCCGTCCCTCCGTTCCTCTGCGCGCACTCCCATGGTCTGGGGGAGGCAGGTCCCCCCGCCACCGTTCAGGCGGCGCTGCCGTTGGCGGGAGCGGTGAGCAGGTTGATCGCCGAAACGGCGAGGCAGAGGCCGAAGATGGTGCCGATGGCCCAGAGGCTGTCGCTCGGCCACTCGGCGATCAACAGGCCGCCGAGCACGGCGGTGACGATGCCATCCAGCAAGGCCAGGCCCCGAGCCGGCATGGCTTGGCTGGCGGCGGCGGCCAGCTCCATCACCCCTTCTGTGGCCAGCAGGGCCCCCACAAAGAGCGTCAGGCTGATGGTGCTCTGAATCGGATAGACGAGACAAGAGAGCCCGCCCAGCAGATAGAGGGCGCCGGAGACGGCGCGGAATGCCTTGCCGCGGGTGTCGGGCTCACCGCTCAACCGCAGAAACTGGGAGATGGCCGCCACCACCGCGGCGCTGCCCAGAAGCAGGGTGAGGAAGGTAGCCGAAACAAAGGGCAGCACCAACGACAACCCCGCTCCAGCGAAGAGCAGGGCAATGGTGAGCCAGCGCAGGCGAGGGGAAGCGGGGGCGGTCAAGGGGGACAAGCATTTGCGGCAACTCTAGGGGTGGCTGCTTTTGGGCCCCTCAAACAACCACCGCTGGCGTGCCGCGGCTGGCCTGTCAGCTCGCTGGCAGCAAGGGGTCTCAGTCGGGGACGCCAGGGGAGAAAGCAATGTTTAGGGAGGTCTTTTTATTTTCAGGGCACCTCGAACAATCACTTTTGGCGTGCCGCAGTTGGCCAGCGAGAGCAGCAAGCAGCCAGAGAAAAGAACTTCAACATGCCAGTGACAACAACCCAAGCAGTCACTGGCGTGCCTCGCACGTCATGTTATATTTATTTAGTCGGCTGACTTAAGGGCACCTCGAAAAATCGGCTTTGCAGCGACCAATGGACAAGGCCAACGCCGACCAAGACATGAGTCTCAATCGGCGCTTTCAGACGAAACCGGTATTGCTCGAGCTACCCTTAAGGGCAGGTCGAACAATCACTTTTGGCGTGCCGCAGCTGGCCAGCGAGATTAGTAACAGGAAGGGATTTCACTCCGGGAGGCGAGGGGGATGAGGAATTTTCGAGGTGCTCTTAAGGAGACTCTGGACAACCCCTCAGCGGCACCTGCGAGAGCGCGGATCTCCCAGTTGGTGCAAGGAACAGCTTCCACTGGTGACCGGCTGTGCAGAGCTTCCTTGACAGGAAGATATTGCACTCCGGGAGGCGGGGAGGAAGAGGAATTTTCGGTATCCATTCAGGGGATGGGACGACGACTAAAACATCATCTCCAGCAATCACTCTCGCCTTGTTTAGATGATTTTACTGCACCCAAGAAGGGGTTCTGGGTGCTTCGATGGGGCGACTTCGGACCATCAGAAGTCGTATGCACACGACCGGTAGCGCCTCCATGCCGGTCAGCGCCATATCCGCCCCCTGAATGCTTACATTTTTCCAGATGCTCTTCAGGATTGATATTGTTTTTATGACGATTAATAGCCGGAGCAAAAATTCGATACACTCACGACGATAACTTAAGCAGTGGCTGGCATGCCTCGCGCCCGATGTTATGTTTATTGAATCAGGTTGCTGATTGGCTTTTAACTGTGATTCGCCAAGCAGACACTTGCAATGCCCACCACATTGTTGGCACCTCGAAAAATCACTTTTGGCCTGCCGCGACTGGCCAGCGAGGGCTGGCGTCCCCAGGAGTGGTGTAATTTCCCCGGCACCCCCACCCCGGCGTCGCCGGGGTGGGCCGCACACCTCAGTCGGCTGGTCCCATGGCTGGCCTTGCAAGGGGTGGGCAGGTCCGTTTCCCTGGTTTGAGAACCAC
>JBKDSV010000198.1:0-2649 GCA_046340795.1 Cyanobacteriota bacterium | reverse complement strand
CAGCACATAGCTGATGGAGCTGCGCACCTCATCCGTTCCTGCCCCTGGAAGTTCCAGAACCACGTCGCCCACATTGTCGACCGTATAAGTGTCATTCCCAGCACCTCCGGTCATCGTGTCCGCTCCAGCTCCTCCATCGAGCCAGTCGTCCCCGAGCCCCCCCTGGAGTTGGTCGTTTCCGTCACCGCCATCCAGCATCCGGCGAGCAGTAGAGGAACCGGCAACTGAGATCACATCATTTCCGGCCCCCGCGAAGACGGCCATCAGACTGCCTTTGAGGGTGATGTTGTCCTTGTCAGCAGACAGACGGAACACGCCAGTCCCACCCAACTGAGCGACACCTGGCGAGGCGCTGACAATACCGTCATCCAGAACGTCGACAAACGGCGCAAGACCTGTGCCAGCAAGAGCGGCGCTAACGGCGGACGCGTATGCCGCATCCCCGGACGTGCCGCCAACATCTTGAACGATCTCTCGGGCAAGAGGTAGCACTGCAGCCCAGTAACCAGCCACGGCCAGACCGTCGCTAGCAGGGGCGACGGCACGGAAGCTTGCCAGCAATTCTGCGGGGGTCTGGAGAGTCAGCAGACGATCAATCTCGGGGACATAAACCGCGCTGTCTGCCACCACATTCCCGACTGCACCGCTCATCAGCAGACGCGCCAAGATGCCATCATGCAAGCTCTCCCATGCCTGCATGAGGCTCGTCACTGCCTGGGCGTTGGGGTTAGAGTTTCTCTGCACACGGAAATCAGTCCCCAGGAATGCCTCCAGCGCTGCCAGTTTGCGCCCGTCAAAGAGACCACCGCGCGAGGCGGGGTCGACGGATTGGATGCCTGCCCAGCGATAGATGATCTGTTCAGCCTGAGCACGGGCATTGCCCAGGTTGCTCAAGTTCTGGGCAACAAAACCTGAGACCAAGGTAGTAAGTGCGCCGTCAGCCAGCATGACCGACCTAAGTGATTCGACATCGCCACGCCCGCGGATGTCGGGCAAGTCGTCAACCGTGACGTTGCCGGTTAGCGTGATGTCAGAGTTGGTAGCCACATTTGACACATCAAACCAAATATCAGCAACCAAACCAGTCGTGCCGTTTGTGTATTCAAAGATCGATTGTTCATGAATTCGGTTGCCTTCAGCCGTGAAGTTAACAGCGGTATAGCGAAGATCAATCGAGCGGATATTCAATGAAGCGAGCGTGCGCAACTCGCCTGTATCGGCAATCCCGTTGCTGTTAGCATCAAGCCAGACTCGGAATTGTGTCCATATAGAATCATTGGCATTTATAATTCTGTCGTTATTAAGGTCATAGGTGATTAGCTCGGCAAATCCTGACCGCCCAAGATCACCAATTAATTCATTGATGTTGTCGATTTTGCCGTTCGAGTTACTATCAATCGCAAGAAGGCCATCTGTTGGCTTCACCCACCCGGTTTGCTCCTTGATGCCATCGCCGTCCATGTCAAAATAGACGTTAGATGAGGCGCGAGGAGTGAGTTCAATTCCGTTGCCATCCAAATCGAGAACGATTGGATCTATTAGGCGGCGGAGTTGCTCGGCAATGGCATCGCCAAAGAAATCAATGACATCATCGGCCCAATCATCAATGAGGCCTGAGATTACGTCCCCAACCTGTTCCAGGCCTGAAGGGGTTAAAATATCTTCAATATCTGGAGTACAAGCAATCTCTATAAGGTCACTTAGAGGTAGATTGCTTAAACCAGCATCAAGATAAGCCCGAGGATGAGTTGAGTAGGCGAAGTCGCGAAATTGATCTGGATTGCGCTCTAGTTGAGCAAAATTCTCAGGATCTTTATTCAAACGTGCCTCCATCTCTTTCTGTAGATTTGCTCGGGCTCTGAGAAGCCAGTCTTGCCCTTCTCTGCTTAAACGTGGAAAGGTATCATTGCTAAATCTATTTATATATTTATCTCCATAACTCATATAGTAATCTGGCGGTGTGACGCCAGGATTTCTTGCCAAGAAGTCATCGCGGCGAAATCTATAATAGTCAAGGTCGCCGATTCTGCTTGGAGGGAAAGGGGTAGGCGAATTCAAGCTTGGCACTTCTCCTCTTTGCAAAGTCTGTCAATTATAGGGCACCTCGAAAAATTCCGCCTCCCCCTCGCCTCCCGGAGTGAAATCCCTTGCTGTCACTGACCTCGCTGGCTAGTGTGCTGCCCCGCAAGTTCATGCATCATCCCCGGCTTGGTCCGTGCGCCTCGATGCCTTCATCAGCAAGGACTACAGGCGAGACACCCATCGAAGGATCCAAAGCACATTTGCGGGGCAGCACACTAGGAGCCTGTTGCGCATAGATTTTTTATGCGCAAATCAACAAATAACGCGACCAATGCGGACTGATGCTGAGTTTTGCTCCGGGCAGTGCTTCGGCGACCAGCCCGCAAAACGCAGCTGCAGCAGTCAAGTTCAGCTGACTCTGATTGTCAGCTCAGTCTCGATCGGATCAACTTGCGCTTCAAGATGGCTGGAACGGGCCTATTGCGTGTGTCCGCTGACGTCTGCGATCAATGCGCAACAGACTCCTAGTATCCAGTCCCGGAACTAGCTGCTAAAATAAATGCCTCTGGAAGTGCCTTTCCATGGCAGTTGGTCGCCCGATGCCGCCGCTGGTTCTCAGCGACGACG
>JBKDSV010000197.1:0-33176 GCA_046340795.1 Cyanobacteriota bacterium | reverse complement strand
GCCAGCGGTAATCCTTGCGCCAGGTCTTTGACCCGGATCGGGCCACCCAGAGATAGAGGCCGTCTCGGTCGTGGTGTTTGCTGCCGGATCGGGTCGAGTCGGGCTGCAAAGCCTGGATCGCCTTGTCAGTAAGCATGGCGCGCAGCGACAGATCGCACTGGGGGGAATGGATGTCGGGAAGCCAGACTCAGGGGTGACGGTATAACGCCCATCCCGTCCGGCTATACCGTCAACCCAGGGCTGACCAAAAGTCCTGTGGAAGCTGGGGATCAGGGCGCCTGTTCATCGGCAGACCCATCGTCATTTGTGCCCAGCCAGGACGGTCCGCGTTCTTCAGCTCCATTTGCGGGACCTCAACTTGACCTTGAGGCAGCCCTGGGTGATGCCCCCGCCTCAGAGGTTAACGATGGGCCCTGTCCAGAAAAGCCAGACCACCTCACCTCACTACTGGAGCAGTTCGGATTCCTTGGCTTGAATCTCAAATTCTCGCTCGGCAGCATAATTATACCAATCCCAAAAGTGGTATTTCTGAGGACTAGATATGTCAAAATCTCTTGAGATAGGATTCTGCAAAACCTTGATTTGTTTGCAGTAGTTGCTATAGGATTGAAAGAAGTTTTTGATCTTAGATTCAGTTATTGTCATCCGATTTTGATGCCAGCCACGCTTTAAATCGGTATCCGCAAAAATCCGGCCTACATACTTAGCCAAAGCATGCTCCTGGCTGAGTATAATATAATGGCGCAAGGCAGCATCAACTGGAAAAATATTAACCGAACGCCCAGAGAGAATGTGCCCGCCATGTTCAAGGCTTGACAACATCGATTCGCGTCGCCACATGCGTTGCAATCTTGGATATGAAGGCTGAAAAAAGTAATAATTTGACATTATTGATCCATGGTCAGAATGGCAGTAATCTCGGCCCGGCTCTGGTATAAATACAAATTCATTAAAGTTGATAGCATTATATCCTCTTGAATTGGCTTCGCTTGCCATATCAACGAGTCTTGTAAAAGCTGCAGCTGGCATTGGCCATTCATCAGCATCAAAATGAGCAACCCACTGATGGGATGATTGTTCAAAAATTTTTGCTTTTGCGATCAATTGCTTCTCAAGTGAAAAACTTCCTTCCCAAGGTATCTCGTCAATATGAAGCAAGCCGTTTCCAAGATAAGTTTCGGCAACTTCTCTTGTGCCATCGGTGGAGCCATGATCAACCAATGCAACTTCAAATCCATTTTCAATGAGACATTCAATACATCTTTTAATGTGAAGAACTTCGTTACGAGTGGCAAGAACAGCAAGAATGTTCATGTCAGTTGGTTGGCAGCAAACAAGTTAATTGAGGATGTAAAAATGAAATGTCTGGTGGATAAAGTCTGATGGAGTTAATCAGCTTTTTCAAAAAATAATATTTGTTCATCAATCGGATGAAATAAAGGCTCTGAGAGGGACTTCACTGCCGTCGAGACGATGATTGTTTGCGAGATGACCTAGGAAAGCTCTGTATAACCGGTCGCCGCTAGAAGCTGTCCCTTGCACTAACTAGGATCTCAGCACTCTCACAGGTGCCGCTGAGGGGTTTTCCAGAGCCCCCCTAGGAGATCAATCCCGTCCGTATCACCCACCTGGTACCAGCAGGCCAATCGAAGCCACAGCATTTAATCTTTTGCATGATTCTGGAAGCATAGCGGGGAGGATCCCGTTAAGGAAGCTCTGGACAACCGGTCGCCAGTGGAAGCTGTCCCTTGCACCAACTGGGAGCTCCGCAGTCTCACGGGTGCCGCTGAGGGGTTTTCCAGAGCCTCCTTAAGAGGGTGGGATGTCTTGGCATGAAATCGCCCCGCTGAACTCATAACGGCAACTTGATTCTCGCATAAATTTCAGGTGGAGATCACCTGTGATGAGAAAGCCTGCGGCCGGGATCGTAGAAGCAGACTGGCTAGCAACTCCAGTCTGCCTTAGAACGCTGATCCTGGCTCAACAGCGGGAGAGATTCACGCTCTCAGGCGGGAGAACGACGAGCACCGCAACCAACGCACCGCCTTGGCCAGCGCTGGGCGGAAGCCCCTCGGGCTAAAAGCCACCAGAACAGTGCAAGGGCAGTGGTCGAAAGCGCGGCGGGCAGTAGAGGCATCCCGGATCCGGGCCGGAGCCGTTGCCGATCAAGTGGGTGGATGAGGTGGTGGAGCACCACCCCAGGGTTCATTAGAAGTGTCCCTGCAGGCCTAGGGAATCTCTGGACAACCGGTCGCCAGTGGAAGCTGTCCCTTACACCAACTGTGAGCTCCGCGCTCTCACAGGTGTCGCTGAGGGATTTTCCAGAGCTTCCCTGGTGTGCCGTCCTGGAAGTATCATAGAATAAATTGATCTTGGGAGGATTTTGATCATGGGGCTTGGTCGTCCTTGGTCGCCGCTTGTTCTCAACGATGAAGAGTTTGAAGAGTTGAAAGGCATGGCCAAGTCGCGGTCATTTCCTCATTCGCTCGTCCAACGAGCGAAGATCGTTCTGGCATGAACTGCTGGAGAAAGAAGCAATTCCGTTGCTGAACCGATGGGTCTGAACTGCAATAAGGGCACCTCGAAAAATTCCGCCTCCTCCTCGCCTCCTGGAGTGAAATCCCTTGCTGTCACTGACCTCGCTGGCCAGTTGCGGCAGGCCAAAAGTGATTTTTCGAGGTGCCCATAAGTAGCCAGAGCAAAAAACTTCAACACACCAGCGACGACAACCCAAGCTGTCACTGGCATGCCGCGCACGTCATGTTATGTTTATTTGGTTGGGTTACTTACCATCGGTCGATGGCGCAAACGCTACCTTGAGCACGGCGTGCAGGCAGGGCTGTTTTAAAGTGGTTGGATAGAGGCGCCAGGCCACGATTGTGATTCAGGTCCCACGCTGAGATCCCTATGAGCTCGGGACTCAGTTCCTCAAAGCTGCTGGGCCCATGAACGCAGAGTGGCAAGTTTGAATCAGCCCTGGGCGTGCAGGGACTTGATGACGAGCTGAGGCCTGGGAGACCGCGGACCTATGACGACGAAAAGGTCGCTGAAGTCATCAACCAAGCTTGACTGGCCAAACCATCAGACGGAAGCAGCCAGTGGAGTGCACGGACTCTCGCCGCCGCAACCAGTATCTCCAAAACAACGGTCTATCGTTGGCTGCAGACCGTTTCAGTACAGGGCACCTCGAAAAATTCGAGTTCTGCGCGGGCTGACCAGCGAGACCCACTGCAGCAACTGGAGTGGATGGGGCCCAAGACCACTCCATGGCCAATTTTTCGAGGTGCCCTACAACCATATCTCCAGAGGAATTTAATCTGGCTACTGGTGAGGTGATCAGCCAACCCAGTCCAAGCCAAGGCACCGCCATTAGGAGTTTCTGGGCTGTTTGCGCCAGATTGAAACATCTGTTGCTGCTGATCTCGACATCCACCTGATGATCGACAACGACTGCATACACAAGCACGCCAAGGTGAAAGCATGGTTAGCGCAGCGTCCACACTTCCATGTCCACCACACGCCGACCGATGCCTCCTGGCTGAATCAGGCGGAGTGCTGGTTTGGGATCATCACCCAGCGCGCGATACGACGAGGCAGTTGTTCCAGCGTCAAGGAACTGATCACCAAAATCGAGCAGTTTGTCGCCTCCTCCTACAATGAGACCAAGGTGCCGTTGATCTGGACCGCCACGGCGGATTCCATTTTGGAGAAGCTGTAGAGACTTTGTGCGAAGATATCCGGGACGGTGCACTAGATACGCCCTGACGCATGCGCTTTTGCATCGTCATGCCGTTTGTCACCCCTTGGAACCGTCACTTGAAAGCCCGACCGTCGCAACGAATCTCATCAGTTTCCTCAAGGCGCTGCTCGACTGCCACATGCGTCGTGGCATCCGTTTTCCCCAGTGGTGGATGCTGCTGGTCTGCTGGTCGCGTCCTGGCCATCCTCAGCAACCAGGGTTTGCTGATGGGCATGGAGAGGGTCGCCAAACGCCATCGCAAGACGCTAAACGAGTTCCTCGGCACCCACATCATCAAGTCGCCTTCTGCCTTCTGCTGGGGCCCAGCTGGACGTTGATGGCTTTGAGGGCTTGCTGCGGAACTGGATCACTGCCCAGCTCTGTCATGCCGAACCCATCGACTCCTTGATCTGCGCTGGCAAGACACTCAGGGGCTCAATCGCCGAGAATATTTCTGGCGCAGAGCCTTTCATTGTTCAGGTGAGTCTCTATGCCAACACTCTCTAAGCGATAGTCCCATGCCATCAACAATTCCCGTCTCGACGTCAACCGCTCAGCAAGTGTATGGCCGGATCGATCCACTGTCGCGGGTGATTTCGGATGTCCGGGATTGAGTGGTTGAAGGCTGCGGAACGCGTCATGGCGGCCCCTTGCAGAGTTTCAACATCTGTTTCGCGGGTCCGGTTGTCCCGAGCGCAAGCCATCCCCGCCAGCGATCCCGGCCTCCCCGTTCAGTCGCTCGCTTCAGCCAGGGCTCGCACCACGTCTCCTCGGGTGAGCACCCCCACCATCACCCCCCGCTCATCCACCACAAACAGCCGCTGGACGCGCCGATCATTCAGCAGGCGCGCGGCTTGGGGGAGGCTGGCGCTGGCGGGGCAAGAGTGGGCCTGGGAGGACATCACATCCTTAACGGTGCTTCCCAACACCTGATGCACCTGCCGATTCCACTCCAAGGGATTGCGCAGGTAGATCACCGCATCCAAAAACATCACATAGGGACCGGCATCAAAACCGCTCTCCCGCACCATCAGATCCTTTTCGCTCAACTCGCCCACCAGGGCGCCGTCGGCGTCCACAACCGGGAGGCCACTGATGTGATGGCTGCTCAAAAGTGTCACCGCCTCCTGCAGGGGCGTGTCGGCATGGACGGAAAACACTGGGGAGGTCATGACCTCCGAAACGGGACGCTCCACCACCATGGCGTTCTCTCCTGCATTGAGGTTGCATTCTGAAGGGGCGTCGGCAAGGTCCCATGCCCCTCCCCCCTCCAGCTCCTGCCCCCCGAAGCAGCGGACGGCTCCTCGCCGATGGCTTGACCCTGCTGAGGGGCCTGTTGGGATTGCCCCTGCTCCTGGCCCTGCAGGGTCAGTGGGACGCATTGGCCTGGGGTCTGCTGGTCGCCGGGGGTCTCAGTGACGCAGCCGATGGCTGGCTGGCCCGCCGCAGCGGTGGCGGCTCTGTCTGGGGAGCTCGTCTGGACCCCCTCACCGACAAGTTGCTGATCAGTGCACCGCTCCTGTGGCTTGGCAGCACGGGGCGATTGCCCCTCGTGGCCGTATGGCTGCTCCTGGCGCGGGAGTTGCTCATCTCCGGCTGGCGCGCCCAACAGGGCAGTGGCGGGCCGGCCTCCCTTGGGGGCAAGGCAAAGACCATTCTTCAATTTCTTTCCTTGCTGTTTCTGTTGTGGCCGGCCGGCTGGCCGGGAAGTGGCTGGGCCTGGAGCGCGGGATGGTGGCTGTTCTGGCCAGGTCTGGCACTGGCCCTCACCTCAGCCGCCGGCTACCTCCGCAAGGGAGCTTGAGGAGCTTCAGGCAGCAGACGCACAGTCCACCCCGCTGCGTTGAGCACCTCTGCCCTGGAGGTCATCCTTCCGGAGCTCTTCTTCTCGGCTCCAGGCTCCCACCTGCCCGCTGGCGCATCCACGCCAGGGATCGATCCAGGCTTGGGCCGGCGCGCAGGGTGGCTCAGGCGCTCATCGCCAGCATCCGCTCAATGGGCACCAGGGCGCGTTGGCGAAGCGTCTCGTCGAGCTCGATGCGGGGCTCTAACCAGCGCAGGCAGCGCCAAAGCTTCTCCAGGGAGTTCAGACGCATGTACGGGCAGATATTGCAGGCGCATCCGTCGAGTCCTGGCACGGGGTGGAAGGTTTTATGGGGCGCTCGCCGTTGCATCTGATGCAAGATTCCCGGCTCGGTGAGCACCAGAAAGCAGGGCGCCTCGCTGGTTTGCACCCGCTCCAGCAGGCGACTGGTGGAACCGATGAAATCCGCCAGATCCAGCAGAGAGGCCTGACATTCCGGATGAGCGATCACCTCCGCTTCCGGATGCTCCAGCTTCAGGCGCAGCAGGGCCTCCTCGCTGAAGGTTTCATGCACGATGCAGCTGCCTGGCCAGAGGGTGAGGTCCCGTCCACTGCCGCGGGCCACCCAGCGGCCGAGGTTTTCATCGGGGGCAAAGAGGATCGGTCGCTCCGGCGGCAGTTGACGCACCAGTTGCACCGCGTTGCTGCTGGTGCAGATCAGGTCGCTTTGGGCTTTGACAGCGGCGGAGCAATTGATGTAGCTCACCACGTAATGATCGGGATGTTGGGCGCGGAAGGCGGCAAAGGCCTCCGCCGGGCAGGCGTCGGCCAGGCTGCAGCCCGCTTCCATGTCGGGAAGCACGACAATCTTTTGGGGATTGAGGATTTTTGCGGTCTCCGCCATGAAGTGCACACCGCAGAAGGCAATCACATCTGCGTCTGTACGCGCCGCCTGACGGGCGAGCTCCAGGGAGTCTCCGATCACATCAGCCACGTCTTGAATGGCAGCCTCTTGGTAGTAGTGCGCCAAGATGACGGCGTTTCGTTCCTTTTTCAGTGCCGCGATGGCCGCTGGCAACGCTTCCTTCGGTGGCCTCTCTGGGTCGATGCTGTCTAGTGCGGTGCCGATGGGCGCCACAGCGCCGACTTGAGGCGCCTCCCCTCCAAGGCTTTGGCCCGTCATCCCCCCCATGGGAGGTCCCCCCGCTGTGCGCTCCATGACCTCCAGCCTAGAGGGAGAGATTTTCAAGCCCCGGGCCGATGGGCTCCAGCTGGCCATCGCCGGGGATCTCCACGATCAATGGGATGGTCGGGATGAGGAACTGCTGGGCAGGATCGCCCCGGATGGACTGCTGGTGGTGGGCGATCTCAGCAACGGCAAGGTGCGCATTCCCCGCGCCTTGGCCCAGCTGTCGCTGCCGGTCGCCTGCGTGCTCGGCAACCATGACTGCGGGCACGATGGCACCGGTGAGAGCCTGCGCCGGCAACTGCGGCTGCTGGGGGATCGCCATTGCGGCTGGGGGTTGCGCGAACTGCGCCCGCCGGGCCTGGCAGTGGTGGGCGCCAGGCCGGCCACCGCCGGCGGTGGCTACCACCTGTCGAAGGCCGTGCGGGCTGTCTATGGCGCGGTGGCGCTGGAAGAGTCGGTGGAGCGGATCCATGCGGCGGCCAGCTCCGCAGATCCCTCCCTGCCACTGATTCTGCTGGCTCATTGCGGTCCGGCGGGATTGGGCAGTCACGCCACCGACCCCTGCGGCAGGGACTGGAAGCTTCCCTCTTGTGACTGGGGGGATCAGGATCTGGCCCTGGCCATCGATCGCATCCGTCGCGAGCGATCGCTGCCTCTGGTGGTCTTCGGGCACATGCACCATCGCCTGCGTCGCGGGGGAGAGCGCATCACATTCGTTCGAGATCAGCGGGGCACGATGTACCTCAATGCGGCCTGTGCGCCGCGCCACGGCGTGGACGTGCGGGGGCGGGAACTGCGTCATTTGAGCTGGGTTCGGCTCAGCGGCGCTGGCGAGGTGGAACAGGTGTCCCATCGCTGGTACGGTCTGGACGGCACATTGCTCTATGAGCAACTGCTCTGGCCGCAGTCCAGGCCTTGACATCACCATGTTGGTCTACGTCTGCATCAGCAGCCACGGCTACGGCCATGCCGCCCGCACGGCCGCCGTGCTCTGTGAATTGGCCCGGCTCCACCCGGAGTGCCGCCTGGTGCTTTCCACCGCCGTCAAGCCAGAGTTCTTGACGCTGGCGATGGGGGACACCCCCTTTGAGCTGCGGCCCTGCCGCTGGGATGTGGGCATGCTCCAGGCGGATGCGCTCGCCGTGGATTCACTGGGCACCCTGGCGGCTCTGGAGGCACTGGAGCGCGCGCTGCCCCAGCAGCTGGATCAGGAGGCCCGCTGGCTGGAGGCCCAGTCCACCCGCCCTCTGATCCTGGCGGACGTTCCTCCAGATGCGGCCCGGTTGGCCCAGCGCCTCTGCTGCCCTCTGATCTGGCTGGCGAGTTTTGGCTGGGAGGGGATCTATGGCCCCCTGGGCGAGGCCTTCGCGCCATGGGCGGAGCGAGCGTTGGCGCACTACCGCCAGGGCGATCTGCTGTTGCGCTGTCCCCTTTCCCTGCCCATGGCCTGGGATCTGCCCACGGTGGAGCTCGGGATCACCAGCTCCACCCCCCGCCATGACCCGCAGGCGGTGGCCAGGCGGCTGGAGCTGCCGGCGGAGCGGGAGCGCTGTGTTCTGATCAGCTTTGGTGGGCTGGGGATGGAGATCGAACCGCGCTGGCTGGCCCTGTGGCCAGAGCACGTGTTTGTGGGGGTCGAGCCTCGACTGTTGGAGGCCCCCAACGGTCGGCTCCTTCCTCCCGACCTTCGCCCCCTGGATGTGATGCCGCTGGCCGCGCGGATGCTCACCAAGCCCGGTTACAGCACGTTTTGCGAAGCGATTCAGCAAGGCGTGGGCCTTCATGTCGTGCGTCGGCAGGGTTTTGCAGAAGCGCCAGTGCTGGAGAGGGCCCTGAAGGCCGAAGCGTGGCATCTCCTGTTGGAGGAGGAGGACTTTCGCCGTGGCGCCTGGCAGCTGGACCAACCGCTACAGCCAGCGAGGGCGCCGCGGTTGCGTCGGGATGGAAGCGCTCAGGCCGCAGAGATCCTGTCGCGCCTCCTGAAGAGATGATCAGAAAATTCGATCGGAATCGGATGAACGGTCGGGGATTCTGTTCAAAGCTCTGAGGAGATGGCTGTCAGGAGAGGGGTAGGCGGGTTTTGCAGCCAGGCCAGTCGGGAGGGACGGTTTGTTGAGCGTCACCACAGCGATCGACAAATAAAACTTGCTGTGGCCAAATTATCGCGAAGTTTGGCTTGTCCATCGCTGATTTCAGGAATTTTTCGCACTTCCACACCCACGCTTGGCGCTTGTCGCTAATTTTTCGCTGAATCCCTGAGGTCACCACAACAATTCGCGCAATGCGTTTTTGTCCTCCGCTTGAGTTCTCTTGATTCGTTCACGACGATTTTCCTTCGCCTCCGCTCTGCTTGGCTTGAGCTTGCTCGCGGCACTGCCTGGACAGGCAACGGAATCCAGTGAGGCCTGGGATCAGGTTCTCTCCAAGCCTCGACCGACGCGTGGCTTGGCGATGATGCCGCCTCCTCCCCCGCTCGCCCAACCCGTCTTTGCGATCACCCCGGAGCGTCGTGCTCTGCTCAACACCATCCGCTATGCCGAAGGCACATGGGCCAACGGTCAGGATGTGGGCTATCGCATCATGTTTGGCGGAGGTCTGATGCCGTCGCTTGAGCGCCATCCCGACCGCGTCATCTACTCCTCGCGCTATGCCAGCGCCGCTGCCGGGGCGTATCAGTTCATGCCCTTCACCTGGAACATGGTGACCCAGAAGCTGGGCCTCACTCGCTTCGATCCCGACTCTCAGGATCAGGGTGCCCTTTACCTGATCCAGCGTCGTGGTGCCCTCCACCTGGCTGATCGGGGCGAGATGACCGCCGAGTTGGCTTCCCGGCTCTCTCCGGAATGGGCCTCTTTCCCCACCATGGCGGGCCAGAGCTACTACGGACAACCGGTCAAGCGCTTTGACGATCTGAAGCGGTTTTACGAAGACAACCTCAGTCAGCTTCGCCAAACCTCACCACAGTGGGAGCCTGTTGCCATTCAGGCGGTGAGTGCCCCCCCTTGCAAAGGTGACAGCTTGGATTGCCAGCTGGAAGCGATTCGCTCCGCCCAACCCTGAGCGATCCTCCGCCTCTTGCCTTGAACCTGGAGAAGAGCGGTTTGACAAGCTCCCCTCGAATTGGAGGGGAGCTTGTTATGGTCTGCGGCTCAAGAGCGCCTCAGGATTCACCTTTTTGCAAACGCTCCTTGCCCAAAGTGGCTTGGGCAATCAAGTAGGCCGCCACCGCCGCCGCCGCAAATCCCAGCCCATTGCGGGCCAACGGCAGCAGATCGCTGGTGCGGGTGACGATCGGAGCCACGCCAAACACGCCAAACAGGATCAGCCACAGCGGCGACAGCAGGAGCACCCAGACCCACTCCACCCGTCGTCCGGCCTGTCTGGGAAAGGCGGCAAAGCCAACAATCAGTCCTCCCAGAATGGAGGTGCAGAGGGTGAGGAGCCATTGTTCCTGGGGCAGTCCTGGCACCACTTGGCAACCGCCCATGGCCAAACATCCTTTGACCGTGTGAAGGGCATCCAGCACAGCCCCATCCCGGCCATGTTCCCGCACGTAGTACTGGTTGCCGAAACGGGTCTGCAGTTCCACCCAGAATGTGCGGGGCATCAGGGCGAACAGGGCATCGCCCACATTGAAGTTCAACAGATTTCCCCCCCGTTCATCGGCCACCAGCAACAGGCTGCGCTCATCCAGCTGCCAGAAGGTCTTCACCGCCAGGCCAGGGGTGCGGTCGTACTGGGTGAGCACCCTCAGCTTCCAGCCGCTGCTCTGGGCGAAGTCATTGAGCTCGTTCTCCAGGGCACTGCGCTGGCCATCGGTCAGCAGACGGGCCAGATCAATCACCGGTGTGGGCTGATCGGCCACCAGATCCGGGTTGTCATCCGCCTGGGCTGCCCCAGTCCAGGCGGGCAGCACTCCCATCAACACAGCCAGAAGGGAAGCGAGCAGTGCCGTTGCGAGTCGCGCTGTCGTGGATCGCGGTTCCACCTCCCTTGCCTCACGAACCATGATGGGTTCCCCTGCTGAATGGAACGGCATTCTCTCTGATGTGCCCTCTGCCTTCCGCCCCGTGACAACGGCTCCGGCCCACCCGGCTCCGCCCTGGCTTCTGGAGCGACTCCAGGCCGCCGGTGGCAGTGTGCCGTTTCGCACCTATATGGAATGGGCTCTCCACGACCCGGAGCACGGTTACTACGGCAGTGGACGGGCCCGCATCGGGCCGGACGGGGATTTCGCCACCTCCCCTTCCTTGGGGGATGCCTTTGCCTCCTTGCTCCTGCCCCAGCTGATCGAATGGTTGGACCAGCTTGCCGGGGATCGTCTCAGCCTGCTGGAAGCGGGACCCGGTGAAGGACAACTGGCGGGGCAACTGGCGACAGGCCTCGCCCGCCTTCGGCCCGATCTGGCCTCGCGCAGCGAGCTGGTGCTCCTGGAACCCAACCCCGGCATGGCGGCCAAGCAACGGCGGGTGCTGCGAGAGTCTCCTTTGCCCCTCCGCTGGACGGGATGGGAGGAGCTGCACCGTTCCCCCCTGACGGGGGTGGTGATCGCCCATGAGGTGCTCGATGCCTTGCCGGTGGATCGGTTGCTGTGGGATGGCACCCACTGGTGCTGGCAACACGTGGCCTGTGATCTGGAGGGGGGCTTGGCCCTGAGTGCGGGGCCCGCCCTCCGGCCGGAGGAGCTGACGGAGCTGACGGAGCTGGATCTGGCGCCAGCCGGGCGCGCGCCGGGCTGGTGCACGGAGCGGCACCCGGGTCTGGAGCCGTGGTTTCAGGCCTGTGCTGGCGCCCTGCGGGAGGGTCTGTTGCTCGTGATCGATTACGCCCTCGAGGCGCGCCGCTACTACTCTCCCCTGCGCACCAATGGCACCCTGCTGGCCTGCAAGGGCCAGCAGGCCACAGGCAATCCCCTTCTGGCGCCCGGGGAGTGGGACCTCACGGCCCATCTCTGCCTGGAATCGGCGCAACGGGCCGCCGCGGCCACGGGCTGGTGTTGTCTCGGGGAGCGACGGCAGGGGGAGGCGCTGTTGGCCTTGGGGTTGGCGGAGCGTCTGGCGTCCCAACGCCACCTCTCCGGCGTCCAGCTTGCGGAACGGCTGCGCTGCCGGGAGCAACTGCTGCGCCTGGTGGATCCCCATGCGTTGGGGGATTTTCGCTGGCTGGTGTTTGAGCGCGCCCCGTCCAACCGAGTGGCAGGTCCGCTGAGGAGCCGCTGTCTGCAAGATCCCGAGTCCGCTCTCCGGCCGGAAGACCCCGAAAGCACCCTGGAGCTGGAGTGCGCCAGCGAGGGGAGCGCCCGGCTCCCGGCCAGCGCGGTGGATCAACCCTGAGGGGTGGGGCTGTGGGCGCGGAGGGCTTCGAGGATGGTGCCCTCGTCGACGTCATCGCGCACCACCACCTGGCCGATGGCTGTGGGCAGCACAAAGCGCACCAGGCCGTTGCGCACCTTCTTGTCGCTGCGCAACGTGGTCAACACCGCCTCGGGATCGAGGGGTGGCAGACAGCGCGGCAGCCCCGCCGCCGTCACCAGGGCCCGTTGGCGGGCCTCCGCGTCGGCATCCCAAAGGGCCATGCGACGGGCGATGGTGCCGGCCAGCAACATCCCCAGCCCAACCGCTTCCCCATGGAGATAGGTGGTGTAGCCGGTGAGGGTTTCCACCGCGTGGCCCAGGGTGTGGCCGTAATTGAGCACAGCCCTGTGGCCCGCTTCCCGTTCATCGGCGGCGACCACCTGCGCCTTGGCCGCCGCGGAGCGCTCCAGAATCTGTCGCAACAAGGCCGGGCCGATCGCCTCCAGGCTGGCCAACCCCGCGCCCGGGAAGCGCAGGCTGTGGTCTTCGAGGGCTTCAAAAAGCAAGCGATCGCCAATCACTCCGTATTTGATCACTTCCGCCATGCCTGCCCGAAACTCCCGCTCGGGCAGGCTGACCAAAACCTCCGGATCGCTCAGCACCGCCTTGGGCTGATGGAAGGCGCCGATGAGATTCTTGCCACCGGGATGGTTCACTCCCGTCTTGCCCCCGATGGCCGCATCCACCATCGCCAGCAGGGTGGTGGGCACCTGAACAACAGCGATCCCCCGCAACCAGGTGGCGGCCGCGAAACCGACCATGTCGCCCACCACCCCGCCGCCAAGGGCCACCATCAGGGAGCTGCGCTCGAGCCGATGGCGGTGGGCGGCGTCATGGATCCTTGCCACGGTGGCGGGAGTTTTCTGCTCCTCCCCGGCCTCGATCACCAGGGAACACACCTCCAGACCGGCCTCCCGCAGGCTGTGCTCCGCCCGTTCGCCGTAGCTGTCGTGCACGACCGGATTGCTCACCACCAACACGCGGCTTCCCGGGCGCGCCGCCTGGGAGGTGACCCAGCGGCCAAGCCGGGCCAGCCCCCCCTCGCTGATCACGATCGGATAAGGATCGTGGGGCAGGGCCACCTGAAGAACCCTCTCCGGGTCACGGACTGCGGGCGCTTGGGCATTCATGGATGAAGGCTCGTAAACTCGGGCGATGGCTCCATTCTCTGCCGCAGACGCTACCGCTGCGGGCGCTGAAGCGGCACCAGCGCTCCCGCGGGCTGTGCCCTGGTTGTTTCTGGCTCCCGGCCTCGCCCTGCTCAGCCTGACGGTGTTGCTGCCGGCGGCGATGGCTCTTCTGTTGAGCTTCACCAGCAGCGGCCTGGATGTCGATGCCCCCTTGCGCTTCATCGGGCTCGCCAATCTGCGCCGCCTGTTCAGTGACCCGATGATGGCGCGTGTCAGCCTGACCACTTTTTTATATCTAATCGGCGTGGTGCCACCGATTGTGATCGGCTCCCTGGCGCTGGCCGTATTGGTGAATCGCCGCTTGCCCGGGATCCATGGCTTCCGTGGCGCCTACTACACACCGGTGCTGGTGTCGCTGGTGGTGGCGGCGATCGCCTTCCGCTGGCTGTATGCAGAGAATGGCTTGATCAATGGCTGGCTCGGCGCCTTGTTCGGTCCGTCGTTCACAGCGATCGGCTTTCTCACCTCGCCCGTGTTGGCCTTGCCTTCGGTGATGCTCGTCACCTTGTGGAAAGGGCTCGGTTACTACATGGTGATTTTTCTAGCGGGTCTGCAGGGCATCCCCAGCGAGCTTTATGAAGCGGCCGCGCTGGATGGCTGCGAGGGTTGGCAACGCCACAGACATGTGACGTTGCCCCTTCTATTGCCCTACGTCTTCCTTGTGGCGGTGATCTCTGCCCTGGGGGCGACCAAAGTGTTCGATGAGGTCTTTCTGATGACCCAGGGGGGGCCAGCGGATTCCACCCGCACCCTGGTCTACTACGTCTATGACCAGGCCTTTGGCGAATTGGAGATCAGCTATGCCTGCACGGTGGGTTTGGCGTTGTTTTTGCTTGTCTTGGCCCTCAGCCTGCTGCGCTCACTTCTGGCCGGCGAGGCTGGGCCGGGCTGAGGCCATGCCAGTGTTGGAGCTGACGAGCAAGCGGCAGCCGCTTCAAAGCGTTCAGTGACCCACTCTTCTCTTGCTGGCGAGCCTGCCCCTGCCCGCTCCATCGGCATCGTGGGCGGGGGGCAATTGGCCTGGATGCTGGCCCGGGAGGCCCGCAAACTCGGGATTGAGCTGCATGTGCAGACTCCCGATCCCGGGGACCCCGCCACGCGCGCGGCATCCAGCGTGGTGTTGGCCGATCTCGATGATGAAACGGCCACCCGGGTCTTGGCGCGCCGGGCGGAACGCATCAGCTTTGAAAACGAGTGGGTGCAGCTTGAGAGTTTGGCGACCCTGGCGCGGGAGGGCATTGTGTTCTTTCCCGACGTGGTCTCTCTGGAGCCGCTGCTCAACAAGCGCAGTCAGCGGCGACTCCTGAATGAACTGAATCTGCCCACTCCCCACTGGGCGGGGATGGAGGCCAGTCACCCCCCCCCGGATCCCCTGCCGATGGCGAGCGGACTGAGCGGCAGCAAGACCTCTGATGCGGTTTGGTCGGAAGAGGGATCGGTCACCGCTTGGCCTCCCTCGCCCCTGTTCCCTGCCGTGCCCCGGGAGCCGCGGCTGCCGGACGGCTTGACCTTTCCGGTGATGGCCAAGTTGAGCCGTGGGGGGTATGACGGCAAGGGCACCCGCATCCTGGCTGATCTGGCCGAGCTGGAGAGCCATCTGGCCAGCCATACGCCGGAGGAGTGGCTTCTTGAGGAGCAGGTGTGCTTTGAGATGGAGTTGGCCCAGGTGGTCTGCCGCGATCAGCTGGGGGAGGTGAGATGTTTCCCCTTGGTGCAGACCCATCAGCGGGACCAGGTGTGTGAGTGGGCGCTGTTTCCCGCTCCGGTCAACCATGCGGTTGAAGCCTATGCCCGCAATGTGTCGATGTCTTTGGTCACCTCGTTAAATTATGTGGGGGTGATGGGAATTGAATTCTTTTTTGGTCCTGGCGGTTTGTTGGTCAATGAAGTTGCGCCTCGGGTCCACAATTCCGGCCATCTCACCCTGGAGGCCTGCCGCACCAATCAGTTCGCTCAGCACGTGCGCATTGTGGCCGGTTTGCCGCTGGGCTCCACCGAGCCGATGGTGAAAGGGGCGCTGATGATCAATCTCCTTGGCTATGAGCCGCCCGACGCTGCCGATGCCAAGAAGGCCCACCAGCCACAGCGCCAAGCCTTGGCGGCCATGAAGGGCGCGAAGGTTCACTGGTATGGCAAGAGCCCTCGCCAGGGCCGAAAACTCGGCCATGTGACCTTCGTGTTGGACGCTGATGGGCCGCAGGCGAGGGAAGAGGAGCGAATCAGGCGGCTGGCGGAGGTGCGTGCGGTGTGGCCTTGGCCGGAGTCGGCGGGCAGCCCGCTGCCCTAGGGCAAGATGGGGTTAAAATCAAATGGAACTGCTGTGTTGGTGACTGCCTTTCACAGTTTTCTGATCTGACTCCTTTTCGACACGGGGAGTCTGCGGTGGTGGCAACGTAAGCCGGCCTTGTCGCTGGAAACGAAGCGCCGCTCTTGAAGCCCCTTCTGGTTCATCCAGGTCGAACACTGGGGCAAGACGGCACAGCGGTTCACCCCATTTGCCATCGCCTCTCTCCCGGCGTTGGCGGCCGTGGGCAGCGATCAGGGGTTGGGCGGCAAGGACCATCCTTCTGCGGCGGTGGCTGACGGTCAATCTTTCTGGTCCGTATCAGCGGCAGGTCGACTCCTGGCAATGTCCTTCGCCAGGAGTTGATCCAGGCGCCGTTGCAACCCCTCACGATCCAAGCCGGTCAACACGAACACTTCCTGGGCGGTGCCCGCCCGTCGCGCATTGACCTTGTGCCCACCATTGATCGGGATGGACACCTTCAACGACAAGCGCGGCGTGCGTCCGCGCGTGCGGCTGATCACCGCCGGGGTGACCGTGCCGATCAGGGGATCCTCCGCCAGTTCCCTGAGCAGGGGGATCAGTCCCTCGATGTAAGTGCTGTGGGTGATCACCACTCGGCCCATGGGAACGCTTCCGCTGGTGCTTGTGGGGGTGGGGAGGGGTTCAGGCCTGTTCCAGAGGGGCCATGGTCAGGCCCTCGGCGGCGAGTTGCTGGTGGTAGAGCTCTCCCTGCTCCAAAGGGCCGCTCCAGACCACCGCTGATCCCTCCCCGTCGATGCGGTAGGCGAGCGTCCAGGCCTGGTCGGTCCCCATGCCGGGCAGGATGCGCACCAGAACCCGTACCACATGCTCAAACGTGTTGACGTCGTCATCGAGCACGATCACGCGCACCTGGGGGTAGGGAGCCTTGAGGCGCTCTGTGGTGGCCTGCCCCTTTGGAACGGCGAGCGGCGTGCGCGTCATGGCTGGAGCATGGGAAGTGGCGGGAGTTTAGGTAAGCTGAGGGCTGAACACAATCAGACTCGATGCTGATCACCCTTGGTTGGGCTGCCTTGGCCGCCAGCTTCACGTTTTCCATCGCGATGGTGATCTGGGGTCGCAACGGTGACAACTCACTCAATTTCTGATCTTTTCTCCCCCACCACCTCGACCGTCCTGGCGGCCTTGGCTTCCGCACTGCTCCTGTTTGTGAGCGGAGGCGTCATTTATCTCTCGGTGGTGGATTGGCGGGATCGGCGGCGACGGCGCGCGGAGATGTCACGCAAGTCATGACGCAGGGCAGTGCACCCCCGGAGGCCTGGAACGCCCTGGATCCGGAGGCTTGGCAGATCGCCGGGAGGCTCCTTGTGGATCCTTCGCAGGTCCACTGCGGGCCGGCTGAGGCCAGGCCCGCGGAGTCCTTTCCGGCTGAGCCTGGCGCTAGCGGCTCCCTGTCCCTCTCGGAGTTGCTCTCGGAGCTCCTGCGTTGCAATCGCCGCGCTCGGGAGAACCCAGAGTCCCCCTTCCCACTGACAAGCTTGCTGTCGTTGGGCCGGGCTCTGATGAGCCGCCCGCTTGAGGATGTTGGCCGCGAGCAAGTGCGCCGAGCCGCCGACGCCTGGCGGCAAGAGCTGGTCGGTGACACGGTCACCTATGTGGTGAATCGCAATCTCAACGCCAGCAATGTGTGTGTGCTGCGATGCGGCTTTTGCGCCTTTCGTCGCTCCGCTGGAGAGGAGGGAGCCTTTCGCCTCAGCCGCGCCCAATTGCGGGAGCGGGCCGCCGAAGCCAGGGCCCGGGGGGCCACGGAACTGTGCCTGCAGGCGGGTTTGGATCCAGAGGCCAGCGATGGGCAAGGCCACCTTGCCGCTGCGGTCTCCCTGCTGCGCGATCTGCGGCAGGCGGCGCCGGGATTGCATCTGCATGGCTTTTCCCCCCAGGAGCTGCTGTTCATCGCCCAGCGGGACCGGCTCCCCCTGCGGGAGGTGCTCCACACCCTCCGTCAGGCCGGTCTCAACTCCGTGCCCGGCACGGCCGCGGAAGTGCTGGCGCCGCGGGTGAGGCGCTTGATCTGCCCGGAAAAGCTGTCCGCCAGGGCCTGGGTGGCGGTGATCTGGCAGGTGCACCAGGCTGGCCTGCCCTCCACCAGCACCCTGATGGCGGGCCATCTGGAAACCCCCCTGGAGCAGCTGTGCCATTTCTGCACCCTGGGAGCGCTTCAGTGGGAGGCCTGGCGCCATGGCCGCACGGGCTTCAGCGAATTCATCCTCCTGCCGTTTGTTGGCGCGTCGGCACCGGCGTCGCTTCGCGCCCGGGTGGGACGGGATCAACCGGATCCGCAGGCCATGCTCTTGCTCACGGCCCAAGCCCGTCTCCTGCTGGGCCCCTGGATCCGCCACCACCAATCCAGCTGGGTGAAGCTCACCCTGCCCGTGGCGGCGCAGGCGCTGCGCTGGGGTTGCGACGACTTGGGGGGCACCTTGATGGAGGAGCACATCACCACGATGGCCGGTGCGGCGGGCGGCACCCAGCAAACCCCGGAGGCCCTTCAAGCCGCCGCCCGGGAGCAGCAGCGACCCGTTCGCCAGCGCACCACCCTCTACGGTGCCCTGACTGCCCCTTGTGGATCTTCCTGAGCGGATGAAGGCCCTTCCCTCCTGGTGGCGCGCTCCAGGCGGGGTGTCCCCGCGGCTGGGGCCGCCAGGCATGCCACTGGCCTTCACCTTGGGCACCACCCTGCTGTTGCTGCTCGGTCCCGCCGTGCTTCTGCTCCAGCTGCCGCGCCCCCAGGCGCTCGGCTTGGAGAAACTCATGGCCAGCGTGAGTTTGCTTCAGAGTTTCCGGGCCTCTCCCGAGCGACCCGTGCCGGAGCTGTGGAAGCAGCGGCTCGGCGGGGCAACGGCGGAACGCCTGTGGCGTCTGCAGACGCGCACCTGGTGGCAGTTCTGGGATGGCAATGCCGCCGGACAACCATTTCTGGCGATCTCCTCGCGTGGGTTGCCGCTGGCCTCCCTGCGAGCACTAGCGGTTCCCCCGCTGAGGGTGGGGGATCTGGCCATCCTCTCCCCCGATCTGCTCTCGCGCCAGCTACTGAGCGAGCGGCTCCGTCCCCAGGTGCGCCCCTCGCCGGGATTGCGGCTGCGCTGTTTGTCCCGCCTGGAACGCGACCAGGCGGTGTTTTGGCGGCCTTCAGCCCTGGGGGTGCTGCTGGGGCCACTGGCCCCGTTCCTGCAGGAGGCGCAGGAGGGCTGCCTGACCCTGAGCATTCAATCCGCTGGCCTGAGTTGGAGCGGGGAAGCCGCTTCTGTGGAGGGGATGTTGCTTGAGGCGCCTCAGACGGGCGCCGATGCCGCTCCGGTGCCGACCGTCAGCCCCTCTGCCACGGATCCCTTGCTGAAGCTGGAGGGTACCTCCCTGGAACGGCTGCTCGCCGGGCTGCTCGCCCGTGAACTCATCCGCCAACCCTTGGCGGAACGCTATGGCTTTGGTCGAGATCAACTGGCGTTGCTGCGCCAGACGCCGTTTCGACTGGTGCTTCGTCCCCTCGCTCAGGGGCCGTTCCAAGCGTCGATCGAGCTCACGGTGATGGTGGCAGGGAAGGAACGGCAATGGAAAGAGGTGCTGGTTCACCTGGGCGACAAGCTCCAGCAGGAAGGGCTGCGTCAGCTGTCCAGCCCCCCGCCTGCCCCAGCCACCTCCCAGACGCCCCCCGTCGTTCCCGCCAGGGGGTCAGCCTCCCGCGCCACCCCCAGCGCCGCTGAGGACCCATCCCCCTCCACCGCCCTGGCTCCCGCGCCCCTCCCAGCCGGCTCGGCGCCCTCCCCGGCGGCGTCGGAGCGGGCAACACCCCGCGGTGCCCGCTTGAGTCCTTGGCCCCTGGCCCTGTGGACGCGAGAAGATGGCGTTGTCGTCGGTGGGTGGCAACGCCGACGGGTGGGCGCTGGGAGTGATCAGATCACGTTCTTCCTTGGTCCAAAGGCAGCCCAACCCGCTCCCTTGCGGGGCTCCGATCTGCCGCTGCGAGGCGGCATGCGTCTGATGGTGCGACCGCGGGACCTGGCCCTGAGGGGCTTGCTCCCGCCGGAGCTGCCAGAGGTGGTGAAGCGCAGCGCCTGGTTGTGGCTGCTGACAGAGCCCTCCCCGGGCTTTGGACGGGACGCGCCCCTCAGCCAGGTTCAGGGGAGCTTGTTGTTGCGCCCGTGACCTGACGGCGCTCGTTGCGTCGCCGTTCCGCCGCCACGGTTTCCTCCATCAGTTCGACGGCTTGGGCCAGTTTTTCAAGGTTGTTGGCATAGAGCCCCAAATCCTTGTCCACCCGATCGCGCAACAGGCCCATTGACTCAGCTGTGTCATGGGCAAACTGCCTCAGGGCCTTGGAATCCATGGAATCGCTTCCCCTGGCCTCTTCCAGGAGCGTCAACAGGCCGACAGCCATCAAGCGGGAGTAGTGGAAATCGGAGCGACGCACATTGGCCAGAGCGATCTGCAGGAGCTCCGGAGCCCCTTCTCCCTGCTGGTCAATCCACTGCCTCACCTCCTCCACAGAATGTTGGCCGACGGAGGCCAGGGCCTGGTCGCGCTGCTGCCTCAGCGCAGCGGCATCCAGGCCGCAGGAGGCGCAAAGGGAATGGAAGAGGGGCTCCCGTTGCGCCTCTGGTCTGTAGCCCCGGGTGCCGGTGTCAAACACCTGCACCAACCCCAGGGCAAAGAGAGGATCCGCCTGAAAGCCCCGCTGGTGACTGAGAAGGTGCAGTTCAACCAGCAGCTCATCGACCAACCGCCTGTACAGGGGGCTGATCACGTGGGGGAAGGAAGCATGGAAAGCTCTCTTGCTGTCGGCAACAGTGAGAAGGGGGCTCACGCGTCTCACAGGATCAAACCTCAGCGACCTTAGCGACACCGCCTGCCGAGGGGGGAAAGGGCCGCGTCGGGCCCGCGCCCGGCAGGGTGGCCGATGGGTAGGATGAGGAGAGTTTCCTGGTTGTCTTCCGTGATCCCGATAGTCATCGAGGAATCTGGACGTGGTGAAAGAGCCTTTGACATCTATTCGCGTCTGCTGCGGGAGCGAATCATCTTTCTCGGTGAACCTGTCACCGCTGAGTCAGCCAATCGTGTGGTAGCTCAACTGTTGTTTTTAGAAGCTGAAGACCCAGACAAAGATGTATTTATGTATATTAATTCGCCAGGCGGCTCTGTCTATGATGGTCTTGGCATTTTCGACACCATGCAACATATCAAGCCAGATGTTCAGACAGTCTGTGTCGGCCTGGCGGCCAGCATGGGTGCTTTTTTGTTGTGTGCAGGCGCCGCTGGTAAGCGCAGTAGCTTAACCCATTCCCGCATCATGATTCACCAGCCCTTAGGAGGGGCCCGTGGTCAAGCCAGTGATATTCGCATTCAGGCGGATGAAATTTTATTCCTCAAGCAAAAATTAAATCAAGAACTGGCCCAACGCACCGGCCAGCCCTTGGCCCGAATTCAAGAAGACACGGATCGGGACTTTTTCATGTCGCCTCTGGAAGCGGTCAGTTACGGGCTGATTGACAAGGTCATCGACAAACGCACGGTTAGACCCCTCTAACGTTTTTTGATTAGGCAGCAAGCTCCGCTAATCCCAAACCTAGTGGGCCGTCCTGCAAATGGGCTGTGGATCCTTTGATGGATATCTGGCCTGCAGTCCTTGCTGATGATGGCGTCTAGGCGCACAGACGAAGCCGAGGATGACCTATGA
This sequence comes from Cyanobacteriota bacterium, assembly GCA_046340795.1. GTDB lineage: Bacteria > Cyanobacteriota > Cyanobacteriia > PCC-6307 > Cyanobiaceae > Cyanobium. The sequence goes on along the minus strand of JBKDSV010000197.1, from coordinate 11,903 downwards.
ACTTGCGGGGAACTTGCAGGACTGCACAACTGGTCTGCCCCCCTTCAAATGGGCTGTGGATCCTTTGATGGGTGGTCTCGCCCGGAGCCCTTGCTGAGGAGAACATCTGGACGCGCGGACCGAGCTAAAGATAACTTGATTCGGCAGCAAGCTCCGCCAATCCCAAACCAAGACACTCGGGCAAGAACAGAAGAGAAGCCCAGTCTTCACTTTGAATGGGCCCAGAGCACCAGCGGAGCTTTCTGCCGAATCAAGAAAGATCATGCATGAACTTGCGGGGCTGCACAACCAGGTTTGAAAGCTGGAGGGCACCTCGAAAAATTTCGCCCCCTCCTCGCCTCCCGGAGTGAACTCCCTTGCTGTCACTGACCTCGCTGGCCAGTCGCGGCAGGCCAACAGTGATTTTTCGAGGTGCCCTGGAGCTGGAACTGCTTATGGTTAAAAAAAAACCAGAAGCCACCGCCTTGGACGGAGCTTCTGGGATGTTGAGCAATTTCTTGGGTCGCCCTCAACCTAGCGATCACTGCGCAGGGGCAACATCCAAAGAACTTGCCTGGCTTGTGCCAGCACTGGCTGCTGTGAAGGTTTGCAAGATTGGTGTAAAGCGATCTTTGTTGGGAATGACGGCAAATTCAGAAACAATTGCTCTAAACTCATCACCATCAAGAGTTTCTTTTTCGATCAACACATCCACCAATCGATCCATGCACTCACGATGTTGATCCACCAGAGCCTTGGTTTCTTCGTAGCAACGGAAAACAATCTGGCGCACCGCAACATCGATCTTGGCTGCCACCGCATCAGAGAGATCACTGCGGGTCATCAGATCGCGGCCGAGAAACACCTCCTGATTGCCCGCTTCCAAGGAGACGGGGCCGAGATCACTCATGCCAAAGCGGGTGACCATCTGCCTGGCCAGAGAAGCCACTTGCTGAATGTCTCCTCCGGCTCCAGTGGTGACTTCCGCATGACCAAAGACCGCATCCTCTGCCGCGCGGCCTCCGAGGGTGCCCATAATGCGCGCCTTGATTTGGGCCCTGCTCACCAGCATCTGCTCTTCGTCTGGCGCAAACCAGGTCAGGCCCTGAGCCTGACCCCTTGGCACCAGGGTGACCTTTTGAACAGGATCATGCTCCGAAACCAATGTGCCCACCAGGGCGTGGCCAACTTCGTGATAAGCGATCAATCGCTTGCTCCGCCCATCGGTCAGAGGCTTGCCTTCCATACCCGCGATGACACGATCGACGGCATCATCAATTTCACTCAAGGTGATGGCCTCTTTGCGGCGACGAGCGGTCAAAATAGCCGCCTCATTCAACAAGTTGGCTAAATCTGCACCCGTGAATCCTGGCGTGCGGCGGGCGATGCTCTCTAGAGAAACTTCTGGAGCCAACTTCTTGTTGCGGCAGTGCACATTCAGAATCGACAGCCGCCCCTTGATGTCGGGGGCATCAACGCTCACCTGACGATCAAAGCGACCTGGACGCATCAAGGCCGAATCCAAAACGTCCGGACGGTTTGTGGCGGCGATGATGATGATGCCGCTATTCCCCTCAAAACCATCCATTTCGGTCAGCAGCTGGTTGAGGGTCTGTTCCCGCTCGTCGTTGCCTCCACCGATGCCAGCACCACGTTGGCGGCCGACAGCATCAATTTCATCGATGAAGATCAAGCAGGGGCTATTTTCTTTCGCCCGCTTGAAAAGATCTCGCACCCGGCTGGCGCCAACGCCAACAAACATTTCGACAAACTCTGAGCCAGAGAGCGAGAAGAAAGGCACACCAGCTTCGCCTGCAATCGCTTTGGCGAGAAGGGTTTTGCCCGTGCCTGGCGGACCCACCAGTAACACACCTTTGGGAATTCGTGCACCGACAGAGGTGAAGCGCTCGGGTGTTTTCAGGAAAGTCACAACCTCCTGCAGATCCTGCTTGGCTTCTTCCACCCCAGCGACGTCTTCAAACTTCACGCCTGTTTCAGCCTCCATCAGAAAACGTGCCTTGGTTTTGCCGAATTGCATCGCTTGACCAGGGCCCCCAGGCATGCCGGAAGAGCGGCGAGCCAGAAAAATCAGAGAACCAATGAGCAATAGTGGGAACAACAAATTGCTCAGAATGCCGAGCAGAGGAGGCGTAGGGCGGGGGGGATGAATATCAAAACTGATGGATTGCGTTTTGAGTTGGTTCAGCAAATCAGGAGCGATCCCGGGGAGATCAACCCGCAGACGCTGCACGCGATTATCAAGATTTGGATCAACAACTTCCACGACAGCGGTTCGGCCGGAATTGTAGATGTCGACAGAATTAACGCGACCTGAATCAATGTAATCCAAAAAACGCCCGTAGCTCATGCGGCCCACGGCCGTATTCGCTGGAGACTTCAGGGGACTGGAGGCCAGATTGGAGCCGCCGCCACTAAGCAATTGCCATCCCAGGAAACCAGCAACAAGGAGAGGCAAGGCCCAGAGCACAATGAGGCGCCAGCGCTGATTCATCGAAATGAAAGCTTCTTGAGCAATTGTAAAAGACCACGCCTGGAACCGTGGACGCCTGAGACAACGTGGTCTTTGCTTGGCTCAGCTGGCCTGGAGCCAGGGTGTGGTACGCAGAGAGGAAGACGCGGCAGGGAACATCCCTCCCACCTCCAGAGCAGGAGCCGCTGGCAAGGATTCTGACAACAGCTGATCCGAACTGAAGGACTCCAGTAGTTCCGGACCATAGAGGCCATGGGACCAGATGTTCACCTCGCTCATGGGCGGGCAGGAAAAGGCCAGAATCTCAAAAGGGAAGACAACCCGCTCAAGGAAAAAGTTCTGACTACCGCAGCAACGCAGAATAACCATCCGATCAGAGGAGTTGCGGTAGGAGCAATCCTGCAACACCCGCTCTTCATCGTCAGTGCGTGTGCTCCCATCCAGACGGTCCAACGGAAAATTAAGGCGAAGCCCAACACTTATAGCCAGTCCCCCCGGGGGGGCTTTGGTGTGGATGACAACACTTCTCCGGTCTTAAGGTTTTCTGCGTCTTCTTGTCCTGCCCAGGGGAGTCACAGGCTGCGCAGGGCCACGATCGGATCGAGCTCGGCGGCTCGCTTGGCGGGCACGACACCAAAGAACAAACCGATCAAGCCGGAAAAACCAACCGTCACCAGCACCGTTCCCAGGCCAATCGTGGCCGGCAAGGGCGTCACGATGGACACCAGGGTGACGGTCCCCACCCCGAGCAATCCGCCCACCGCCCCCCCCGCACTGGAGAGAATCAGCGCCTCCACCAGAAATTGCTTCAACACATCACCGCTGCGGGCACCGATGGCTTTGCGCAAACCAATCTCCTCTGTGCGCTCGCTCACGGCCACAAGCATGATATTCATAATACCAATCCCTCCCACAAGCAGGGAAATGGCACCGATCGCTCCCAGCATCAAGGTAAGCCCGCCGGTGATGGTTTGCACGATGGAAAGGGCATCCTTTTGTGAGCGCACAATAAAATCGTCATCGCGCAAAATACGATGCCTCTGCCTGAGTAAATTCGTGATCTGGAATGAGGCAGCGCCCATACTTGCGTCATTTTTGGCCTCCACACTGATGAAGCTCAAGCTAACTCCGTAGGTGGGATCTCGACCACTAAGACGGCTAACCATCGTACTCAAGGGAAGATAGGCTGCTTCATCTTGATTGCTGCCAAAAACAGCTCCCTTGGCTTCCAGGATGCCGATGACTTCAAACGATTGATCCCGTATGCGCAAGCGGCGACCAATGGCTTGTCCTGTGGGGAAAATTTTATCTCGCAGATCAGGACCGAGCACGACCACATTGCGTGCGGCCTCAAGATCACTTTCACTGATGAAACGACCTTGGGCAATCTCAAAGCTGCGCACAGCCAAAAAATCAGGCGTCACTCCAGAGATGGTGGCGGAGGCGGTCAAGGCGCCCGCCTGAACCACCTCCAGCAAGGAAATCTGCGGAGCAACACGACGGACAGAGGGCACCTGCTCCGCAATCGCTTCCGCATCCTCCAGAATCAGGGTTTTGGGGGATTCCAGTCCTTGACGCCGGGTGTCATTGCGACCAGGAACGATGAACAACACGTTCGGCCCCAGGGAGGTGAGCTGCTGATCGGCCAAACCCTGGGCACCTTTGCCCAAACCCACCAGAGTGATGACAGAAGCGTTGCCAATCACAATCCCCAGCATCGTCAGCAAACTGCGCAAGCGATTGGCCTTGAGCGTGGCAAGAGCCATTGCGGCGGTTTCCCGAAGCGGAACGGTCGACCTTGCCATGGAAGCCCCGGGTACCGGGTGGATGACGCCGAATCGGTTATAGCGGATTGGCCGTGATGTGAAGTTTGTGGCTGCGGGTGCCGCGATGCACCACGCCTTGATGAATTTCCAGCGTGACGATCTCCCCCTGTCTGAGATCGTTGGTGGCATTGGCCACCCCCACGATCACGGGAATGCCCAGCCGCTCAGCGATGACGGCAGCGTGGCTGTGCCGACCTTCCATTTCGGCGATGATGCCTCGGGCTTTGCGGATCGCCTCGAGATAGGCGGCTGTGGTTTCGCGCACCACCAGGATTTCGCCGTTTTCCACCCGTGCCGCCTCTTCTGGCGTCTGAGCCAGCCGCACCTTGCCACTCACGGACCCGCTGCCGATGCCCACTCCCCGACCCAACACCGCTGAGACAATCCCCACTTTGACCAGATCGGTGGATCCACTCACCCCTTCCAAGGTGCCAGCGGTCTGCACCACCAGATCCCCCTCCTTCAGCAACCCCTTTTGCTGCGCCACACCCATCGCCAGGCTGAAGGTGCTTTCTGTGGAGGCTTGCTGGGCGATCAATAGAGGATTGACTCCCCAGACGAGCTGCAGTTGTCGCGCGACAGACACCTCACTGGTGATCGCCAAGATGGGGGTGCTGGGACGGAATTTGCTCACGTTGCGGGCGGTGGATCCCGTCTGGGTCAGGGGCAGGATGGCTGCGGCGTTGAGTTGGCGGGCGATGCTGCTGACCGCCTGGCTGATGGCATTGGGAATGGTGGTGGCCATCTGACCATCCAGGACGCGTTGCGGATAATCCCGCTCGATTCGCCGGGCAATGCGCGCCATTGTGGCAACGGCTTCCACCGGATAATCCCCCACGGCCGTCTCGTTGGAGAGCATCACCGCATCGGTGCCATCCAGGATGGCGTTGGCCACATCGCTCACCTCCGCCCGCGTGGGACGGGGCGAGGAGGCCATGGAATCCAGCATTTGGGTGGCGGTGATGATCGGGATGCCAAGGCTGTTGGCTTTGCGAATGAGCTCTTTTTGCAGCAAAGGCACTTCCTCCGCAGGCATCTCAACACCCAGATCGCCCCGGGCGACCATCACCCCATCACAGAGGGGCAAAATAGCGTCGATGGCTTCAATGGCTTCAAACTTCTCTATTTTTGCCACGACCGGCGTGGAAGCGCCTTGTCCCCGAATGAGTTCGCGAATTTCCAGGATATCGGAAGGGTTGCGAACAAAACTCAGGGCAATCCAATCCACGCCTTGCTGCAGGCCAAAAGCCAGATCTTTTCGATCTTTCGAGGTCAAGGCACGGATCGATAGTTGCACATCTGGAAAATTGACTCCCTTGTTATTTGAAAGCACCCCACCAACGGTGACACGACATTGAAGTTGCTGTTCTTCTAGATTGACGTTTTCCACCAACATTTCTACCCGTCCATCATCAAGGAGAATGCGACTGCCTGTGGGGACTTCCTCCACAAGCCGGTCGTAGGTGACCGTGGCGATCTCCTGAGTGCAGCGCACATCCCGAGAAGTGAGGGCAAAGCTGTCGCCCAGGGCCAGGGTGATGGGACCCAGTTCAAAGCGTCCGAGCCGGATCTTTGGCCCTTGCAAATCCTGCAAAATGCCGATGTGTACGCCCATCTCATGGGCAACCTGGCGAATCGTGGCGATGCGATGGGCGTGCTCGCCATGATCGCCGTGGGAAAAATTGAGCCGAAACGTGGTGGCTCCGGCCTGGATCAAGGCGCGGAGTTTGTCGGGCGATTCCGTGGCGGGGCCGATCGTGGCCACGATCTTGGTGCGTCGCATGGAAGGCCCGGTCAGGCGAGTTAGCGGGAAACTACCATCTCTCCTTCCCCGCACGGGCTCGTTGTGGACCTTCAGGCCTACCAGGCAGAGACCGCCAAAACAGCACGCTACCCGGACGTGGGCTCCAATCCTGTCTACCCGACCTTGGGACTGTGCGGCGAGGCGGGCGAGGTGGCGGAGAAGGTGAAGAAAGTCCTTCGGGACCAAGGGGGCCAATTCAGCGAAGCGAGCCGTGCGGCCTTGGCGTTGGAACTGGGCGATGTGCTCTGGTATCTGGCCCGCCTGGCCAGCGAGCTGGAGCTGGATCTGGGGGCGATTGCCGAGGCCAATCTTGCCAAGCTCGCCAGTCGTGCGGAACGTAACGTGATCGCAGGCAGTGGAGACCAGCGGTGAGGCAGGCATGGAAGGGGATCGGCAGGACCACCGCGGTCGCCGTGGCCTTGCTGCTTGCCCTGCTGGTGGCCCCCCTCCCGAGCCGTGCCGCCGACCTGCGGGTGGAACAGGTGCGGCTCACACCCTGCGCGGAGACTGACGCCGGCAACCAGCCCGCAGGTCGATCCGTGGCCTCCTGCTACGCCTTGCGCGGTGAAGTGGTGAATCCCACAGGCCATGCCGTGGTGGATGCGGATCTGTTTGCCGTGATCCTCGACAGCAGTGGGGAACCCGTGCTGCCCAATCGATCCAGGGTGGGCAGCCTGGGGGACGTTCCGCCTGGACGCTCCCCGTTCGCGGTGCGCCTGGCGGTGCCGGCCGGCACCCCGGGACCTTTCCGGGTGGGCCAGGTGAAGGCTCGGGGCTTCAAGGCTCCGGTGCGCAGCCGCGCCGGGGAAGGCGACGAGCGCCTTCCCTTGGAACTGGATGTCTTGATGTAAATCGGCCCTCAAAGGCCAGAGGCTGAGGCCAGCAACAACTGGGCGCTCTGTTGCAGCAAACTCTGCAGGAGCTGAAGGGACAGAAAGGCGACGATGGCCGACAGGTCAAGGCCACCGATCGGGGGGATGAGGCCACGAAACACGTTGAGAAAGGGATCGCTGATCGAACAGATGGCCGAGAGGACGGGATTTCCCCAGTCGAGATTGGGAAACCAGCTGAGGAGAACCCGCACGATCAACACAAGGGTGTAAATCTGCAGGGTTTTCATGAACACAGTTACGATCAGCGCCAGGATGGCCATGGAGAGTTCTGAAGACCAGGCTCATTCTATGAATGTCTCCGCAGTCCCGTCCGCTTCTCCGGGCTCTGGGGATTGAGAGAAGGCGCCAGCTTGCTGGTCGATGGCAAAGGTGCGGTGAAATTTTTCACTGAGGCTTAACCAGTAGGAGCGACCGTCGCTCTGGCGCTTGCGCTCAATGAAGTTTTGCGCCACTAATTCCTTAATGTGATCATAGGCGCCAGAGCCGCGCAACTCGACCAGTTCTGATTGTAAAATTCGCTTTTTCAGGGCAATGGTTGCCAGGGTGCGCAGGGCAGCAGTGGACAGATCCACAGGCAGCAACACTTGCACCAAATCATTCAGCCCCTGGCGCAATTGCAAACTGTAGGTTTGTCCAGCTTGGAAAATTTCAAGCGCAGTATCACGATGGGCATAATCTGTCATTAAACGTATCAGTGCCACCTCCACATCTTCGCGATCCATGCCTGTCAGTGTCGCCAATTCTCCCAGGCTCATCGGTCGGCCCTTCAGGTAGAGGATGGCCTCCAACCGGGCGGCCTCCGAAAGGCCTGTGAGCACCTCGACGACGGCAAGATCAACAACCGGCTCCACCTCCGACAAAGCCGGTTGTTCCTCCTCGGCCGCATGGGCCGCGGAAGCGTCCCGATCCGCTGCTGACATGACCGATCAAATCTCTGACAATAGCTGAACTTTCGCCACCCCACTCCGGTCAGCTGGCTCGCCAGACTGCGCGCCTGACGCCTTCCCCGACTCAGAGGCGCACCAGATCGGAATGTTCAAGGGAAGTGGTTACATTTTCACCCAGAAATAATCGATAGGCTGGGTTGTCTGTTTCTTGCCAATGCCGATAGGGGAGAGAAGCTAGAAATTCATGCCATTCTCCCATCTCCTGCGGGGGCACTTGCACGCCAACGACGATGCGGCCAACATCCGCCCCATGATTGCGGTAATGAAAGATGCTGATGTTCCAGTTCGGGTGCAATGCGCTCACGAAGGCCATCAGGGCACCGGGCCTTTCCGGGAATTCAAAGCGGTAGAGGAGTTCCCTTCCCTGCTGGCGAGCCGGAGCGGCACTGGCAGGCAGACGGCCACCGACCATGTGGCAAAGATGCAGTTTGGCCAGTTCGTTCTCGCTGAGGTCCAGGCAAGGAAAACCTTCAGCTTCCAAGCTGCTGATCAATGCTTTGGTGTCCTGGTGATTGCTGATCTGAACGCCGACAAAAATGTGCGCCACCTTTGGATCGGCGAGGCGGTAGCTGAACTCCGTCAGGTTGTGTTGCCCCAAGAGGGCGCAAAAGCGTCTCAAACTGCCCGGATGTTCGGGAATGTCCACGGCCAGCAAGGCCTCACGCTCCTCTCCCAGCTCCGCCCGTTCGGCGACAAAGGCCAGGCGATCGAAATTCATGTTCGCCCCGCAGGCCACCGCCACCAGCGTGCGCTCCCGCAGGGAGCGGGCGTCCACATCCACCTTCAAACCAGCGATGGCCAGGGCGCCGGCGGGTTCCAAGATGGAGCGGGTGTCTTCAAACACGTCTTTGATCGCCGCACAGATCGCGTCGGTATCGACGGTCACCATGCGGTCCACATAGCGCTGCGCCAGGGCAAAGGTGTGCACACCCACCTGTTTGACAGCAACCCCGTCGGCAAAGAGACCCACAGAGTCGAGGCGCACGCGCTCCCCCTGGGCAAGGGAGCGGGTCATGGCGGCGGCATCGACGGGTTCCACACCAATCACCTCCACCTCGGGCCAGAGGCTCTTGACGTAGGAGGCAATGCCGGCGATCAAGCCGCCGCCGCCGACGGCGACATAAATCGCATCAGGTGGCCTCGAGCTTTGCCGCAGGATCTCCATGGCAATGGTCCCCTGGCCGGCGATCACATCCGGATCGTCGAAGGGGTGAATGAAGCTCAGCCCACGCTCCCGTTCCAGTTGCCGGGCCCGGGCAAAGGCCTCGTCATAGGTGTCCCCGTGCAACACCACCTCCGCGCCGCGACCGGCCACCGAGCGCACCTTCATCTCAGGCGTGGTGATCGGCATCACAATCACCGCGCGACAACCGAGTTTCTGGGCGGCGAGGGCCACGCCCTGGGCATGGTTGCCGGCGCTGGCGGCGATCACGCCGCGCGCCAGGTCGGCGCGGGGGAGCGTGACCATCTTGTTGTACGCCCCCCGCAGTTTGAAACTGAAGACTGGCTGCAGATCCTCCCGCTTGAGCAGCACCCGGTTGCCCAGCCGTCGGGAGAGGTTGGGCGCGGCATCCAGGGGGGATTCGATCGCCACGTCGTAGACCCGCGCCCGCAGGATGCGCTGCAGGTAAGGGCTCGGCTCGGGGCCAGCCTCCAGCGCATCGGGTCTGGCGTCCGGGGGCGCCCCCGGAAGGCCAGAGGGTGAACCCTCGGCAGCAAGGCTTCCAGGGAGCGCGCCTCGGGGGGCCGTGTCCCGGGGAGAGAGGGGGGACTGCTGTTGACTCATGCTCCAAGTGTGGCAAGTTGTGGCAACAGACACCAGAGGAGCGGCCAGGGGAGGGGGAAACCGTCGCCTACGCGGCCGCCCTCCGGAGTGAACGTCTTAGATTGCACCCCGATCGTGAGATTCGAGGATGCATCTGAGCGAGCTGACCCATCCCAATCAGTTGCATGGTCTCACCACCGCTGAGCTGGAAGCCATCGCCCGCCAGATTCGCGAACGACATCTGGAGGTGGTGTCCACCTCGGGGGGCCATCTGGGCCCCGGACTGGGTGTTGTGGAGCTCACCTTGGCTCTCTATCAGACCTTGGATCTCGACAAGGATCGGGTCGTGTGGGATGTGGGTCACCAAGCCTACCCCCACAAAATGGTGACAGGCCGCTACCGCGATTTTTCCACCCTGCGGCAAAAGAACGGCGTGGCGGGCTATCTCAAGCGCTGCGAGAGCCGCTTTGACCACTTCGGGGCTGGCCATGCTTCCACCAGCATTTCCGCCGCCCTGGGGATGGCCCTGGCGCGGGATCGGCGGGGTGAGTCGTTCAACTGCGTGGCGGTGATCGGCGATGGAGCGTTGACCGGGGGAATGGCTCTGGAAGCCATCAACCATGCCGGCCACTTGCCCAAGACCCGCTTGTTGGTGGTGCTGAATGACAACGACATGTCGATCTCCCCGCCTGTCGGTGCCCTCTCCACCCACCTCAACCGCATGCGCTTGAGCAAGCCCGTGCAGTTCCTGTCCGACAACGCGGAGGAGGCAATCCGCCACCTGCCTTTTCTGCACGGGGAGCTGCCGCCTGAATTGAAAAACCTCAAAGAAAGCATGCGCCGTCTTGCCGTGCCCAAGGTGGGCGCGGTGTTCGAGGAGTTGGGCTTCACCTACATGGGTCCGGTGGACGGCCATGACATCCCCTCCATGGTGCGCATGTTCCAGGACGCGCAAGGCTGCGAAGGTCCGGTGCTGGTGCATGTGGCCACCACGAAAGGCAAGGGCTATCCCTACGCCGAGGCCGATCAGGTGGGTTATCACGCCCAATCCGCCTTCGATCTGAGCACCGGCAAGGCCTATCCCTCCAGCAAGCCCAAACCTCCCAGCTACAGCAAGGTATTTGGCCAAACGCTGGTGAAGATCTGCGAACAGAACCCCAAGGTGGTGGGCATCACGGCGGCCATGGCCACGGGCACGGGGCTCGATTTGCTGGAGAAGGCCTTGCCGGATCAGTATTTTGACGTCGGGATCGCCGAACAGCACGCGGTGACCATGGCGGCGGGCATGGCCTGCGAGGGGCTGCGGCCTGTGGTGGCGATCTACAGCACCTTCCTGCAGCGCGCCTACGACCAACTGATCCACGACGTGGGCATTCAGAAACTGCCGGTGACCTTTGTGCTCGACCGGGCTGGAATTGTGGGCGCTGACGGCCCGACGCACCAGGGGCAATACGACATCAGTTATCTGCGTGCCGTGCCCAACTTCACGGTGATGGCGCCAAAAGACGAGGCCGAATTGCAGCGGATGTTGGTCACCGCCTTGGCCCATGACGGCCCCTGCGCCATTCGCTTCCCCCGTGGCGAAGGCGAGGGAGTGCCCTTGATGGAGGAAGGTTGGCAGCCCCTGCAAATCGGCCGAGGGGAGCAGCTCACAGATGGAGAGGATCTATTGATTGTCGCCTACGGGGCCATGGTCCCTCCAGCCATGGCCACTGCCGGACTGCTGCAGGAGAAAGGGGTGCGGGCCACGGTGGTGAACGCCCGTTTCCTGCGCCCCCTCGACGAGACCTTGCTGTTGCCACTGGTCCGCCGGATCAAGCGGGTGGTGACGATGGAAGAGGGGGCTTTGGCCGGTGGCTTTGGCGGCGCAGTGGTGGAAGCGCTCAGCGACCACGGTCTTCCGGCCTCGGTGTTGCGCATCGGCATTCCTGATGTGCTGGTGGATCACGCCACCCCGGAACAGAGCAAGCAGAGCTTGGGGCTCACCCCGCCGCAGATGGCCGATCGGATCCTGGCCCATTTCGCCGAACAGCTGGCGACCTTCGCAGGTGATCCCCGTCAGAGTCCGCCCCAGCCAGCCTTGCGACGCTGACTTGATTCGGGGACTGACGGACTGGACGTGAAAGCCGATCCAAGAAGTCGTGGCCCCAGAGAACGCGAGGAGACGTCTTGGCTGTGGGGGGCCGTCGCAGGGTGCG
>JBKDSV010000196.1:0-34110 GCA_046340795.1 Cyanobacteriota bacterium | reverse complement strand
CAACAAGCGCTGGCTTCACTTTTTCATGCTCTTCGTGCCTGTGATGGGGCTGTGGACCAGCAGCATCGGCATCATCGGTCTGGCTCTCAACCTGCGCGCTTATGACTTCGTGTCACAAGAAATTCGCGCAGCAGAAGATCCAGAGTTTGAAACGTTCTACACCAAGAACATCCTGCTCAATGAGGGATTGAGGGCCTGGATGGCTCCAGCCGATCAACCCCACGAAAAATTCGTCTTTCCTGAAGAGGTTCTTCCACGGGGCAACGCTCTTTAAGCGATACTTTCTTCTCACTTCATCCAGGCGCCCTCCAGGCGCCTTTTTGATTTGACCATCTCCGTGATGCATCGAGCTTCCGCGGCCCTAAGCTGATCTGGTCCCGGCAGCAGTGACGTGGAAGTGATGGCCTCTGGCAATCCTTCCGAAAGCGCCACCGGCTGTCATTTTCCCCAACGGAGGAGGTGTCCATGGCTGAATGTTCCCAACAACATCAACAGGGTCTGCATATCGCGGAGAATGCCGTCTGATCTGGCGTTGACGCCTTGATCTCTTCTCCATGATCCATCGGTTCCGCCCCGTTGCGGACCCAGCGTTTGCCTCCGGGGTGTTCACCTCGGGGGCATCGTTTTGACAGCACGGCCCTGATCCAGCTGCCGTTTCACCTCCTCAACGGCTTTGAGCAGGCTGCCGCGGAGGTCCACCAGGCGCGGCAGGTGACCGGACAGCACAGCACTCAGATCGTCAAGGGCTTGAATCACAGGCTCGCTCCGCGCCTTGGCAGAGGCTTCCGCCAAGGCCAACCGGGCCTGGCCTGGATTCCACGAGGCCAGCAGCACAACGGCGCGGTAAGCCAAGGGCCAGGGATTGGCGGGATGCTGCCGTTGCAAGCTGGCGTACCACTGCTCGGCTTCCACGGGCCGATTGCGCAGGGTGGCCATCAGGGCCAAACTCCAAAGGGCATCGGCATCGTCAGGCTGGCGTCGCAGCTGATCCAGGGCCCAGTGACGGACCCGCTCTTGGTAAAGGAAATGGGCATCCAGCTGATGTTCCGGACCGATGCGGGCAAACAGCGGCACCAAACCGGCGGGCCCCTGTTCCATCCCCCGTGCCAGGCGGATGAAGTCGGCGTCAAACGGCACGGCTTTGGCGCTGGAGCGGCGTTGCCAAAGCTCCACCTCACGCCCCTCACTCCAGGGCCAGGCCTCCAGCCGCTCAAATCGGCCATCCACCCGCACCCGGTGGCTGAGCTCCTTCGAGTAGGGACGATCGGTGCCCTGATCCCCTGTTGCCAGAAGGATCCAACGGCTCCGCTCGAGCACCAGGGGGTGTTCCTTCCGTGCCCGACCCAGGCGCCGCCCTTCGATGCGTCCTCCGGCAAGGCGACCAAAAGTCGTGACGGTTTGTTCATTCAGCTCGGGATTGCCAGGCACCACCAAAAGGGTGGTGGGCCTGCCGCCGACAAGCTGCCGCAGGCGCGCGGTGAGCTGGGCGACAGGGGCGGGCTCGCTCCTGTGAATCTGGGGAACGGCCACAACGACGGCTTGGCCGATGGCGGCGGCCACCCCAGCCAGCAGCAGGGCCCAGGCCCGCGAGCGGCCCCAGCGCCGTTGGGACCACAGGCCCAGCTCCCACCAGGCCCGGGCCAAGAGGATCAACAGGAGCGGCAATACCGGCGTGATGTAGCGGAGATCCTTGTTGGGGCTGAGGGTGGTGCAGAGCCAGCCGCTCAGCGCGCACCCCAGAAGCCATGCCCACCCGGGGGGCAGCTGCGGACGTGCGCCCAGCAGCCTCTGCCCCCCCGGCCATCGGCGCAGCGCCTCTCTCCCCCGGGTCAACGCCAGGAACAGGAGGGGAAGCGGCAAAACCACACCCAACTGAGCCGGCAAACGCCGTCCGTACCAGCTCAGAGAAGCCCAGCTCAGGGGTGATGGATCCCCTTCCGCCACCGCCGACTCCAACACCGCCCGGTTGGTGCCCCCCAGGGTGGTGATCCAGTTGTGCTGCAGCCAAGGAAGCAGCAGGGCCAGCACCAGCAGACCGCCAAGCACCACTTGCGGCCGCCGCTGGCGCTGGCGAAGCCCCCCCACGGCCGACCAGAGCACGGGACCGGCCAGAAGGAGCAAGGCACTTTGCTTGACGAGCAAGGCGGCGGTGGTGGCCAAGGCCGCTGCCAGCAACTGCTCCCAGCGCCCTCCGGCGGGGGCCTGCCAGCGTCCCAACAGCCAAAGGGCCAGGCATGCACTGGCGGCCAGGGGAAGATCCAGGGTGAAATCCACCCGCAGGTGCACCAAGGCCGGCACGAGCAGCAGCAAGGTTGCGCACAGCAGGCCAAAGCCTCGGCCCAGCAGCTGACGCCCCCAGGCGGCGACCACCCCCAGCAGCAGGCCCTGCCACACCGCGAGCGCCCAGCTGGCCTGATCGGGTTGATCCCCAGCAATCGCCATCACGCTGCCATTGACCAAGGAGGCCAGGGGTGGAATCTTCGGAGAAAGATCGAGCAGAGCCAGCCAGTCTCCCCCGGTTCCCGGGGGGATCAGGCCCAGAGCCCGGCCGTGGTCGAGGGCGCTGTTGAGGTAGTCGGCCTGATCCCAACTGGGAAGGCGCCGATCCAGGGCCAGCCAGAGCCGATCCGCCGCCGTGGCGACGCCCCAGAGAGCCGCCAGGCTGAACCACCAGGCGAGGGCACGCCGCCGCGGGCTGCCGCGGGGGGCCGCAGAAGAACGGGGGAAAGGCTCCAGCAGGGGAAGGCGACCGGCAGCAGTTTGGCTTGGCGCCGTTCAGCGCGTCAGAAGCCACGCGCCACCGCTGGGTCTTGATTCAAGGGAAGGGCGTTCAGTGTTCTGTCACACGCGGGGCTGTGTCCAGGTGAACGAATCGTCAAAATCGGGGTGGCGCCTTGCGCCTGTTGTGTGAGGTCAACTTTCATGAAACTTTTCCAGCAACTGCTGGTGGCGCCTGCGGCCCTTGGCCTTTTGGCACCCTTCGCGGCCAATGCCGCTGAGGTCAATCTTTCTGGCGTCAACCAGTACGCCAGTGAAGAGCAGGTCACCAGCATCAACCAGTTCAGCGATGTCAAGCCCACGGATTGGGCCTTCCAGGCGCTCTCCAACCTGATCGAGCGCTACGGCTGCGTGGCTGGCTATCCGGATGGCACCTATCGCGGCCAGCGGGCCATGACCCGCTACGAAGCAGCTGCCCTGCTCAACGCCTGTCTCGACCGCATCACCGAGATCACCGATGAGCTCAAAAAGCTCATGAAGGAGTTCGAGAAGGAGCTCGCTGTGATCCGTGGCCGCGTCGATGGCCTGGAAGCCCGCGTCGGCGAGCTGGAAGCCACCCAGTTTTCCACCACCACCAAACTGAAAGGTGTAGCCACCTTTGTGTTGGGCGCCAACGCCTTCTCAGGTTCTGCCAGACCTGGGTTGTTTGACGCTGCTGTGATTAGCAGCGTCGGCGGCAAACCTTTCATCCCCGGTGTTAGCAATCAGTACGACCACACCGCGCGTCTACTGGATGGCGGCACTGCTTTCAACTACAACCTCGATCTCTTTCTCGACACCAGCTTCACCGGTAAAGATCTGCTGCGCACCCGCCTGAGGGCCGGCAACTTCGCCGATGGCCCTTGGAGTGGCAACAACAACCCGATCGGCTTGAATGCGATGGAAATCGCATTCCAGGAAAATTGCGGAAGCGCTGATTGCGGCGACGTGGTTGCCGTCAACCGCTTGTTCTATCAATTCCCGATCGGCAGCAGCTTCACCGCCACCATCGGTGGTCGAGTCCGTCAAGACGACATGCTGGCCATGTGGCCCAGTGCCTATCCGGCTGACACAATCCTCGACATCTTCACCTACGCCGGTGCGCCGGGCACCTACAACCTGAACCTGGGCGCTGGTGGTGGTCTGTGGTGGAAGAGCGGTGGTTTCAGTGCGAGCGTCAGCTACGTGTCAGCCAATGGTGACAGTGGCTCTCCTGGCTACAGCACCCCCGCTGGTGACAAGGTGTGCGGCGGCGGCATCGGCACCGGTTGCTCCGCCTCCACCTTCACCGGTCAGGTGGCCTATGGCGGTGACAACTATGGCTTGGCTGTCGCCTACAGCCTGAACAAAGGCGGTCAGTATGGCTCCGGCCTCTACGGCGGCAATGCCACCCCTCTGGCCTTGGCTGCCTCCACCTATGCTGACACCACCAATTCTGTGGGTGTCAGCGGCTACTGGACCCCCTTCAACGGCGGCCTGTTCCCCTCCATCAGCGCAGGCTGGGGCATCAGCGGCTACAAGGGAGATGCTGGCCTCACCTATCAAAGTGCCACTGGTAACACTATCGATGCCAGCAGCTGGATTGATGGTGCCCGCAGCCAATCCTGGTATGTGGGTCTGCAGTGGTCTGATGTGTTCTGGAAGGGCAACTCCTTCGGTATGGCTGTGGGTCAACCCACCTTCATCACCAGCGTCAGCAACACAATCCCTGACAACCCGAGCAGCAAAACCCCCAACGACGGCAACTATGCCTGGGAGTGGTGGGACAAGTTCCAGGTTACTGACAACATCAGTGTCACCCCTGCCCTCTACTACTTGAGTGCACCTTTGGGTCAGCTCCAGAAGGATGACAGCAGCAAGACGCTGAGCAACTTCGGTGGCCTGGTGAAAACCACGTTCCGCTTCTGATCTCTCGCGCAACGATTGCATCGTTCAGCGTTTCTCTGCCGGCTGCTTTGCAGCCGGCTTCTTTGTGTTCTAAACAACAGAAGAACGTGCCTTTGGCGACGCGGAACTGAGGTTCTTGCACCTAAACTGCGCCAAGCCCGTTACGGGCATTCCTCTTTTTTTGGTGTGAGGATTTCATGAATTTGTTCCAGCGTTTGCTGGTGGCGCCCGCCGCTCTTGGTTTTGTGGCGCCCTTTGCGGCTCAAGCCGCCGATCTCAATCTGTCTGGCGTGAATCAATACGCCAGCAGTGAACAGGTCACCAGCATCAATCAGTTCAGCGACGTCAATCCTGCCGATTGGGCCTATCAAGCCCTCTCCAACCTGATCGAACGCTACGGCTGCGTCGCCGGCTATCCGGATGGCACCTACCGCGGCCAACGGTCCATGACCCGCTATGAAGCGGCCGCCCTGCTCAACGCCTGTCTCGATCGCATCACCGAAATCACCGATGAGCTCAAGAAGCTCATGAAGGAATTCGAGAAGGAGCTGGCCATCGTTCGTGGGCGGGTGGATGGCCTGGAGACCAAGGTGGGCGAGCTGGAAGCCACCCAGTTTTCCACCACCACCAAGTTGCAGGGTCAGGCCACCTTTGTGTTGGGCGCCGTCGACGCCAGTGGCAACAGCAAAGGACGTGGCATCAACAGCGAAGTCTTCCTGCCCAGTAGTGTGAATGTTTTCAATAATTCAAAAGCCGGGCAAGGGCCTTTCGGCGGCAACCAAGTTGATGTCCCTAAAGAAATCAAGAATAAAAAGGGCGTGGTGTTGAACGATGGGGCAATTGCAAATGCGAAACGGCTTAATAGCCGAAACGCTGCAAGGGTTTACAACCAACTATATGGCGCTACCTCTTTTAACTACGATGTACGCCTGAACTTCATCACCAGCTTCACGGGCAAAGATCAACTCTATACACGTCTGCGCACCGGCAACTTCAGCAATGCCTTCAACGGCAACGGTGTCAACCTGACAGCGCTTGACGTGGCCTCCAACGGCTTTGGACAGTCGAACTGCCAGGGCAACCGTGACTGCTCTGATGTGGTGGGCATCGATCGTCTGTATTATCGTTTCCCATTGGGCAGTGAGTTTGAGGCCATCGTTGGTGCCAAGTATCGGAACACGGAATTCCTTGGGGCCAATCCTGGTGTCTATGGCAGCGGCAAAGGAGATCGAATTCTTGATGTCTTCGCCCTCCATGGTGCACCGGGTGTATACAACAAGGCCACAGGTGCTGGCGGTGGTTTGATCTGGAAAACACCATACAAACTATTGGATGGTCGCTTCAGTCTCACCGCCAGCTATGTCGCTCCCTTCGGCGATTCTGCTTCCACAAACTCTGACAATAACTACTTCCAGTGTTCCGCCCAGGAAGGAGGCATCGGTAACGATTGCTCCCGCGCCAGCTTCCTTGGCCAATTGGGCTGGACCTCCAAGACATGGGGCGCCTCAGCAGCTTATCGCTATGGCCAACGCGGTTCCAACTTCCGCAGAGGCACTAATTTCGTGCAATCCAATAGCTGGTGGCTCGCCAATGGCGAATCCAACAGTGTGGCCCTGAACGCCTATGTGCAGCCGAGCAATAGCGGCCTTCTCCCCTCGGTGAGTGTGGGCTGGGGAATCAACTCCCTGTCCAACAATGACATCCGCACAGGGATCCCGATTGAGAACCAGGCGGTGGCCTATCAACTCCCCTACGTCACCCAGTCTCAGAGCTGGTATGTGGGTCTGCAGTGGAACGATGTGTTCTGGGGCGGCAACTCCCTGGGCATGGCCGTGGGTCAACCCACCTTCGCCACCACTCTCAGCCGTGGCACCGACAAGTCGCAGAGCACCTTCATCAACGACGGCAACTACGCCTGGGAGTGGTGGTACAAGTTCCAGGTGACCGACAACATCAGCGTCACGCCCGCGCTGTTCTGGCTCAGCCGCCCGCTGGGTGCCCTCACCGACGGAATCCGGGCCGATGGCTCGGTGGATCGCTCCTCCAACTTCGGCATCCTGGGCGGCCTGGTGCAAACCACCATTCGCTTCTGAGCCCCAGCCGCTCCATCTCACACACCCTTCGGCCCCCGTTCAGGGGGCTTTTTTTTGGCGCCGTTCCGCAGCAAGATGAAGCTCATTTGTCACTCCCCCCTTGGCTGGCCCCTCGCCCGCTGATCTCTATGCCGTGCTGGGCGTCAGCCCAGAAGCCACGGCAGCGGAAATCAAGTCGGCGTATCGCAGCCTGGTCAAGCGTCACCACCCCGACGCCGGCGGGGACGAGACCAGGATCGTGGCCCTCAACGCCGCCTGGGAGGTGCTCAGGGATGGGGAGCGCCGTCGCCGCTATGACGCCAGCCAGCAGGATCGCTGGAACGGGGCCGGGGACAACGGGGCCGCCAGGGGCGTGGGCCACCATGGGCGGGGGGCAAGACCCCAAGCCCGCTCCGGCCGCCATAGCGATGGCTTGCTTCAGGAGTGGTTGCAACAGGTGTATGCCCCGATCGATCGCGGGCTGGGGCAGGTGATCAACCCCTTCGCCGCTCAGCTGCGCGCCCTGGCGGCCGATCCCTACGACGACCAGCTCATGGCTGCCTTCTGCGGCTTTCTGCGGGAGAGCCAGGCCCGCATGGCCAGGGCCGAGCAGCTCTATCGCTCCAAGGCCTGCCCAGCGACCGCGAAGGGTTTCAGCCTCAGCCTCTACCACTGCCTCAGCCAGGTGCAGGATGCCCTGGTGGAGCTGGAGCGCTACACCCTGGGCTACGTCGACGCCTACCTCCGCGATGGCCGGGAGATGCTGCGAGAGGCCAAAAAGCGCCGAGAGCGGCTGCACGAGGAACGCCGCCGCTTGGAGATCTGACCCCGGCGTTCCTCAGGGCTGCGCCCAGACCTCCAGCTGATCCAGGCGCAACCAGACATCCGGCACCGGCCGCCGCCAACGGATCTGGGCAAACGCGCCCTTGACCGCGAGGATTTCCCCGGGCCCCTCCACCACATAGGCAGGCAGTTCCGCATCACTGGCGGAGGCCTCCAGGCTGCCCCGATAGGCCTCCGGGTTGAGGCGCACCAGGGCGCCCTTCTTCAAGACCGACCCGGGGGCCCGCGCCGGGGCGGTGCCGGGCTTGTCGGTGGCGGCAGAGGTGGGGGAAAGATCGGCCATGGGCCACCGTCGAGATCGCAGGAACCCTAGGGCGTTCGCAGGGCGATGGGCCACCGCTGGCCGGGCCAGCCTCTAACCTCCCAGCGATGATCGGGAGACGGGCGTGCGTTTGCTGCTGCTCGGATGTTCTGGGTTTGTTGGGCGAGAGCTGGTGCCCTTCTTGCTGAATCTGGGCCATGCCCTCACCCTGGTGAGCCGCCGGCGCCAGCCCTTCGCCCAGCTGGAGGGCGATCGGCTCCGCTGTCTGCAACTCGACCCATCCGACCCCGCCAGCTGGGAGTCGGCCGACCTGCAGGCCGCCCTCGCTGCGGCAGAGGGGGTCATCAACCTGGCGGGCGAGCCGATCGCCGAGCGCCGCTGGAGCGAGCTCCAACGGCAGCGGCTGCGCGACAGTCGCCTGGTCACCACCGGCTGTCTGGTGCGAGCCATGGCTGAGCTGGCCACCCCAGCCAAGGTGTTGGTGAACGCCTCCGCCGTGGGGGTGTACGGCAACAGCGAGGAGAGGCGCTTCGTCGAATCCAGTCCCCCGGCGGCGGATTTTCTGGGCCAGTTGTGCCAAGACTGGGAAGCGGCCGCCCTGGCCGCTCCAGAGGCCTGCCGGGTGGTGGTGCTGCGCCTGGGCATCGTGCTCGGCCCTGATGGGGGCGCCCTGGCCAAGATGCTGCCGGTGTTTCGCGCCGGTTTCGGCGGACCCGTGGGATCCGGACGGCAATGGATGAGCTGGATCCCGCGCCATGACCTCTGCCGCCTGATCGCCGCCGCCCTGGAGGATGCCTCCTTCCAGGGTGTCTACAACGCCGTCGCGCCAGAGCCCGTGCGCATGGCCGACTTCGCTCGCGCTCTGGGCGAGGTCTTGGGCAGGCCCTCCTTGCTGCCCGTGCCCGCCCCACTGCTGAAAGTGATGCTCGGGGATGGAGCCGCCGTTGTGCTGGAAGGCCAGCAGGTGCTGCCGCAGCGGTTGCAAGAGAAGGGATTTCAGTACGACAGTCCGGATCTCACCTCTGCCCTCGCCGCCGCCACCACCCCAGCCCCCCGCTGAGCAGGGCCGCCAGCATCAGCACCCCCAGGGCTGGTTGAAACAAGGGGAACCACAGCCGTTGGAAGACCGCCAACACCCCATCTGTGCCGCGCAGGTGCAAGACCACCCCAAGACCGAACCAGAAAGCGCCCGCCAACACCAGAAACACATCCAGCACCAATAGCCGCTCCAGCCCGCCTTGAAGGCGTTCCAACCAGGGCGCCCCGTCCTTCGGGGCACGGCTGCCTGTGGGGGTGGATTCAAGGGGATGGAGAGGCATCGGCTGGGCCATTCAGCGGTTGCACGCTCGCCATAATCGCCTCCACCATGCGCTCGGTGCCTCCAGGTTTGCCGAGTCGCTCCAAGGCCTGCAGCCGCAACTGCTCCCGCCAGCGTGGGCCCTCCGTTGGATCAGTCAGACGTTCCAGCTGCTCGGAGGCCATGCGCGCCGTCTCCCGCAGAGTGGAGGGGGCGCCCATGGGGCCACGGGCACAGCTCACGGCCGGCCCCAGCAGACGGCGTTGGGCATCGGCGAAACCCTCCGTGAACTGGGGACCAGGGCCCACCACCTGAAGGACGGGCTTGCCCAGGGCCACCGCCTGCTCCGCCGCCGTGCCCGCCATGGCGAGGAGAAGATCACTGCCGCGAAGCACCCCCCAGAAGTGATGCAAGATCAGCTCCAGGCGCAGCGGCCCTCGCTGGAGCTGGGCAGAGGAGCCGGTCTCGGCGGAGGGCGGCGCCAGGCTCCAGCCATGGGGGGTGGCCGCGCGGGCAATCGCTTCGGGAGTGAGGGAGGGCACCAGAGCGGCCAGGAGGCGCAGCCGGCCCTGCCACTCCGGCGGCAGCCGCCACAACACCTCGAGCAGCAGCAGGAGGTTGGAGAGGGCTTCGGGCAGGCGGCTGCCGGGCAACAGACCGAGCACGGGCCCTTCCCCCCCCCTGGGGGCCAGGGGAGCCAGTGTCCCCTCGCCGTCCAGGAACGGATTGCCCACAAATTCCACAGGACGGCGCAACTGGCCCGCCAGATCCCGGGCGGTGAGGGAGTCGCGACTCCAGAGCAGACGCACGCCAGGGCGGCGCAGCAGCCAGCCACAGGGCCAGGGCAGTCGCAGGCGCCCCTCGTAATGGCTGGAGTAGGCCACCAGGTAGACCGCCATCGGCTTCCCGGTCAGGCAGCCCCCCAGCAAGGGCAGCACATCCCCGACCGCCACCACCCAATCGCAGTGCCGGCGATGGCGCCACACCGCCCGCAAGCGACCCAGCAGATAGGGAAGTTGCCCCTGCCAGAGCTCTGTCAGACGCCCCCGCAGGCTGGTGTAGCCCAAGCCACCGGTGCTGAAGTCGCGGGTGGGCCCCAGCACCGGCAGGTTCGCCCGCCGATAGGCGGCCCCTTGCCCCACCAAGGGCATCGCATCCACCTGCACGCCTCGCTGCCGCAGGGCCTTGCCCAGCAGGGCGGCACTGAGGTCTTCACCATGACCATTGCTGATCAATAAAACCCGCTTCACCCTTGCAGCCAACCGCGCACCTTTTCCAACGCCGACCACCCCGGGCGACGGGCCAGGCCATCGGCGATGGAGTCCTTCAGCTCTTCCCCCAACTCCGGTGCCAGGAGAATGATGCGCTGGGCGGCTTGGATGTGCTCCCGCACTCCTTTGGCACTGGTCTCCAACATCGCCACGCTCAAGTTGACGCGGGCCTGAGGATCCTGGGGATTGAGGCGGACCGCCACACGCGCGGACTTCAAGGCGGCCTGGGGTTGATCGACCAGCAGCTGCAGCCAAGCCAGACAGGTCCAACCGGCGGATTGGCCTGGCGCCTGGGCGGTGATCTGCAAGAAGTCCTCAAGCAACTCCTCCGGCGGCGTGCCCTGGCGATAGCGCTCAAGAGACTGGGAGAAGAGGTCTTCGTGGCTGGTGGTCAAGGCTTGGGGCGCGACACTCAGCCTTTCAGATTCCCACGGCGGCGAGAGTCCTTGGCAGACCCCGTCACAACCGCCCTCAGACGGCGAAGGAGCTGCCGCAACCGCAGGTCTGGGAAGCGTTGGGGTTGGTGAAATTGAAGCCACCACCGATCAAGGCCGTGGAGAAGTCAAGTTGGAGACCATAAATGTAGAGAAGACTTTTGGGATCACATACCACCTCAAACGCCTCTCCTTGCGATGGCTGGTAGGTGTAGCGCTCGTCATCCTCCCGGATGCCGGCGGCATCAATGAAGTCCATGGTGTAGCTCATGCCACTGCAGCCGCCAGAACGCACGCCCACGCGCAACACCTTTCCCTTCCCCTGCTGGCCCACCAGGGTGGAGAGCTGCCGCATGGCCGGCTCCGTGATCTGGATGCCGCGACCATCCACGCCGGTATGGGTGGCCTGCCGCGACGGCGGCGCGCTGACGGGCGTGTCGATCGTGGAGTCAACGGTCATCGAGTCCCGGTTCATAGATTCCGTGGTCATGGAAGGTCATGGATGCGGTGCTGGTGGATACCGTGGCCATGGATACGGCGAGGCAGGGCGACCGCGATCGTGGAGACCCTGCACAGACCACTCTATGGAGGCCTGTGCGCCGGTGGGGGCTGGCCGGTTCTCCACCATGGGGTGGTGGGTCCTGTCCATAAAGTCGGTGCACTGTCAGGGGGTTCCGGTGCGTGTCGCCATCGTGGGTGCGGGGCTGGCGGGGCTGGCCGCCGCGGTGGACCTTGTTGACGCAGGCCATGCGGTGGATCTCTACGAGGCCAGGCCGTTCATGGGGGGCAAGGTGGGGAGCTGGGAAGACCCGGATGGCAACCATATCGAAATGGGACTGCACGTTTTCTTCTTCAATTACGCCAATCTCTTCGCCTTGATGCGGAAGGTGGGAGCCCTTGAGAACCTCCTGCCCAAGGAACACAGCCACCTGTTCGTGAATCGCGGCGGCGATGTGCGCAGTTTGGATTTTCGCTTCCCCCTTGGCGCACCCTTCAACGGGCTCAAGGCCTTCTTCACCACGCCCCAGCTGGAAGCCATCGACAAACTGCGCAATGCCCTGGCTTTGGGCACCAGTCCAATCGTGAGGGGATTGGTGGATTACGAGGGGGCGATGCGAGTGATTCGTGATCTCGATCATCTGAGTTTTCAAGACTGGTTTCTCGCCCATGGCGGCAATCGACACAGCATTGAGCGACTCTGGAATCCAATCGCCTACGCATTGGGCTTCCTGGATTGTCAATCCATTTCAGCGCGCTGCATGCTCACCATCTTCATGATGTTTGCCGCGCGCACGGAGGCCTCCAAGCTCAATCTGTTGAAAGGTTCACCACATCGTTGGCTCACTGGACCAATTCTGAGCTATATCGAAGCTCGTGGTGCTCGCCTGCACCTGCGTCACAGAGCAATCAAATTGGACTATGAAGAGCTCCCCTCTGGCTCCGGTGAGCCCGCAGGCATCCGGGTTACTGGCCTCACCCTGGGCACGACCGCAGGGGAACAGCAGGTGCGAGCTGATGTCTATCTGGCCGCCTGTGACGTGCCGGGAATTCAGCGCCTGGTGCCCGAAGCCTGGTGCCAGCACAGCCTCTTCGCCAACCTCCACCGCCTGCGGGCGGTGCCTGTCGCCACGGTGCAATTGCGGTATGACGGCTGGGTGACGGAGTTGGGGGACACCCCTGGGGCGGCGCAACGGCGGGGGGATCTCAGCCAGCCCGCAGGACTGGACAACCTGCTCTACACGGCCGATGCCGATTTCAGCTGCTTTGCCGATCTTGCCGTGGCCAGCCCGGTCGACTACCGCAAGCCGGAACTCGGATCCCTCCTGCAGTGCGTGCTCACACCGGGTGACCCCTGGATTCCGAAAAAGAATGAAGAGATCATTGTCCACACGGATCGGCAGGTGCGGGAGCTTTTCCCCTCCTCCCGCAACCTGAAGCTGGTGTGGAGCAACGTGGTGAAGCTGGCCCAGTCGCTCTATCGGGAAGCTCCTGGCGTGGAGCCTTTCCGTCCAGAGCAACGCACGCCGATCAGCAACTTCTTCCTCGCGGGCAGCTACACGCGGCAGGACTACATTGATTCCATGGAAGGTGCGACGATGAGTGGCCGCTTGGCCGCCGCAGCGATCATGGGGCAACCTGTGAGCCTGGCCCGCAATGCCGCCGCAGCCTAGGAGCTGAACCCATGGGACGCTGGCTGGAACACACCGTGACCACGGAGATCACGGCGCCCATCGAACAGGTGTGGGCGATTTGGAGCGATCTGGAATCCATGCCGCGCTGGATGCATTGGATCGAATCCGTGATCACCCTGGAGGACCCGGATCTCACGGAATGGACTCTGGCCGCCCAGGGCTTCCGCTTTCATTGGCAGGCCCGCATCACCCGAAGAATTCCGGCCCAGCAACTGCACTGGGAGTCGGTGGGGGGGTTGCCAACCAAAGGCGGTGTGCGCTTCTATCCCCTTGGCCCCAAGCTCACGGCGGTGAAGCTGAGCGTGAGCTACGAACTGCCCGCGATCTTGGCACCCCTGATGGAACCCTCCATCATGGGCGGCATCGTCAACAAGGAACTTCAGGCGAACCTTGATCGATTTCGTGACCTTGTGGAGAGCGACGCCCGTGCCAGTGATCTCAAGGCCTGATCGCCCATTGGGCCACCGAAGCCGGCAGGACGTGCCGGTCGTCAAGGGACTGGTCCTGCTGCTGCCGCTGGTTCTGTTGGCCGCCTGTGGCCTTGGCACGAGCCCGGAGGCCAGGCTCGAGGAGCCCCCCCTCCCCCCGAAACCGCCGTCAGCCGCTGAGGAGAACAAGGCCAACGCCCCGGCCCCCACCCCTGCCTTGGCTCCCCTCGCCACCCAGCAGCAAGTGGTCAAAGCGGTGAAGGTGGGGCGGCGGGATCCCTTCGCCGCCGTGCTCCTCCCCACTCTGGTCAGCACGCCAGACGCGCAGCGACAGACAGCCTCCAAAACAGGTGGCAAAGCGGCCCTGACCCCATCTGCGGCACCGCTCGCCTGGCCCAATGGCCTGGAGTTTGAGGGGGTTCTGCAGACAGCCTCAGAGAGTGAGGCGATGGTGCGCTACACCCCCGTTGCTCCCCAGGGAGGTGGCACGCGCTCGGGTTCCGTGCGTGTCGGAGATGAGGGCACGCGCCGAGAAGATTCCCTTCTGCCGCCAGGGTGGCAGGTGGGGGCCATTGACGGGGAACGGGGGATCCTGGTCCTGCGCAAGGGGGGGCAAGCGGTCAGCCGGGGCCTCTGAGCGCTCGCCCACAGGCCGCCACCAATCCCTCCAGGTCATGGGGATCGGCTTCGGCATCGACCCGCCCCAGCACTTCCAGGCAGGGCTGACTGGTCTGGGGACCGATCGAAACCACCTTGACCCCTGCCAACACCTGTCGCCAGCCCGGGCCGAAAGCCCCCTCTAAAAGACGGGCGCAGTGGCGCACTGTCTTGGCGCTGCTGAAGGTGATGGCCTGCAAGGTTCCCTGTTCCAGTGCCTGCACCGCCTGGCTGGGCAGCCCATCGGGGCAACGGGTTTCATAGGCGGGCACCTCCACCACCCGTGCTCCGCCAGCGGCAAAGGCCTCAGCGAGCAGCGTGCGACCACCGCTTTGCACCCGCGGCAGTAGGAGATGCAGTCCCCAAGCGGAAACGGGAAACGCATCAATCAGGGCATCCGCCGTGAAGCGGGCGGGCACAAAGTCAACCCGCACGCCCAGGGCATTGAGCCGCTCGGCGGTGCGTCGCCCCACCGCCGCAATCCGCAGCCCCTTGGGCGGGCGAGCCAGGTCGCCACCCCGGCGCCGCAGTCGATCCTGCAGCCCATCCACTCCGTTGGCGCTAGAGAAGATGAGCCAGTGGAACTGCTCCAGCTCCCGCAACGCCTCGTCCAGGGGGCCCCAATCCTCCGGGGGACCCACCACCAAGGCCGGCAGATCCACCACCCGGGCGCCGGCTTGCTCAAAGAGCCGGCGAGCGGCGCTGAGTTGCCGTTCGGCGCGGGTGACGGCAATGGTGCTGCCGTCGAGCGAGGGGGAAAAGGAAAGACTCATGGCTCCAATTTCACCAGGCCAGCAGCCCGGCGTTGAAGAGCCTCTGCATCGTCGGACCGCCCTTGGGCCCGCAGGAGGCCAATGGCCTCGCGAAAGTGTTGGCGCGCGCCGAGCACATCCCCAAACAGCAGCAGGGCAACCGCCAGATTTTGATGGACCTCCGCGCGGGTGGGCTCCAGCTGCAGAGCCCGGCGGTAGGCCTCGATCGCTGCGGCCAGATCTCCGCCACGGCGCAGGCTTAGGCCCAAATGGAGCCAGCCATGGGCAAGTTCAGGGGCGATCCGCGTCGCCTCCCGCGCCAGGACCACCGCCTCCCCCTCCTGGCCGTCCTCACGCAGGAAGGCGGCCAGGTTGAGACGGGCGGCAAGGGTTAGCCGGGGATCCAGGGGCAGGGCGAGGGCGCGCCGATACAACGCCACCGCGGCGGTCGGATCGCTTTTGGCCAGGGCCAGGGCCAGGTGCAGCAGCAACTCATACCGCTCGGGGTGGGCCTCCGGCGGACAGTGGGCCAGGCCTCGCTGGAGCAGGGCGACACCCCGCCCATGGTTGCCGCCACTGATCTCCAGACCACCAAGCTTGGCGCAGGTGTAGGGATCGCTGGGATCTCGGCGCAATTCAGCCTCCATGGCCCGCTTGAGGCGCCGCGCCTTCTCCCCCCGCTGGATTCTCTCTGGCCGATAGCCCTCGTGCAGCAGGGCTGGCACCGGGCAGTGGAGCAGGCGCCAATGGGGCTCCCGGGCCAGCAGGGCCTCCACGCTGTCATCCACCAAGGCGTGGTAGGCGCGACTCCACTGAAGGGCCGGGTGGCGCCGAAAAAGGCGGCTGACGCTGGAATAGGGGGACTGGAGGGCGCCGCACTCCTGGCGCAGCAAGGTGATCAGCAGCCCATCCGGCTCAGCCATGGCCTGTCGCAGGGGAGCGATGGCCTCAGGCCGCAGGCGCTCATCGCCATCCAACACCAGTACCCAGTCCCCTTGCACCCAGCGCAGGGCGGCATTGCGGGCGGCGGCAAAATCCCCGGGCCAGGGAAGGTGATGGACAACCGCACCAGCGGCCCGGGCAATGGCCACCGTGTCATCTTCCGAGCCGGTGTCGACCACCACCATTTCATCCACAAACCCACGCACGGAGGCCAGGCAAGCGGCCAGGGCGTCGGCCTCATCGCGCACGATCATCGAGAGACTGAGGTTCAATCTGTAAACCCCCCATCTGGCGCCACGGGATCCGTCAGGGCCAGACCCAGCCTGGCCAGGGCGAGCTCCTGGGCCCGCGGCATCTGTCCGGGGCTCCAGGCGGCGGGCAGATCGGCGGGCAGACACTCCCGCAAGCTGTGCCAAAGGTAGGGACTGCCGTACACCACGAGCCCCGCCAGCCGTCGCTGGCACAGAAGCTCGGCAATCCAGGCGGACCAGGGTTCAGAGCCGTCCGCAGATCCCCGGAAGGGATTTCCCCGCACAAACAGCTGAAGCAACACCGGCCCTTCGCCCCATCCCGCCGCTGTCCAGGGGGGGATGGGGCTGGCCTCCGTCCCCGGCTCCCGCGGCCAATTCAGGGGGCCGTGGCGGTCCAGCACCCAGGGACGAAAGCCCGCCCGCTGGGGGAGCTCCAGGGCTGGCGCGGTGGCTGGCAGGAACGGGCAACCCAGCTGATCATCCACCCGCACCAGGGCCAGCCCCTTCCCAGGGTGGGGCCATCGCACGGACCCGCCCTGGCTCTCCAGCGTGCGGTTGAGCAGGTCCTCGACAAGGGCCTGATCCTCGCTGGCGGGTCCAGCGCTGAGGGGGCCCAGGGGCCGAGCGGCATCCAGACCGCACGGATCCGGATCGCCCCAGGTGCGTTCCAGAGCGTGGCGGCGACGCTCCCGGGCGCGCTGCAGCCTCTCCTCACTGAGTCGGCCGTCCCGCACGGCGGACAGGATGGCCTCCATCGCCCGCCAGGGATCCGCCGGCATCAACACCAGGTCGGCCCCGGCCTCCAGGGCCAGCACAGCCGCCTCTCCTGGCCCATGGCGGGCGGCGATGGCCTCCATCACGAGGGCGTCGGTCACCACCAGGCCCTCAAAGCCAAGATCTTGGCGCAAGAGCTGGGTGAGCACGGTGGGGGAGAGGGTGGCCGGACGTTCGGGATCCAGCTCTGGCAGCAGGAGGTGAGCAGTCATCAGGGAGGCCACGCCGCAGGCGATGGCCCGTCGGAAAGGGGGAAGTTCAACGGCCTCCAACCGTTCTCGGCCGTGGGGAAGCACGGGAAGATCGAGGTGGGAATCGGCGGCAGTGTCGCCATGGCCAGGGAAGTGCTTGGCGCAGGCCAGCACCCCCTCTCCTTGCACCCCGGCGATGAAGGCGGCGGCCAGCTCCGCCACCACGGCGGGCTGCTCGCCCCAGGCCCGCACGTTGATGACGGGATTGGCCGGGTTGTTGTTGACGTCGCAGACCGGTCCCAGCACCCAGTTGAGGCCGAGGGCACGGGCCTCCCTTCCGGTGCAGCGTCCGTAGCGGGCCGCCAGGTCGCGGGCGGTCGCGGGATCGCGACCGTGGATCTGGCCCACACCGAACGGAGGAGGCAACCAGCTCGCCCCGGCGAAGCGCTGCCCCACCCCCTCCTCCACATCGGCGCACAGAAGCAGCGGCTGATCCGTCCAGGAGGCGAGTTGACGGGTGCGCAACCGCAGCTCCGCAGCCGTGCCCCCGAGGAGGATCACCCCCCCCACTCCTTCGGCGAGGAGTGCTCGCAGGGTGTCATTGTCGTGTTCCCAAAGCGGGTAGCGGCGCTGTCCATCGGCGAGATGGCCGCTGGCGCGCACCACCAGCAAGCTCGCCACCACACGGCGCAACTCATTCTCCGAGGTGCTCGGTCCCATCGTCATCGGAAGCAGCGGATGGAGGGGTGGGGGACACCAGAGGCTGGGGATCTTCCTCCGCAGGGGCGGATTCTCCCTCCTCTCGGCGGAGCCGTTCGCGCTCCAGCTGCTGCAACAGACCAAGCACGGCGGTGCCTCGCTCCATCCCCCGATCCAGGAGAAACACCAACTCGGGCATGCGGCGCAGTTTCAGACGGCGCCCCAGCTCGCCGCGCACATAGGGAGTGGCCGCTTTCAGCCCTTCCAAAACCTGGCGCTGTTGGTCGTCCGTGCCGTAAACGCTGACAAAAATTTTGCAGTGCTGCAGGTCTCCCGCCACATCCACAGTGGTGATGCTCAGCATGCCCTGGTGCACGCGCGCGTCGCGGAGGCCTGTGCGGAGCAGTTCACTGATCTCCCGTCGAATCAGAGAGGCCAGCCGCTCCACCCTTCGGCCGTGTGCCATGGCTATCCCAGTGGTGCTGGTGCCACCATCGCACGCAGCACCAATAGCAGGCTGAGCAGGCCGCTCACCAGCGCGCCCACCAGAGCCACGGCGGTGACGGGGGGGAGGCTACGCCGTGCCAGGGGCTGCACAAGGGTCTGCAGGATGCCGAGGGAAAAAGCCACCAGATACCGCGGGTAGCGGAGCACGTTCTGCAGAAACTCCCCCATCGCCTGGCATCGCCTCCATGAGCCTGCTGGCTACTCTGCCGCCGTGACGCCCGGCAAGGAGACCAGAATGTTGGAATTGCATCAGTTCAAGCACTCCGCTTTTTGTGAAAAGGTGCGACTCGTGCTGGCGGCCAAGGGGCTGGAAGCCAGGCTGGTGGAGGTTGTGCCCGGCCTCGGCCAGCTGGAGCTGTTCCGTCTCTCCGGACAGCGCCAGGTGCCTGTGCTGGTGGATGGCGCCGAGGTGATCGCGGATTCCACGGAAATCGCCCTGCACCTGGAGCAGCGCCATCCCCTGCCGCCCCTGCTGCCAAGCGATCCGGTGGAGCGGGCCCGAGTGTTGCTTCTGGAGGATTGGGCCGACACGGCACTCGCCACCGCCTGCCGCCGGGCCCTGCTGCAGGCGGTGGCCACCAATGCCAAGCTGCGGTCGGCCCTGCTGCCGGAGGCCACCCCGTCATCCTTGCGGCAACTGGTGAGCGCCCTGCCCGGGGGTCTGATGGGTCCGCTGAGCAATACCGTGAGCAGCCTGCTGGTGCCACTGGAGTCTCGGCAGCTCCATCGCGGTCTCGAGCAGCTCAGCCAACTCGTGGCGGGCCGGGATCACCTGGTGGGATCGCAGCTCAGCCTGGCGGACCTGGCGGTGGTGGCCCAACTCTCGCTGCTGCGCTTTCCCGCCACCGCCGAGGCGCCCATCGCCGGGGAAGGCGTCAACGGCATCGGGGACAATCCATTGTTTCAACCCCTCTTCCGCTGGCGCGACGGCATCCTGGCGTCTCTGAGCGGAGAAGGCGCAGCATGAGCGACCCTCTGTTGCGCGAGATGGACCACTACGTGGTGCTCGAACCCGGCGGCGAGGACACCATTCTGACAGCGGAAGAAACCCGAGCCTGGCTCGCTCGCCATCTTGCCTCGCTCCCCCGTCCGCCTGCCGATCTGGAGGCGTTGCGCGGTGGGGAGGCCCAGGTGGAGCGGCTCCTGGAAACGGCTTGTGCGCTGGAACTGGAGCCAGGACTGGTGATTCAGTGGTTTGCGGTGCGGCTGGAGCGGCCCGACCCGGCCTGATCAGGACTGGCCAGCCGCGTCGCTGTTGTCTTCGCCACCGTTTCCTTGTTCCTGGATCCTCACGCCAGGGTCGCCGGCGGGATCGTTCAACGAGATGCCGTGGTGTCCATCGGCCCGGCGGAGGGTGATGGCGCCTGCGGGCGGTTGGGCTGGCTCTTGAAGAAGGGTGGGCAACAGCTCCAGCACCTGAATCGCCACCGCTTGCGGCGATTCAGCGCCCTGACGCACATGCAGATCGGCCTGGGTGTAAAGCGGTCGCCGCTCTCCCAACAGATGACGAAGGCGAGCCTCTGGATCCGGATCAGCCAGCAACGGGCGCGGGGTTGGATCGGCCCGCAGGCGTTGGAGCAAGACGCCCTCCGGAGCATCCAGCCAAATCACCACCCCCTGGCGCAGGTGGCCCCAATTCACGGGTCGGGTCACCACTCCCCCTCCCGTGGCGACCACCAGGGAGTGCCATTGGGCCAGTTGATCCAGCACGGCCGTTTCCAGGACCCGGAACCCCTCCTCTCCCTCTTCCGCGAAGATGCGGGGAATTGTGCGAGCCGCGGTCTGTTCCAGGGCGGCATCAGCATCAATGAAGCGGTAGCCCAGGGCCCTGGCCAGGGGACGGCCGACCGCGCTTTTCCCGGCGCCCATCATGCCCACCAGATACAGATTGAGACCGCGCAAGCGGCGGACCAGTTCAGCGGTGGCGACAGTCGACATGGCACCCCATAACGGCGGGCAGGTTTCTAGGATGCTGCCGCAAATGGAGTCCGTCATGACGCCCGCCGGGTTGACGCTGCCGGCCCAGGCGGCACCGCCGACCTCTCCCCTCCCTCCAGCCGCGCTCGCTCCCATCGCACCGCTGGGCGAAGTTCCCGGAACTCCCCATGGTCAGGGCAGGTTTTGCGTGATCAGCCGCCGCGCCTGTTTCAGCGCCAGTCACGTCTACCGGTTGCCGGAGCTCGACGCGGCGGAGAACAACAGTCGATTTGGCCCTTGCAGCCTGCTCCCGGGCCATGGCCACAACTACGAGCTGGTGGTTGCCATGGCCGGTCCGCTGGATGCCGACGGCATGGTGCTCAACCTGTCCGAGGTGAAGCACGCCATCCGTCGCGAGGTGACCGAGCCCCTTAATTTCCGCTGTCTCAACGGCATCTGGCCAGAGTTTGATCTGAGCCGACCCGAGGGACGCCTCCCCACCACCGAGGCTATTGCCTTGGCCATCTGCGACAGGCTCAGCGTCCACCTGCCTGTCATCGCCATCCGGCTCCACGAACATCCCGATCTCTGGGCCGACGTGCTCAGGGGTCCCACCAGTCATCCCATGGAAGCCTTTCTCTCCATCCGCACCCATTTCGCCGCTGCCCATCGCCTGGCCCGCGAGGAGCTGAGCCAAGCGGAAAACGAGGCCATTTATGGCAAATGTGCCCGTGTTCACGGCCACGGCCACAACTATCTGCTCGAGGTTACGGTGCGCGGAACAATCCAGGAGCGCACCGGCATGATCTGTGATCTGGCGGCCCTGCAGCAGGCGGTGCAGGATCTGGTGGTGGAGCCGTTCGACCACACCTTCCTCAACAAAGACATCGCCCACTTCGCCCGCTGTGTGCCGACAGCGGAAAACATCGCCCTCCACATCGCCGATCTGCTCAAGGCACCGATTGCGGCTCTCGGTGCGCAGCTGCACAAGGTGCGGTTGCAGGAGAGCCCCAACAATGCCGCCGAGGTTTTCGCTGAAACCGCCCGGCTCGGCATGGTGCCAGCGGCATTGGACGCCATGGTCGCCTCCTGAACGTTGTCCCGGCCCCGGTTGCGACTGGTGCTGGCGATGAGCCTCGATGGTCGCCTGGCCCCGGCCGAGGGCGGGGCGGCCCAATTGGGAGGAGAGGGAGACCGTCGCGTGTTGGAAGAGGCCCTGAGCTGGGCGGATGCGGTTCTGGTAGGTGCCCAGACCCTTCGTTTGCATGGCAGCAGCTGCCTCATTCATGCGCAAGATCTGCTGCATCAGCGCAGCGAGTTGGGCTTGCCACCCCAACCGATTGTGGTGGTGTGGAGTCGCTCAGGGGCGATCCCTTCCCACCTGCCCTTCTTCCGACAACCCCTGCGGCGCTGGCTGCTCCGCCCTGTCGACGCCACTCCTGTCCAGGCGGTGTCGACAGGCTTCGAGCGTCTCCTTCCATTCGAGGATTGGCCGGCGACCTTGGCGTCTCTTGAGGCCCTCGGTGTGCGGCGGGTTGTGGCGCTGGGCGGTGCCCAACTGGCGGCGGCCTTGGTGGCGGCAGGGGTTCTTGATGAGTTGCAACTCACCTTGTGCCCCAGGCTTCTGGGGGGAAGTCACTGCTGGCTACCGGCTCAGGCCCGGGGCGATCCCTCCATCTCTTGGGTGTTGCGGAGGCAGGAACCGCTCAAGGGAGAGGAGCTGCTGCTGCTCTACGAGCGCCAGGATCAGGGCTGAGCCTGGAGCAAGGCTTGGCCCAACAGACCCAGGCCCGGGGTGGCCTCGTGTACCGTCCCGCAAGTTCATGCGTCATCTTCGTTTTGGTCCGTGCCTCCAGATGCCCTACTCAGCAAGGGCTCCGGGCGAGACACCCATCAAAAAAATCCACAACACATTTGCGGGACCGCACACCAGGGAAGCTCTGAACAACCGGTTGCCCGTGGAAGCTGTCCCTTGCACCAACTGGGAGCTCCGCGCTCTCCCAGGTGCCGCTGAGGGGTTGTCCAGAGCCTGCCTAGGGCAGCCCCCCTGGCGCCTTTGCCGCAGGCAGGGGCAGGGCGCCCAGGGTGCCAAAGCGACGGGCCAGCTCCCGCAAGGGCACATCCCGCAAGCTGTCCGACGGCAAGCCCAGCAGGCGAGCCAGGCAGCGCTTGACCACCACCTCACTGTCATCCCCGAAGCGACCACCGACCAACTCCGTGAGCACACCGAGCCCGCGCCCCGAGCGATCCGTCTCCTCAATCAAACACCGGCTGGTGGGTGACGCCAGCTTGAGGCAGGGATCCTGCAGGCTCGCCCCCAGGCTGGGGGAACCGGCGGACGCCGCCTGCACGCAAATGTCGGCGAGCCGCGATTCGATCTGGGGACGCATCAGTTGCAGCACAGGCATCAGCAGACCGGCGGAGGCTGGAGCAGCCATGCCGACCACCATGCCGCTGATGAGCAGGAGGGAGCGGAGACCCCAGCCCCTGGGCCTGAAGGAGAGGCGCCTCATGGGAGTGTCGACGAGGACAGCGAAGCAGATGCCATCAAAGCAGCGCACGCAGGGGAAAGAGTTGCTTAGTTTTGCGCTTCTTGCTTGCCCTTGGGGGAAGTTCAGACATGGCTGAGCTGCAAGCCCGCTGGCATCAGGCCCTGGGGGAGATCCCTGCGGCGGCTTACGACGGGCTGCTACGCCAGGTCACCCCCGTCAACGAACAGCCGCTGCCCTTCTATTCCTGGGACTGGCTGCATGCCCTGGAGGCCAGCGGCAGCATCGTGCCTCGCCAGGGCTGGCAACCCTGCCATCTGGGGCTCTGGCGAGGAGAAACGCTTGTGGCGATGGCCCCCCTGTATCTCAAGGGGCACAGCTATGGCGAATTCATCTTTGACCAGTCCTTTGCTCAGCTGGCGGCACAACTCGGCCTGCGCTACTACCCAAAGCTGGTGGGCATGAGTCCCCTCAGTCCGGTGGAGGGCTATCGATTTCTGATCAGTTCCGCAGAAGATCGGCAGATTCTCACAGATGAGCTGTTCCGCCAGATCGAGGCCTTCTGCGTCCAGCAACGCCTGCTGAGCTGCAACTTCCTCTACGTCGATCCCAGCTTCGCTCAAGACGCCCTGGCCCGAGGCTGGTCAGCGTGGGTAAATGAGCAAAGTGAATGGAATAATCCGGGCTTCGCGAACTTTGACGCTTACCTCGCCACCTTCAACGCCAATCAGCGCCGCAACATTCGGCGCGAGCGACAGGCGGTGGCTGCGGCAGGGCTCCAGGTCACCCCTCTCAGCGGCGAGGCCATCCCAGCCAGCCTGCTGGTGCGCATGCATGAGTTTTATGAGCAACATTGCGCACGCTGGGGAGTCTGGGGTAGCAAATACCTCAGCGCTGAGTTTTTCAACACCGCTGCGCCGCGCCTGCGGTCCAATCTGGTGCTGTTCAGCGCCCATAGGGGCGATCCCCTCTCCCCGGTCGCCATGGCCCTCTGCGTTCACAACGGCCAACAGCTTTGGGGGCGCTATTGGGGGAGCGATGTGGACGTCAACCACCTGCACTTTGAGGTGTGTTACTACGCGCCGCTGGAATGGGCGATCAGCCATGGCCTGCGCAGCTTCGATCCGGGGGCGGGGGGAAGCCACAAAAAGCGCAGGGGCTTCATGGCCAAGCCTCGCACGAGTATGCACCGATGGTTTGAGCCACGCTTCGCTTCGCTTCTTCAGGACTGGCTGCCAAGAGCCAATGCACAGATGCAGGCTGAGATAACGGCGATCAACGCTGAACTGCCCTTCACGGCCACATACGATCCACCAAGCCTCTGACCCAACAGGTCACTGCCCCCTGATCCACCCACCGATGACCCACCCCATCCCCACCCCCCGATGGAAGGGGCGCCAGCCAGCCAGCGAAGACCGACAGACCCTTGACGAAGCTCTCTCCCAACGGTTCATCGCCCTGGATCCCGCCGGTTACTTCCTGATTCGCGTGGATCACGACACGCAGGAGTTGGTCGCGGAGCACTACGGCAACAGCATCAATGCGCAGGGCCTGGCCACAGACCCTGACAGCGGTGAAGTGATTCGTTGCCAAGGCGCTGGACCACGGGCACCACTGGCGGCATACCGGGGACGCACGGCCAAGGAGTTGGGGATTGCTTTAACGGAAGGCGAAGGTCCTTTCCCCTTGAGCCGACTGGACCATGCGCTCTATCTCGGCCGAGAATTCCAGAAAGCCGAGAAGTGCCTGGAGAGCGGAGAAACCTATATTCAAGATTGATCGACGGGCGCACCTACCACGCTTTTTAATTTCAGATCTAAGCGGGAATTCAAGGCCCAGGAGCCTGTTGCGCATAGAAAAACTGGGTCAACGCTCACATACAAAAGCTGCGAGACGCACCAACCGAGAGCTGTTTGAGGACTCATTGAGATGGCCCAATCAAACAGTTTCTCCAGAAATTCTTTTTTGGAAGCAGATTTGATGACCTGGATCCAGTCGATCCGGATCTCGGTTTATCGCACAATAATTCCACCTTGGTCTGGAATTGTCTCGATATCTTCGCATGGACATCTATGCGCAACAGGCTCCTAGTATGCAGTCCCACAAGTTCATGCGTCACCTTCGGCTTGGTCCGTGCCTCCAGATGCCCTACTCAGCAAGGGCTCCGGGCGAGACACCCATCAAGGGATCGACAGTGCATTTGCGGGACTGCACACTAGGCGGGTTGCAGCTCTCTGGGGTCTGAGGCCAGGTCGGGCTGGGGATCTGGTGGAAGCAGGGCCAACTGTTGCTCGATTTCGCGCTTCACTACAGCACGATATTCCTGAAAATGTTCATTATGAGCAAGCGTCACCAAGAACTGCTCGAAATTGTGCGGATTCGATCGGGCGATCGTGAAGAGGGAGGCCCAGAAGCGCCAACGAGTATCACGCATCACACCCTGTCGCCAGATCACAATGGCGAGGGCACGAAGATCCGTCCAGCTGGGCAAGGCAGGCTTACCCAGCGCTGATGGCACAAAGGCCTGCCAACGAGGACGCCCCATCTTGAGATAATAATGCTTGACGCGATCAATATAAGCGTTAGGCTCGTAAAGTGTGCAGAAAGCATCAACATACTCCTGCGCAATGTCACGAATAGGGCGTGTGGGTTTGAAATTGAGCAGATTGGTTTGGTTGACCCCTTTAGCGTCTGCCCGCTCCTGAATCAATCGACCTTCTTTCTCCAAGCGGTGCCATAACCCTGTATTGGGAAGGGCTTGCAACATACCCATCATCGCAGCGGGAATACCCGTTTTGCTGACGAACTGCACAATACGGTCACCTGCACCCTGCTTTTCACCGTCAAAACCGATAATGAATCCAGCCATCACGCGGATGCCATAGGAGGTGATCCGATCCACCGACTCTTCCAAAGACGTGCGCGTGTTCTGAAGTTTCTTCGCGGTTTCCAAACTGGATTCGTCTGGAGTCTCGATCCCCAAAAATACGCTGTCAAACCGGCATTCGGCCATCATCTGCATCAACTCATCATCCGCCGCGAGGTCAACAGAGGCCTCAGTGGCGAAACTGAAGGGATAGCGATGATCGATTTGCCACTGTTTGAGCATTGGCAGGAGAAGCTTGGCATTTCTCTTATTACCAATGAAATTATCATCCACAAGGAAAATTGAGCGTCGCCAACCCAATGCATACAGGCATTGCAGTTCTGCAATCAGTTGTTGCGGGGTCTTGGTCCGCGGCTTACGCCCATACAAAACAATAATGTCACAGAACTCACATTGAAACGGGCAGCCTCTTGAAAACTGTACCGACATCGAGTCGTAGGCCGACAAATCAAGCAGATCAAAACGAGGCACAGGAGTGGATGTCACATCTGGCTTGTCCCCGTTGGCGCTGAAGGTTCCTGCTCGTTCACCACGGGCAAGAGCCTCAACAAACTGGGGGAGGGTGATTTCGCCCTCATCAAGAATTTTGAAATCCGCCCGTCGCAATTCCGGTGCATCCGGGGTCGAACTCGCGAAGGGTCCACCTACGGCAACGATCAGCCCCCGGAGTTTTGCACGGGCAATCTGCTCAGCCATGTCGGCCTTTTGCACGATCATCCCGGAAATCACCACCAACTCTGCCCAGTTCCATTCCTCCTCAGTAACCTCGCGGACGTTGCGATCCACCAGTTTCATCTCCCAATCCTGGGGGAGCAGGGCCGCCACCGTCACCAGCCCCAGAGGTGGCAACAGCACCTTGCGGTTGACCAGCTCCAAGATCTTCTCGTAGCTCCAGAACGTTTTAGGGAATTCCGGATACAGAAAAAGTGTACGCATGCGGGGCTTGAGGGCAAAGACCCCACGGTGTAGGCCGTGAAGCCAGCGGAGGTTGCTGAACCTTAGGTGGTCTG
The DNA here is from genome assembly GCA_046340795.1 of Cyanobacteriota bacterium. Classification (GTDB taxonomy): domain Bacteria; phylum Cyanobacteriota; class Cyanobacteriia; order PCC-6307; family Cyanobiaceae; genus Cyanobium. The sequence goes on along the minus strand of JBKDSV010000196.1, from coordinate 7,591 downwards.
GCTGCGATTCGGCCATCGCGACCGTCCCCTGGTGGCATCGGTCTCTGCTGTAATGGATCCCGCCCTGAACTCCTCACCATGGCTGCGGCCTATTACCTGGCTCTGGTTGGCGGCGGATTGGCCGCCGCCTATGTGCTCACCGTGCTTCTCAAGGGAATCCGGCTGATCTGAGCCTCATCCCACCCCGTCGCACCAGCTCCGCCAATCCCAGCGCCAAACCCACACTCCCCAGCAGGCCGACGCTGGACGCCAAGCCAAGCGAGCGCGTCAGCCAGGCCGCTAGCAGGCCGCTGAGTCCACCTCCGCCCAGGAAGGCAATCTGGCCCAGGCCCGCCATGCGCCCCCGCAACACCATGGGAGCCCCCACCTGAGCCATCAGGTTGACGCCACTGAGAAGCGTTGCTGTGCCGGCACCGATCAGGTAGCTCATCGCCAAGCCAAGCGCCTGACTCCAGGGAGCGTCGTGCTTGAGCGCGTGGGCCAGGCCAACCTGCGCCAAGGCCGTGAGCACAACGGTGGTGCCCATCAACAGCCCCGGCCGCTGTCCGAGCCAGGTGCTGTGGCGTTGCAACACCACGCCGCCGCAGATGCTGCCGGCGGCGATCACGCTGGTGAACCAGCCCAACGCCTGGGGAGACGGTCCCACCACAGAAGCAGCCAGCACTGGGGCCAATCCGGGGTGAAAGAAGCCCACCAAGCAGGCCACGGCCGTAAAGCGCAGCACATGGCGAAGCACGGGGCCGCACTCCCGCCAAGCCGCCCGCAGGGAAATGCCACGGCCCGCGAGGCTGAGCTGCTCCAGGCTGCGCTGGGGCTGCAACACCCAGAGCACGGTGGCGATGGGACCAAGGAAGGTGGCGGCATCAATGATCAGAGCCAGGCTGGGTCCGGCGAGGGCCAACAGCCAGCCCCCCAGCGGCGGCCCCAGCAACTTGCCGACGTTGAAGACGATCGAGAAACTGGTCAGGTAGGCGGGAAGATCCTCGGGCTGCTCGACCAGAAGAGCCGTGTATTTATTGCGCGCTGTTAGTTCAAAGGTGCTGGCCAACCCTCCAAGCAGAGTGCTCAGCAAAATCCCTCCCACCTGGATGGGCCCCCGGGGGAGGATCATCGCCAACGCCGCCAGAGAGGAGAAGGCCAGAAGGGCCCACTGGGCACGAATCAACACCCATTCACACCCCACCCGGTCCGTGAGGACGCCAGCGGCACCGCTCACCATCAGGCTGGGCAGGGAGAGCGCGGCGAAGTGGAGCGCCAACAGCAAGGGATCACCCGTGCCATCGAGCAGGATCCAGCCCTTGACGGTCAAGCCGGCAAAAGAACCCATCGTGCTCAAGCCGGAAGCGACCAGGAACACCTTGCGCTGACGCTGACGCAGCCAGGCCAGCGCCAAGCCAGCCGATGAGAGAAGGGTCAACCGACGCTCCGCCTGTCCTGACGGGCTTTCTCGACGAGAGCTTCCGCTCCGATCAGTTCTCCTTCCAGGTCATAGGTGTGGGCAGCCGTGAGACGAACGGGCACCAGCTGCCCCGGCGCTGCCAGCCAGCCCCCGCTCCCCGGATTGACCCGCACCTCCCCATCCACCTCCGGGGCGAAGCGCGCGGAGCGACCGATCATGGCTCCCGTCTCAGGGTGAACCTGCTCAATCAGGACGTCCACAATATGGCCGACACAGGCTTGATTGCGCGCGGCCGCAATGGGCTGCTGGAGGCCCATCAGCCGATCCCGACGCTCCATGGCCAGCGCATGGGGCACCGGATCCGGAAGGTCTGCCGCCGGGGTTCCCTCCTCTGGGGAGAAGGTGAAGACACCCACATGGTCAAAGCGCATCTGCTCGACAAAGTCGAGCAGATGCTGGAAATGACTTTCCGTCTCACCGGGATAGCCAACAATGAAGGTGGTGCGCAGCACCGCCTCAGGCAACTGCTCGCGCACCCGAGCCAGCACCCCCTCTGTTCCTTCAGCCTGCCAGGGACGATGCATCGCCCGCAGGATGTCGGGGTGGCTGTGCTGCAGGGGCAGGTCCAGGTAGGGCAGCACGTTGGGCACCTCGCGGAAAGCGGCCAACACCTCAGGGGTGAGGCCCGTGGGATAGGCGTAGTGAACGCGAATCCAGGGAATCTCCACCTGGCCAAGCTCCCGCAGCAAAGCGGCCAGCTGGGGCTTGCCCTGCAGATCCAATCCGTAGTTGGTGGTGATCTGGCTGATCAGGATCAGCTCCTTGACACCTTGGGCGGCCAAGGCGTGGGCCTCGGCGAGAATGGAAGGAATCGGCCTGGAGCGCTGATCTCCTCGCAGCTTGGGGATGATGCAGAAGGCGCAGCGGTAGTCGCAACCCTCGGCCACCTTGAGGTAAGCCACGGCATCGTTGGTGGTGCGGAATCGCGGTAGGCGATCGTCGGCGAGGAAGGTGGGCACGGCACTCACCTGGCTCACCCGTTCGCCCGCTTCCACCCGCCGCAGCACGCTGACGATGTGCTGATAGTCGCCAGTGCCGACAATGGCCCTGGCCTCCGGGAGAGCGGCGAGCAAGTCCTCCTGAAAATGCTGGGCAAGGCAACCGGCGATGATGATTTGCTTGCCCTGTTCCGCCAGCTCCACCAGGGTGCGCACTGACTCCTGACGGGCGTCTTGAATGAAGCTGCAGGTGTTCACCACCACCACGGCGGCATCCCGCTCATCGGCACTCACCCCATAGCCCGCTTCCGCCAGGAGGCCAAGCATGTGCTCGGTGTCCACCCGATTTTTTTCGCAGCCAAGGTGTGCGAAGGCAACGGTGGGTTTGCTCCTGTCGGGCCGGGAGGGCATGGAGGCTGTGTAAAGGCGACCTCTCCACCCTATGGAAGCGCTGGATCGCTGTCAGAATTCAAAAGCCTGCTCCTTGTCTCCCTCCAGTGACGTCCACCCGACTTGCCAGCCGCCTGAGCAGCAGCCGACGCCGGGGGGATCCCGGACGCCGTTGGGCGCGGTTGGCGATGGCTGTGCTGGCGACAATCGGCCTGCTGGACACAGGATCGATCACATTGCATCGCTGGGGAATTCTGGGGCCGCTGGTGTGCCCGGGCGGTTCCGATGGCTGCGACAAGGTTCTCACCAGCGCATGGGGAACACTACTGGGCCAACCCCTCTCCTTGTTTGGAGCACTGGCCTATCTCGCGGTGTTGCTGTTGGCTCTTCTCCCCCTGCTCTTGAAGGGGGAATCGCGGGCTGAATTGCATCAGAGAAGCTGGTGGGCTCTGTTCTTGCTCAGCACAGGCATGGCGATTTTCAGCCTGGTGCTGCTCAGCGTGATGGTGTTCAAGATCAAGGCCTTTTGTGTGTTCTGTCTGCTCTCGGCCATTATCTCCCTCTCCCTGATGGTCTTGGCGATGGTGGGCGGCGAATGGGCGGAGCCGGGCCAACTGATCTTTCGGGGCATCCTGGTGAGCCTGGCTGTGCTGGTCTTTGGCATTGGCTGGTCAACGGCGGTCGAGCGGCCAGAGAGTGGCATCAGCCAAGGCATGGCTCCGCCGGTGACCGCACCCAGCTCCCCAGCGGCCATTGCCCTGGCCAGACACCTCACGGCCAAGGGGGTCGTGATGTACACCGCCTATTGGTGTCCCCATTGTCACGAACAAAAGGAACTGTTTGGCAAAGAGGCAACCGCTGCATTGAAGGTAGTGGAGTGCGCCCCAGATGGACATAACAGTCAAGCCGCGCTCTGCAAAACAAAACAGATCCAAGGATTTCCCAGTTGGGAGATCAACGGCACCATTGATTCAGGGGTGAAGCCCTTGGCCAAGCTTGCCGCCATGTCGAGCTACAAGGGTCCCAACGGCTTCTGATCCGAGTTTGAACAGTGCAGTTCTCCGCGATCGATGGCTGCGGTTTGGATCTCTCTACCGATCTGTTGCACGCTGTGACGCTGCCAAAAAGGTTGGACCCTGGGCATGTCGGTGCGGAAGTGACCTCCTCGACTTTCCTCGCGAAAGTGAGCGGCCTCCATGAGAAGTTCCGCTAACACCAGCCTCTGCCGCAGTTCATGCAGCAGCAAAAACGTCCTCGCCTGCGACCCCTCCAGCCGAAGGCGAATCTGCGGAGACTGACGTTGGACGCATTGCCAAAGACGATCCCGTTCACAGGCCTGGCGCTGGCAACGCACGCTCCGCAGCGCCTCCCGGATCGCCCCCCCCTGACGTTCAACGCCCGCCGCCTGCCAACACAGCTGGCGCAGTTCCTCCACCTGCTGTTGCAGCATCTCGGGCGGGGCAAGCGGGGCCGCATGCGCGGGGATCTCCTGATCCACCGCTTTCATCGCCGTTGAGGGGGGAGTGGAGGGTTGCAGAGACGAAAGCTGGCGCGCGAATACAAGGCACTCCATCAGGGAATTGCTAGCCAAGCGATTGGCGCCGTGCACACCCGTGCAGGCCACTTCACCCACGGCATAAAGGCCGGGCAGTGTGGTGGCGGCTTGAAGGTTGGTCTGGACACCTCCCATCCAGTAATGGGCGGCCGGGGCGACTGGAATGGGAGACGTAAGGGGCTGGAGCCCCAATTCCAGACAGCGTCCCAAGATGGTGGGGAAGTGCCTCTCAAGACGCTCTTTCCCCACTGGGCGCAGATCCAGCCAGAGATGATCCACCCCCTGGGTCCGCATGCAACTGGCCAAAGCCCGACTCACCTGATCGCGAGGGGCCAAATCGCCGCCAGGCAAATGGGCCACAGGACTTTGCCCGCGGGCATCCCACAAGCGGGCCCCTTCTCCCCTGACCGCTTCACTGATCAGGAAATGGGGGGCTCCTGGCAACATCAAGGCAGTGGGGTGGAATTGCACAAACTCCAAATCCCGGATCTGGGCACCGGCGGCCCAGGCCATCACCACCCCATCTCCCGATGCCTGACTGGGGTTGGTGGTGTGCGAGAACAGGTGGCCACCACCGCCACAGGCCAGGACGACAGCGCCAGCGCGCAGCCAGCGCAGGTGGCCATGCTCCAGCACCTGCAGGCCCACGCAGCGTCCTTCTTCCACCCAGAGTTGCAGGGCGGGCACCCCCTGACAGCGCTCCAGACCTGGTCGCATCTGAACGTGCCGTTCGAGGGCGTCCACCAATGCGCCCCCAGTGCGGTCCTGCGCATGCAGCACCCGCCGATGGCTGTGAGCTGCTTCCAGGGTGGTGCTCAGACGGCCGTTGTCCCGATCAAAGGCCATCCCCAAGGCCAGGAGCCGCTCCACACAGGCGGGAGCCTGGCCAACCAGGAGAGCGACGGCCTGTTGATCGCACAAGCCCGCCCCGGCCCGCAGGGTATCGGCGATGTGGCTATCGGCACTGTCTTCAGGACGGGTGACGGCAGCAATTCCCCCCTGAGCCCAACGACTGGCGGAACGCGGATTGACCTGTTTGCTGAGAAGCAGAACGCGCAGTTCCTTGGGGAGCTCCAAGCAGGTCATCAGTCCAGCCGCACCACTGCCCACCACCACGACATCCCAATGCGAAGCCAACAACGAAGCCATAGGCATCACGATCTGCTCTGAGCCTATGGGAACGAAATGCCGACTTGATCAGGAAGCTTGGCGGGAGCCCTCATCGCCAGAAGGAGGCACATCCACAGCTTCGACATCAATCGTCACCTGTCCGGCTTCAAGAGCATCGATGCCTCCTGCTTTCCAGGCTTCCCTGGGCGAGTTGCCGGTTTGGGCCGTCAACGGAGATCCGCAGGCAGGGCAGGTCTCACGGCTCAAACTTTTGATGCCACAGACACCACAGGTGATGAGATGCGGACGCAACGCCTGCCAGGCCAGGAGGCCAACTGCCGTTACCAAAACTGGAAGCAGGAGAAACAACAAGGTGGCGCCTCCAAGCACGCTGAGGAGAAGACGGCCGGCCGGACCAGGCAGAAGGAGAAGAATGGCGGCCAGAACCACCCAGATCCAGGGGAAAGAAGACTGTTGCATTCAGCGTTGGAAACGGGGCTGACGTTCCATCCAGCGCTCACATGCTGCCAGAGCTTCAAGGCCCGCCCAAGCCAGCAAAAGGGTGACAACGATCCACAGGGCAAGGCCTCCCAGGATCAGCAGCAGGGGAATCAGCGTCAGTGCCGCCAGACCGGTCAAGACAATGACGCCTACTGCGGCACTGGCCAGGAGCAGGCTCATGAGCAGAGGGGGGAGGGCCAGAGGAGAGAACAGGGTGGGGCGTGACACCGTCGCGCAATCAACATCCCATCATCTTGGCTCGTAAGCGAAGGAAGGTGGTGGGAGAGGCCGTGCGGATGGCCCTCCCCGCCGCGAGTGGGCCATGGTCACACTCAAGCACTGGCCAAAGTAGAGGATCACACCCAACAGCCAAAGCCAAAGCATGAGCAACAAAATTCCACCGATCACGCCATAGGCCTGAAAGCGCAGACCCATGGCCAAAAGAAGTCGACCCAAGATCATCGTAAGGATCGTTGAAACCGTGCTAATTAACACAGCTCCTGGCAGCAGAGCCCGCAGAGGAACCCGTTGAGAGGGCAGCAACCAAAGAAGCACCATCACGGAGATAAAACTCAGCACACCGGAGAGAAACAGATCAGCGCCAGCAGAGAATTGACCAAGGAATACATAGCGGGGCGACAGGGAGCTAGACAACCAATCCCTTATCATTGTTGATCCCAAAACGCGAATGTTGCCAATCACCTGATCAAGAATCATCAATGGTCCAACAAGAAGCAAGATCAAGAGTGACTTCATACGCAACCAAATGAAGCGCTGCACAATTTTTAACCACGATAGTGACTCCAAACCCAACGGCCGATTCCACCACAGACGATCGGCTCCTCGTTGAAGGGTAAGGTAAATATTATTTGCATTCAGCAACAACAAGAATACACCAATGATGCCTGCACCAAAGCCTTGGCGCACGAGACGGGACAACGCGTCAGCGACAAGAGGTGTGACTTCGCTTGGAACCACTTGAGACAGGAGGAGCTGCACACGTTCCAGCAAGCCGTCATCTCGACCGAGGAGTCGGGACGCTAATGCGAGGGCGATGAGCAAAGCCGGAAAAAAGGATTGACACGTATGAAAGGCAAAAGCAGCGCTGAGATCGATACAATCGCAACGCAACCAAAGCCTGTAGGCGCGCCAAAACAACCGCAGGCGACCAGCCAAGGAGAGCCCCATTATTTTGTCGTGGAGGCATAGCAACCAGGTTAAAGCCAAGAAAAAAGCCACCCTCAAAGGGTGGCTAAAAATTGATCTGATTAAACAGAACTGATGTGATGCCCCACAAGCTTGTAACGTGTTTGCAGGGCAGAGCACTATGTTAGGAAGAGTTTATCCTGGCATCGTGCTATTTTCGCGAGGTGCTGCCACCTAACTATCGTTGCCGCTGCTGCGTTTCACAACCGAGTTCGAGATGGATCGGTGTGGTTCCACAGCGCTATGAACACCAGGAAAGTTTCTCAAGTGAACCCTGAGAGCTGCATAGGTTAACATATCACTTTATGCTTGAGTTAAAGTATAAAGTGAAGTCTGCTCTGGAAATTAGTAAGAGCTGATTGATTGGTCAAGCCCTCGGTCTATTAGTACTCCTCCGCTTCACGCCTTGCAGCGCTTCCACGTAGAGCCTAT
>JBKDSV010000195.1:0-19430 GCA_046340795.1 Cyanobacteriota bacterium | reverse complement strand
CCGCGGCGCCAGTCGTCGCCCGCTGGCTCCGCCGAACGGACCCTCGGAGCCTCCCGATCCAGGGGGCGGGCACCGGTGTCCCGATCCCGCGCAAACTCGCGATCCCGCGCGTTCTCCCAGTCTCGCGGGCTGTTCCGGTCCTGGTCCCCTTCCCGTTGCCGGTCCGCATTCCGCCGCGGCGCTGATTCCCGCTCCCCGTCAGCCTCGCCGTAGGGATCGCGAGGGGAGTCCTCATCGAGAAAGCGACGCTGGCGCAGGGGCTCCCGCTGACGACGCTCCTCCAATTCCACGTATTCCATCGCTTCCTCCGGCTGGAAGGAACGGGAGACAGCGGGCTGGATGCGGCGCTGCTCCCGCACGCTGGGCTGCCCGGCCGGCAGCTGGTTCTCCGCGGGCACCGGGGCCGCACGCCAGCGCTCCCGTTCCTCCCGCTCCCAACTGCCGCCCCCGATCCCCATCTTCTCCAGCAGCCCGGTGCCCAGTTGCTTGAGCTTGTCCTCAGCACCCTCATACACAATGATGCGGTCACTGCCACTGCTCACCACTTCCGCCACCGGCAGCTCCCAGGTGCTCAGAACGCCCTCCGCCAACAGGGGTACGCCCAGGGCACCGATCACCAGGGTGACGAGCTCGCCGGTCTCGATGTCAAAACTGAAGCCCAGCACCCGCCCCAGGGTTTGGCCGGACTCGGTGATCACCTGACAGTTGATCACCTTGCTGTAACGCTCGGGATTGAATCCCTCCGCCAACGAGTCGGAAGAATCAACCAGAATCACATCGCCCACCTGCCGAATGCGTTCAAGGGGCATCCATCGGGGCAACCCCGGCAGGAAGCGGGTGAGGGGATTGTCCCGCAGGCCCAGGGCCACCACCTCCCGTCGATCGATGTCGACCACCACCTCCCCCACCACACCCAGGCGCCGACCGGTGTCTCGGGTGATCACCTGGGTGCCCATCAGCTCGGAGCGCAACCACAGTCGGTCGCTGGGGACGGAGGCGCCGCTGGCGGGAGGGGGGGATGGGCTCAAAACCAGGGTTTCAATCGGTCCATTGTGAAGCAATCCCCCGCTTCCGACCAGATCAGGCCGCAGGGGGCAAACCGACCACCTGGGTGTGAGCGCCGCGGGCCTGGGTGACGCCGATGGTGCGGGTGGACGCGCCAATCATGGGCCGGCGATGGCTGACGACCAAAAACTGCGCCCCTTCCGCCTGAGAGGCGATCAAGCCCGCCAGACGCTCCACATTCACCCCGTCCAGAAAACTGTCGACCTCATCAAGGGCATAAAAGGGGGAGGGGCGGAAGCGCTGCAGGGCAAACAAAAAACTCAGGGCGGTCAGGGATTTCTCTCCCCCTGACATGGACGCCAGCCGTCGCACCGCCTTCCCTTTCGGATGGGCCACCAGGGTCAGGCCCCCTTCCAGGGGTTTCTCCGGGTTCTCCAGCTGCAGCTGCCCTTCCCCGTCAGAGAGATGGGCAAAAATCGTGCGGAAATGGCCATCCACCTCCCGGAACGCCTCCAGAAAGGCTTCCTGCCGCAAGGTGGCGACAGTTTCGATCCGCACCAGCAGCTCCTCCCGCTCGCGGCCCAGCACCTCCAGCCGCTCCTCCAGATCGGCCAGCCGTTGCTCCAGTTCCTCCAGTTCCTCCAGGGCCAGCATGTTGACCGGTTCAAGGGCCTCCATCCGCTTCTGGACCTGATCCAGCTGCTGGCGGAGGGTCTGCAGACCCGCTTGCCGCACGGCGTCTGGCACCTCGGGAAGGGGGTTGGGGAGAGCCAATACCAGCTGTTGCAAGTGCTGTTCAGCGCCGCGCTGCTCGCTGTCCAGCGCCAACAGGTCATCCCCCAGCCGCTGCAACTCCCATTGCCGCTGCTGCAGGGCCTGGCGCCGCTCCGAGAGCAGGCTTTCCGCCCGGTCGCGTTCCCGCCGCTTTTCGCCGAAAACAGTGCTCAGCTCCTGCTGCCGCGCGTCCAACAGCCGCCGCCGCTCCCTCTGCTCCTGATCACGCTGCTTCCAGCTCTCCCGTTCCGCCAGGAGATTATTCACAGCGGCAATCAAGCGCTGCTCCTCAGCGCCGAGCCCCTCCAGCTGGCTGCTGATCCGCTCGGCGGCCAGGGCACGATCCCGCCGTTCGGCCAACATCTCGTCCCGTTGACGGCGCGCCTCCTCCAAGGCCTTGTCGGCGGTCTCCAGATTCGTCTGCAGGGCCTGCCACAATCCGGGTTCTCCCTGGGCTTCCGCCGCGGTTTCGGCCTGCTCCAGGGCAGCCAGCTGCTCCCGCAGGGGGAGGAGCAGCTCCTGGATCTCCCGGTCGCGCTGGCCATCGGCGGCCAGGGAGCGGCGCAGGGAGGTCCAGCGCCGCTCCAACACCTCACCACGCTGGCGCAGGGGCTGGAGGGTCCGTTCGGCGGCGCCGCGCTCCGCCTCCAGGGCTGACTGCCGCTGGCGATCCCGCTGCAGCTCAGGGCGCTGGGCCTCCAGGTTGGCGCTGAGGGCCGCCTCCTGCCGGCGACAGGCCACCAGGCTCTCCCCCACCTCCAGCAGACGGCGACGCAGGGGCTCCGCCTCGTCTCCCTCCGAGGCCGTGCCGAAGCTCAGTTGCGAGGAGCGCTGCTGCAGGCTGCCCCCCGTCATGGCGCCACTTTTCTCCAGCAGCTCACCCTCCAGCGTCACCGCCCGGCAGCGGCCCAGCTCCCGGCGGGCATCGGCGAGGCTGCCAAACACCAAGGTCTCGCCGAAGACATGGCGGAACACCTCGCCGTACACCGGCTCATGGCGCACGAGATCGACGGCGCGGCCCACCAGGCCGGCGGCCCCGGCCCCCCGCCGCAGGGCGGCGCTGGCGCCACCTGAGCTCCCCGCCCGCAGACGGTTGAGGGGCAGGAAGGTGAGCCGCCCGGCCCGGCGGCTCTTCAGCAGCTCAATCGCCCGGGCGGCGATGCCATCGTCTTCCACCACCACCTGGCTGAGGCGGGAGCCAGCGGCCACCTCCAGGGCCAGGCGATGGCGGTCTTCCACCTCCCCCAGCTGGGCCACCGGCCCGTGGATCCCCTCCAGGCCGGCCTCCAGCAGCATCCGCAACGCGCCGGTGCCCCGGCTTTCTTGCAGGGCTTCGCGACGGCTCTCCAGCCGGGCGATCTCCCGCTCCAGCCGAGTCTGCTCCTGCTCCAGCCGGGAGCGGGTGCGCTGTTGGAGCGCCAGGCCCTCGGCCAGCTCGCCCAGCCGCGCCTGCCGCCGCGTCAGTTGCTGCTCCAGGGCCTCCAGGTCGTCCTTGAGACGGGCCAGCAGGCGCTCCGTTTCCGTGGAGATCCCCCCCTCCCGACCCCGCTCGCCCTCCAGTTCCAGCAGGCGCTCCTCCCCCTGCCGCAGCCGCTCCTGGAGCTGCTCCAGCTCGGCCTGCAGGGGGTTGAGCCGCTCCAGAAGGGCCCGGCGCTCCTCACCGCGACGCCGCTGGGCATCGATCCAATCCCCGGATCGCCCGGCCACCTCCCGCAGTCGACGCCGGGAGTGCTCCACGGCCGCCTCCCCGTCCCTGCAGGCCGCTTCCGCCCGAGCCAGATCGTCGTCAGCCGGAGGGGCCTTCAGTTCCCCCAGCCGCTGGGTCAGCTCCCCCCGCTGGCCGGTGAGGGCGTGGCGCCGCTCCTGCAATTGCTGGGCTTCCAAGCTCTGCTTTTCAGCCTGGCGCGCCAGTTCCCGCCCCTCCGCCTCCTGCCCCGCCAGCTCGGCCTGCACAGCCAGCAGCTGGTCTTCCCCCAGGGCCCTCACCTCCGCCTGCAACCCCTCCAGAGCGCGGGCGGTCGCCTGCAGCTCTTCGTTGGCGACGGCGATCGCCGCCGTTTCCCCACTCTGGCGCTCAAGCAACCGCTGCCGTCGCTCCGCCAGCTCCCGCTGCCGCTCCCGGGCCTCCTCCACGGCCAACACCTGCTCCCGCAGGCGACCGATGTGCAGCCCTTCCCGCAGCTCCTGGTAGGCCCGGGCTTTGGCGCAGTCTTTCTCCAGTTTCTGGCGGCTGGTGCGCAGCTCCTGCTCCACGATCCGGCAGCGGTCCACCCGCTCCCGGACGTCATCGAGCTTGCCGCGGGTCTGCTCGATGCGGGAATCGAAGAGGGCCACCCCGGCCAGCTCATCGATGATCCCCCGACGCTCCTTGGCGCTCATGGACACGATGCGGGTGACATCTCCCTGCATGACCACATTGCTTCCCTCCGGATCCACGCGGATCCGCCGCAGCTGCGTTTGCAGTTGTTGCAGATTGCAAGGAACACCATCGGCGCTGAAACTGCTGCTGTAAGTGCCTCCGGGCGCCACCCTCAGGCGCCGGCTGACGCTCCACTCGCGCTGGCCCTGGCGAATCCAGGGGCCTTCCGAGGGCGCGTCCAGGCCGTCCTCGGCCCCGTCCGGCTGCCAGTCGGCGAGGTCGAAGCGCACGGTGACGGTGGTCTCCGCCGCCTTGCCGGCACGCACCACGGCGCTGTTGATCAAATCGGGCAGGCGATCCGCCCGCATGCCCCGGCTGCTGGCCAGCCCCAGGCAAAACAGAATCCCATCCAAAATGTTGCTTTTCCCTGAGCCGTTCGGACCCGTCACCACCGTGAAGCCCGGCTCGAGCGGAATGCTGATCGTGCCGCCAAAGGATTTGAAGTGACTGAGCTCGATCTGCTTGATGTAAACCAACCAGTCTGATCCTCAAGCCAGCGCAATGTAGCGGAAGTTCGCCCGCTGCCAACCCCGCCGGTGTTCCCTACCTTGGGAACAGCCGTCCCCTGGCCATGAGCCTCGACCAACCGTCCATCCCGCCCCTGGAGGAACCAGAGATCTCCAGCAACGGCCAGAGCGCCACCCCCGCGATCCTGCAGACAGTGTTTCGCGACCGCTTTGAGAGCCTGTTGCCCACGATCCAGAGGCAATGGCCGGAGGTGACCCGCCACACCCTGGAGGCCACGCGGGGCAGCTTTGATCAACTCGTGGAGGTGATCAGTCGCCAAACCGGGGGCGCCACCCCTCGGGTGAAGCAACAGCTGCTGGATCTGATCGACACCACCAGCCACCAGGCCCAACAGGTGGGCGACTCCCTCAAGCCCTTGGAAGAGCAGCTGGAGCAACTGCTGGATGACCTCAACCGCACCCTGCGGCCAAAGCTGGAGAAGCCCGTGCGCGAGCGGCCCCTGCTGGCCCTGGGGATCGCCGCGGGGGTGGGTGTGCTCCTCGGCCTCCTTCTCTCCCCCGGACGCCGCTCGGCATGAACCTCAAGGGCGCCTCGCGGCTGTCTGGCCTGCTCACCTCCGTGGTCGATCTGCATGTGCGCCTGGCCCTGCGGGAGGCCGACAAGGAGAAACGTCGGCTGATCACCGGTGCGGTGATCGTTGGTGGCGGTCTGAGCTTTCTGTTGCTGGGCCTGGTGATGAGCCAGATCGCCCTCGCGCTGTGGCTGCGGCAGACCTGGAAGCTCAGGTGGATGGAGGTGGCGCGAGGCGTTGGGGCGGTCTCTCTGTCGCTGTCGGGAGTATGTCTGCGGGTGGGTGGCGGTCTGTTGAACAAGCCACTGCTGCCGGAAACGATCGCCGGCTTGACCCGCACCACCCGCGCCCTCACCGGCCGCGGCTAGCCGCCCGCCCACCCTTTCCCCCCTGGGCGATCATGACCCCAGGGACCCCCCCGCTCATCGCCATGGCCGCCACCTCTTCCCGTTCCCCCGCCGCCGACAGGCTCACCCCCCCGTCGCGCCGCTGGACGGGCGACGCCATTCGGGAGGCGTTCCTCGGCTTTTACGCGGAGCGGGGGCACCAGCGGCTTCCCAGCGCCTCGCTGGTGCCGGAGGACCCCACAGTGTTGCTCACCATCGCCGGCATGCTGCCCTTCAAGCCGGTGTTTCTGGGGCAGGCGCCGCGGCCGGCCGCCCGCGCCACCACCAGTCAGAAGTGCCTCCGCACGAACGACATCGAAAACGTGGGGCGCACGGCGCGCCACCACACCTTTTTCGAAATGCTGGGTAATTTCTCCTTTGGCGATTATTTCAAATCCCAGGCTATTCGCTGGGCCTGGGAGTTGAGCACCCAGGTGTTTGGCTTGGAGCCACGCCAGCTTGTGGTCAGTGTGTTTCGTGAGGATGAGGAAGCGGCCGCCATCTGGCGCGATGAAGTGGGAGTCAACCCGAAGCGGATCATTCGCCTGGATGAAGCCGACAACTTCTGGGTTTCTGGTCCTACTGGTCCTTGCGGACCCTGCTCAGAAATCTATTTCGACTTCAAGCCCGAGCTGGGCGATGAGGATTTGGATCTGGAAGACGATTCACGCTTCATCGAATTTTATAATCTGGTTTTCATGCAATACAACCGCGATGCCCAGGGTGAACTCACTCCCCTGGCCGATCGCAACATTGACACCGGCATGGGCTTGGAGCGCATGGCGCAGATCCTGCAGGGTGTGGCCAGCAACTACGAAACGGATCTGATCCTTCCGCTGATGGAGAAGGCCGCCTCCCTGGCCGGCATCACCTACGCGGCCTGTGATCCACAACGGCAAACAAGCCTGAAAGTGATCGGGGATCACAGTCGGGCCGTCACCCAGCTCATTGCCGATGGCGTCACCGCCTCCAACCTGGGTCGGGGCTACATCCTGCGGCGCCTGGTGCGGCGCGTGGTGCGCCACGGCCGGCTGCTCGGCATCGACGGGCCGTTCCTGCCCAGCCTCGGGGAGGAGGCGATCACACTGATGGGCTCCGCCCATCCTCACCTTGAGGAGAGCCGCCCCCGGATTCTCGGCGAGCTGGAGCGCGAGGAGACCCGCTTCCTGGCCACCTTGGAGCGGGGCGAACGCTTGCTCGCGGAGGTGCTCGCCGCCCAACCCCGTCAGATCAGCGGCGAGCAGGCCTTCGAGCTGTATGACACCTATGGCTTTCCGCTGGAGCTCACCGAGGAGATCGCCGAGGAGCATGGCCTGGCGGTGGATCGGGCTGGATATGAGGCGGCCATGGAGGCCCAGCGCCAGCGCGCCAAGGCAGCGGCGGTCAGCATCGACCTGACTCTCCAGGGGGCTTTGCAGGAGGTGGCCGCCGATCTGCAGAGCACCGCCTTCACCGGGTATGAGGCCCTGGAACAGCCCGGCTGCGTGCTGGCCCTGGTGGCCAACGGGCAGAGCGCTGAGCGGGCCCGGGCGGGCGATCGGGTGCAGATCGTGTTGGATTCCACGCCCTTTTACGGCGAGGGTGGTGGCCAGGTGGGAGACCGGGGCCTGCTCAGCGGGGGAGGGGCCGAACCCTCCTGCGACGACGTGATCGTCTCCATTGAAGGGGTGAGCCGCAACCGAAGTGTGTTTGTGCACAGCGGTCTGGTCGAACGGGGGGAGTTGCGCGTTGGAGAGGTGGTCACCGCCCGGGTGGATCGGGCCTTGCGCCGCCGCGCCCAGGCCCACCACACCGCCACCCATCTGCTGCAGGCGGCCCTCAAGCGGGTGGTGGATCCGAGCATCAGTCAGGCCGGGTCGCTGGTCGATGTGGATCGCCTGCGCTTCGACTTCCATTGCCCGCGGGCGTTGACGCTGGAAGAGCTGCACCGGCTGGAGGAGCTGATCAATGGCTGGATCAGCGAAGCCCACGCTCTGGAGGTGCGGGAGATGGCGCTCGACAGGGCCAAAGCCGCCGGCGCGGTGGCGATGTTCGGCGAGACCTACGCTGACGTGGTGCGGGTGGTGGATGTGCCGGGCGTGTCGATGGAGCTCTGTGGCGGCACCCATGTGGCCAACACCGCGGAGCTCGGCCTGTTCAAGATTGTGGCGGAGAGCGGCGTGGCGGCGGGCATCCGCCGGCTGGAGGCCGTGGCCGGGGTGGCGGTGTTGGCTTACCTCAACGAGCGGGACGCCGTCGTGCGGGCTCTGGGGGAGCGTTTCAAGGCCCAGCCCGGGGAGATCGTGGCGCGGGTCAGCGCCCTGCAGGAAGACCTCAAGGCCTGCCAAAAAGCTCTGGCCTGCACGCGGCAGGAGCTGGCCCTGAGCCGGGCGCGGGCGTTGGTGGCCAGGGCCAAGGCAGTGGGCTCCACCTCCGCAGGGGAGACCTTCCAGGTGCTGGTGGAGCGGCTCGACGGGGTGGAGGGTGAAGCCCTGCAAACGGCCGCTCAGGGCCTGGCGGAGCAGCTTGGGGACGGGGCTGCCGTGGTGCTTGGAGGCCTCAGCGATCCAGCGGACCCGGGCAAAGTGATCCTGGTGGCGGCCTTTGGCGGAGCGGTCATCGACCGGGGGCTGAAGGCTGGCTCCTTCATTGGTGGGGTGGCGCGGGTCTGCGGGGGCGGCGGCGGTGGCAGGCCCAACCTGGCGCAAGCCGGGGGCAAAAATGGCGCAGCCCTCAACGACGCCCTGGCCCTGGCTCGGGAGGATCTGCTGGGGAAGCTGACCCCGTGATCGCCCCCGGGGCCGGTCAGATTCGGGGAAGGATGGATCAGATCGACTCAGATATCATTATTCAGCGCACTCCGCCTCGTTCATGCCATCCCCTGCCGACAAGCGCGAATGGTCCTTACGGGCTAGCCCGCTTCTTCTCAGTCAGCTTGTCTGATGGCATTTCCCCCTGGTTCCTTTCGCCAAGGATCGCCTTTTCACAACAGCTCTTTCCATGAACATTTGGATCCTTGACGACGATGAGGCCATGTGCTCTCTCCTCAGCCGTCAGTCACAAAAACTAGGTTGGCACCTGCATGCGCTGCACCACCCCAGGGAGCTGGCAGGGGCCCTGGAGCAAGGACATCCCGATGTCTTGCTGTTGGATCAGTTGCTGCCGGATAAACATGGCCTGGACGTGCTGGCCTCACTGCAACAGGCAGGCCGAGACTTTCCCGTGTTGATTCTTTCTGCCCTTGGCGCCCCTGGTGATCGCATCGCCGGACTGGAGGCTGGTGCCGACGACTATCTCTCCAAGCCCTTTCATTTTCGGGAATTGCAGTTGCGCGTTGAGCGTCTGCTTCGCCATCCCTACACCGCACCGTCCAGCACGAGCGCGCCCTCCCTCCCCAGCGGCACCTTCCAACTGGCTTCCCTGCGCTTCGAGGCCGATCGCCAGCAGTCCCTGATCAGTGCAACGGGGGACGTGCATCGCCTCAGCCGTGGCGAATGTGCCTTGCTGCACGCCTTTTGCCGCAGCCGTGGTGCTGCCTTGAGCCGTGCCCAACTGCTGCAGGCCACAGGCAGTCTGGTGGTCCCCGGCCAAACGCGCACGATCGACGTGCGTGTCTCCCGCCTGCGGCGGGTGTTGAGGGAGCTGGAGGGGAAAGAGCTGATCCTCCCGGAACGGGGGATGGGCTACAGGTTGGTGGCAGAAGTGAAGCAGCTGGCCGATGAGAGACCTGAGGTCCCCCAAGCTTGATCGGTTCGATTGGTGCCAGTTGACCCTGTGTCTGCTGGCAGGCTGTGGGTTGAGTTTTAGCCTTCTGTACATCGCGCTCAACACACTGTTGGAGCCGAAATTGCTGGCGGAAACGGCCCTGCGCACGTCCCGCAGCGTGCGCCTGGTGGAGCTGGCTTTGCAGGTGTTACCCCCAAGCAGGTTGCCGCCAGGGGTGATTGTGATCGCCGCCCCTGAGGGACCGGAAAGCGGCAGCCAAGAGCTGGCCTCCTTCGATCAGAAGGTGCAGGATCTGATGGCGAAGCGCTATGGCGTTTTTCGTGGGCTGCAACGGGATCGTCCACCCTATGTCGAGGCCTGGGGAGGCCTCTGGGTGCGCCTGCAGTCGCCCGAGGCTCCTGGCCTGTGGCTGTATCAGCCGGAGCGCCTCAGCAGCAGCAGCGTTTGGTTCTTGCCGCTGCTGCGCAGCGCGGCTCTGCTGCTGGGGCTGTTGGCGGGAATGATCGTTTTCATCAACAAGCGGGTGGAAATCCCCTTCAGACGGGTGTTCACCCAACTGCCCGATGGCCTGCCAGCACCCCTCCCGCTGCTGCCCGAGCAGGGCATCGCCCCCCTGCGGGTGTTGAGCCTGCGGATCAATCGTCTCCTGGAGCGCCTCAACAACGCCGCCAATGAGCGACGGCTGATGCTCTCGGGTTTGGCGCATGACCTGGCGGGCCCCCAAACCCGCATCACGCTTCAACTCGATCTGCTGACGGACACCCTGAGCGAGACCCATCAGGAGGCCCTCCAGGCCATCACCAGCGACCTGCAACAGCTGCGAGGCATCACAGAGCAGTTGGGCGTTCTCGCGGAGAGGGATCAACCCACCACCACGGTGCGGCAGCTGGCCCTCGATGACCTCTGTGCCCGGGTGGCGGCCAGCTATCCGCGTCACCCCATCCGCCTGCACATGCCGCGGTTGCTGGTGCGCCTGGATGGCGCCGGATTGGAGCGGGCCTTGCGCAATCTGATCGACAATGCCTTCGACCATGGTCAACCGCCCGTGGAGATCAAGGCCTGGAGCAAACGCAAGACCCTGGTGCTGGAGGTGAGGGATCACGGAGGGGGCGTGGAGACCGCCACCCTGTTGACCATGCCGCCGCAGAGCCCCGCCCATGATCGCCAACGAAGTCGCCACAGGGGTCTGGGCCTGGCCATTGTGGAACGCTTTTGCCGCGATCATCAAGGCAGCCTCACCCTGCGCCAGGCCCAGGGCCTCTTCTGCGCCCGGATGCAGCTTGTGGCGACCCGGGAGGGGATGGTGATGCTCCAGCCAAAGGACTTGCGTGCGACAGATCAACCCTCCAGATAGGTGGTCTGCCCGAGGCTGGTTTCCAGGTGCTGTGTCAAGCGGCGGGCGGCTTCGATGGTCAGGCGTCCGTCGGCGATGGCCTCTTCGCTGGCCTGTCGCAGGCGCTCTTTGATGGCTTGGGGATCGTGCTCCATGGCTTGAAGCACCGCCGCGTTGGTGTCGGCGCGCACCACATGCTCCACCCGGTAGCCGCCCCCGGCGGTGAGGCGGATGTGAACAGCGTTGGTGCGGCCAAAGAGGTTGTGCAGGTTGCCCATCACCTCCTGGTAGGCCCCGGCCAGAAACAGTCCCACCCAATAGGGTTCGCCAGGTCGCAGGCCATGGAGCTCCAGCAGAGGTTTGTCCGCCCCGGGACCGATGAAGCGGGCCAGCTTGCCATCGGAATCGCAGGTGAGATCGGCGAAGCGGCCCAGGCGATCCGGCCGTTCCGAGAGCCGGTGGATCGGCAGAACGGGCCCCAGCTGCTGGAGGGCCCCGGGGTCGGGCGCGGCGCGAAACACCGAGAGATTGGCGGAATACGTGCTTGCCAGAGCCGCCCGCAGACCCCGCAGATCCTCCGGAATCGAGGTGTCGGCAGGCAGCTTGGCCAGACGCTGGGCGATGGCCAGGCCGCAGGCCCAGTAGAGCGCTTCCGCCAGGGCCCGCTCCCGCAATCCGAGGTAGCCCAAGCGGAAGGCCGTGAGGGCATCCTCCTTGAACTTGATGGCGTCGTTCCAGGCCTCTTGCAGGGATTCACAGCTGGCTGGGTGGGCCGGCTCCCCCATCGCCGCCGTGGCGATCTGCGCCAGAGTGTCGCGCAGATTGCGCACAATCAAGGGCTCTTCCCCGACAGGGGAATTCAGGGCCAGGGTGAGCTGGGCGGGCGGTTGGCTGCAGCCGAGCACGTCAAACACCAGCACGCTGAAGTGACTGGCGAGGGCCCGGCCGCTTTCGCTCACCAGCGTCGGCACACGCACTCCCCCATGCTCACAGCACTCCCGCACGGTGGCCACCACGTCATTGGCGTAGTTCTGCAAGGAGTAGTTGGTGGAGGCTGTGGTGGCGGTGCGGCTGCCGTCGTAGTCGATCCCTAGACCACCGCCCACGTCCAGGAACCCCATCGGAGCCCCCAGACGGGTGAGCTCCACATAGATCTGGCCGGCTTCCTGAAGGGCATCCTTGAGCACGGCGATGTCGTTGATCTGGCTGCCGATGTGGAAATGCAGCAGGCGCAGATCCTCCAGAAGCCCCGCCTCGCGCAAAGCCTCCAGCGTGGCAAGCAGATCCGGAAGGGAGAGGCCGAACTTCGCCCCCTCCCCCACCGAGCTGCCCCAGCGACCACTGCCGCGGGAGGCCAGCTTTGCCCGCACGCCGATCAATGGAGCCGCCCCCAGCTCCTGGCTGGCGGCAATGATGCGCTCCACCTCATCCGCCTGCTCGATCACCACCACCGGTTGGCGGCCGAGGCGCCGGGCCAGGATGGCGGTTTCGATGTAGCGACGGTCTTTGTAGCCGTTGCAGATCAACAGGGCGTCCGCATCGTCCAGCAGGGCCAGGGCGATGAGGAGTTCGGCCTTGCTGCCGGCCTCCAGACCGAAATGCCAGCGCCGGCCCGTCTCCATCAGCTGCTCCACCACATGGCGCTGCTGGTTGCATTTGACGGGGAAGACACCCTGGTAACGGCCGTCATAGTCGTATTGGGCGATGGCGCGGGCGAAGGCGGCATGGAGCCGCTCCAGCCGGTCTTCCAGGATGTCGTCGAAGCGGATCAGCAGGGGCAGGGCGAGGTCGCGACCCTTCAGCCCCCGCACCAATTCCACCAGATCCAAGGCGCCACCGCGCTCGCCCCGCGGTTGCACGAGCACATGGCCGCGGGCGTTCACCGAAAAATAGGGCTCCCCCCAGCGATCCAGGCCGTAGAGGGAAGCACTGTGGGTGGCACTCCAGGCGTCAACGCCGCTGGGACCCATGACGTCGGGATGAGCAAGGACGAATCTAGACACCACCCCGGCCGTCTCGATCGGTCCTACATGCGGGTGAGGGTCTGGATGCCCAGCAGGCGCAGCCCGAGCGTGAGGGTGTCGGCCGTGAGGCGGCACAAGGCCAGCCGCGAGCGCCGTGCCTGCGGCGGCGCCTTGAGCACCGGCACCTGGTCATAAAAGCGGTTGAACACCTGGCTGAGCTCGAAGAGATAGGCGCAGAGCCGGTTGGGCAGCAACTCCTGCTCCACCTCAACGATCACGGCGTCAAGGGCCAGCAGCTGCCGCACCAGAGCCCATTCCTGGGGTTCACTGAAATGGAGGGGGGCCTCAGGCGTCGCCGCATCGCATTCGGGGCTGTCCTCCCCGGCGGCCGAGCAGGCCTCTCCCCCCTTGCGGGCGATGCCCGCCAGCCGCACCAGGGCATAGAGAAGGTAAGGGGCCGTGTTGCCCTGGAGGGCGAGCATGCGATCAAAACTGAACTGATAGTTGGTGATCCGGTTGGTGGCCAGATCGGCGTATTTCACCGCCCCCAGACCCACAGCGGTGGCCACCTCGGCAATGAAGGCCTCCGCTTCGTTGCGTCCCTCCTCCACCAGCCGCTCCCGCAGATCGGCCTCCGCCCGTTGCACGGCCTCATCCAGCAGGTCTTTGAGGCGCACGGTATCGCCAGCGCGGGTTTTGAGCTTTTTGCCGTCGTCTCCCTGCACCAGCCCGAAAGGCACATGCTCCACTCGGGCTCCCTGTGGTATCCAGCCCGCGCGGCGGGCCACCGCAAAGACGGCCGCGAAATGGCTGGCCTGACCCGCGTCGGTGACATAGATCACGCGCTTTGCCCCATCCCCTTTCGGGGGTGGGGCAAAGCGATAGCGAATCGCCGCCAGATCCGTTGTGGCGTAGTTGAAGCCACCATCGCTTTTTTGCACAATCAGCGGGGGCTTGTCAGGCTCCAGAAAAACGCACTGCGCGCCAGCGTCCTCCACCAGCAGACCCGCTGCCCGCAGATCGGTCACCACCGCCGCCAGGAAGGGGTTGTAGAAGGATTCGCCCCGCTCCTCGAGCACAATGTCCAGCCGGTTGTAAAGCTGTTGAAACTCCCGCCGGGATTGGTCGCAGAGCAAGGTCCAGGCCTTGAGGCTGAGGGGATCACCGCCCTGCAGCTTCACCACCTCCTCTCGGGAGGCGGATTGAAAGGTGGGATCGTCGTCAAAACGTTGTTTCGCCTGGCGATAGAAGCTCACCAGATCGCCGAGGTTCACCGCGTCGGCCCGCTCCAGCGCCTCCGGCGCCACCTGCTTGAGGTGGGTGATGAGCATGCCGAATTGGGTGCCCCAATCCCCCACATGATTGAGGCGCCGCACGGGATGGCCGCGAAACTCCAGCACCCGCGCCAAACAGTCGCCAATGATCGTGGAGCGCAGATGCCCCACATGCATTTCTTTGGCGATGTTCGGGCTGGAGAAATCCACGATCACCGGGGCCAGGGGGCCGGGTTCGCCGCCTCCGGCGTCGGCACCGCCTTCCGCGCTGGAGGTGGCCAGGGGCACGCCAAGGCGCGGATCACCCACCCGGCGACGCAGCTCCGCCGCCAGCACCTCCGGCCGCAGGCTGAGGTTGATGAATCCTGGACCGGCGATTCGGGGCGGCAGGCAGAGCGCCTCGAAGGTGGAATCGGCGCTGAGTTGCGCCACCACGGCGGCGGCGATGGTCCGGGGGGGCAGGCGAAGGGGCTTGGCCAGGGGCAGGGCGCCATTGGCCTGCACATCGCCGAACTCCGGTCGGCTTGCCGGCTCCAGCAAGGGATCCAGGGGCTGGCCCGCAGCCCGGGCCACCGCCGCCGCCTCGGGGTAGGCCCGCTCCATGGCGCCCTGGAGCTGGTGGCGAAGCGTCTGCAGCACGCTGAGCATCGAATCCGCGGCACATGGAGGGGGTGGCTCCGATCATCCCTCCTGGCGAACGGGGGGCCTGCGCGAAACCGTTGCTGACTGCGCTGGGATGGGGCCTGCCTGTTCCTCAAGGTCCATGCCCCCAACAAATCTGCCCCCCTGGCGTTCCCTGCTGCGCGGGGCCCGGGAGCGGGAGGGAAAGCGGTCACCCCTGGCCCGCTGGCTGCAGCTGGCCAGCGTCGCCGCCGATGGCACGCCCCGGGTGCGCACGCTGGTGGCGCGAGGCTGGGCAAGCCCGGCGAGCCTCGATCTGCTCACCGATGGCCGCAGCGCCAAGACGGCCGAGCTGGCGGAACAGCCCGCAGTCGAACTTTGCTGGCTGTTGCCCCGGGCCCGCTGCCAATTCCGCCTGCGGGGGCGGCTTGCGGTCCTTCCGCCCGCGGAGGAGCAACGGGAGCGGCAGCGGCACTGGGAGGAGCTCACCCCGGGCGGTCGTGCGCTGTGGGGCTGGCCCATCCCGGGCGAGCCCTTCGATGGCCGCGCTGCCTTCCCGGAGACGTTGCCGGATGGAGCGCCCCTGCCCGAGCACCTCCAGCTGCTGCGGATCGAGCTCACCCGGGTGGAGCTGCTGGAGCTGTTGGGCCACCCCCACCAGCGGCGCCAGTGGCGCCTGGAGACGGGCTGGCTGGAGGAACGGCTGAACCCCTGAGCCAGCGCAAGCAGGGAGAATTGAGAACTCACCAAGGGTCCCCGGCCATGGAACGCAACGACGGCCAGGCCGACAGCCCGCGCCACCTGGTGATCAGCGGGGGCAGCTCCGGCATCGGCCTGCAAGCGTCGATTGCCTTGCTCGCAGCCGGCCATCGCCTCACCATCCTCTGCCGCGACGACGCCACCGCCGCCCGTCTGCGCCAAGCCCACAACGGTTCGCTCGCTACCGCGATCTGTGATCTGGCGGATCTGGCCAGCGTGGCGGCTTGCGCAGAGGCGCTGCTGCGCACTGGCGCACCGATCGACACGCTCGTGCTCAACGCCGGCCTGCAATACAGCGGCGCGGCCGAACCCCGCTGGTCAGCCCAGGGGTTTGAGCTGACCCTCGCCGTGAACCATCTGGCGCACCAGGCACTGCTGCAGCGCCTGCTTCCCCTGGTGCTGCAAAGCGGCACGCCGCGGCTGGTGGTGACCGCTTCCGAGGTGCATGATCCCACCACGGCTGGTGGGAAGGTGGGCCAAGGGGCGGGGTTGGGCGATTTGGCGGGGTTGCGACAGGGGCCGGGCGCGGCCATGGTGGCTGGCGGCCCCTTCAACGCTGAAAAGGCCTACAAAGACAGCAAGCTCTGCAACGTGCTGATGGCGCGGGAGGTGGAGCGACGGCTGCGGCAGCGGGGCCAGCCCCTGCCGGTGATCGCTTGGAGCCCGGGGCTGGTGATCCCGCGCGGCGCGGGCGGCTTCTTCCGCGACAGCCGACGCTTCAATCCCTTTGGTCAGGCCGTGTTCGCGTTTGTCGCCCGCGATCTGCTGCGGCTCACCGAAACTCCCGAGAGGGCGGGCGCCCTGCTGGCGGGCCTGGCCGTGCCGTCGTCAGTGGAGCCGCACGGCTTTCAGTATTGGAGCAATCGGGTCCAGGGGCCGGGCCGACTGCGGTTTGAGCGAGGTGAACCCAGCGCCGAGGCCCGCTCCGAGGCCTTGGCCGCTGCGCTCTGGCAGCTCAGCGCGCAGGCGGTGGGGCTGGAGGAGGAGGAGGGGCTGGGAGGTGGCACCAGCCTCCAGCAAGAGGGCTGAGGGCAGCGCTTCCACGACGCTGGAGGGAGCCCCGCGCAGGCGCTCACCTGCCCGGGGGTGAGCACTCACGATCAGCATTCAGGAGGTCCGCCACGGCAGATTGGACCACCATTGGCGGTGGCCGGCGATGTGGCTGCCAAGGTGGCCAAGGGCGAATGTGACTTGCATAGCCTGGCTCTGAAAGAGTCTCTTGGCATGCCGGCAAACGCCCCCCCCGACCCCTCAGCCCGCGAGCGGGAGCCCCAGGCACCCCCGCACCAAGGCGCGGTTTTGAAGGAAGGGACCGTGCTGCTGGAGGTGGGGCGGCTGGTGGCCGCCCAGGGACTGGTCGGGGAACTGCGGGTGGTGCCCCTCAGCGACTTTCCCGAACGCTTCACCCGGCCCGGCCCCCGCTGGTTGCGCTCCCCCCGGGGCGCGATTCAGGCGGTGGAACTGCTGGCGGGTCGTCAGCTCCCCGGCCGGGAGCTCTTTGTGGTGCGTCTGGCGGGGATTGGCGATCGCACAACCGCCGAAGCCCTGGTGGGCCATCTGCTGTTGGCCAACGCGGCGGATCGGCCTCCCCTGGAGGAGGGTGAATTTCATCTGCTCGATCTGGAGGGACTGGAGGTGCGGTTATTGGCGGATGGCTGCGCGATTGGCACGGTGCGGGATCTAATTCATGGCGGCAATGACCTGTTGGAGGTGGAGCTCACGCAGGGCCAACGGCGCGTGCTGATCCCCTTTGTGGAGGCGATCGTGCCGGAGGTTCACCTGGAGGAGGGCTGGATCGGGCTGACGCCACCGCCGGGTCTGCTGGAGTTGTGAGCGTTCCTGTTGGATGTGTGCGGCGACTGGCCAGCTTGAGTCTCGCGGGAGACGACGTGCGGACGGTTTTCCGCTGCGGACAACCGGAGCAAAGATGAACAATCAGAGGTATCATCCGCCGAGGTGAAAGGATCCACTGCCGCACAATGGGGGCAAGAAACGCTCGCAAGATCAGCTTTCTCGGTGATTTCCCCCCCGCCAGTGCGGCATTGCCACGTTTACCCGTGATCTGCATCAGGCGGTGTCGTGTCAACGGCGGCAGTGGAGCACGCCGGTTCTGAGCGTCACAGATCCGGGCTTTCACTACGACTATCCAGATGTCGTGCGCTTTGAGCTACCGGAACGGAGCTTTTCCAGCTACCAGCGTGCGGCCGATTTCATCAATCTGTCCCACACTGATCTGCTCTGCATTCAACATGAGTTCGGCATCTATGGCGGAGCAGCCGGCAGCCATCTGCTCAATCTGATGCGCCGCCTGCGACTGCCTGTGGTCACCACCTTGCACACGGTTCTGGAAGAGCCCACGAGCGAGCAGAGGCGAGTGATGGAAGAGGTGTTGCAACAGAGTGATGCCCTGGTGGTGATGACCGAGCGGGGCCAACGCATGTTGTGTGACACCTACCAGGTTGTGCGGGAGAAGGTCCATCTCATTCCCCATGGTATTCCCGATCAGCCGTTTGTGGATCCCAACTTCTACAAGGATCAATACGGTGTCGCCGGACGGCCGATGATGCTCACCTTCGGTTTGCTCTCTCCTGGCAAAGGCATTGAATATGGGATTCAGGCGCTGCCTGCCATTCTGGCGCGCCATCCCGATGTGGTGTACGTGATTCTTGGCGCCACCCATCCCAATCTGGTGCGGGCGGAAGGAGAGACCTATCGCCTCTCCCTGGAGCGGCTGGCCCAGAGCCTGGGTGTGGCAAACAATGTGATTTTCGTCAATCGCTACGTGGACGATCAGCAACTAATGGAATATATCAGCGCGGCAGATATCTATCTCACACCTTACCTCAATCCGGCCCAGATCACCTCCGGCACCTTGGCCTATTGCTACGGTGCCGGCAAGGCGGTGGTGAGCACTCCCTACTGGCATGCGGAAGAGTTGTTGGCAGATGGGCGTGGTCTGCTGGTTCCCTTCCGCGATGGAACAGCCATCGCCACCGCCGTCAACAGCCTGCTCAGTGAGCCTGCCCGGCTCCATGCCATGCGCAAGCAAGCCTGGCTTGCGGGGCGCGACATGGTGTGGGCCGCGGTGGGGGAGCGCTACGCCCAACTGTTTGAAACATTGTTGGAGGCCGGCGAGGGTCGCGCCCGCATCCTCAGACCCGCCGCCACCCTGGCGGTGGAGGGCGCGGAGCTGCCGCCCTGGCGGTTCCAGCACCTGGAGGCGATGGCGGATTCCACCGGCGTTTTTCAACACGCCGTGCATAGCGTCCCGGATTTCAACCACGGCTACTGCACCGACGACAACGCCCGCGCCCTGTTGCTCACCGCCCAGCTCGAACACCTCGGCGAACCCCTCAACGACCTGCGGCGCCTGCAGTCGGCCGCCGCCGCCTTCCTGCATTACGCCTTTGTGGCCGAGAGCGGTCGGTTTCGCAATTTCATGGGTTTTGATCGCCGCTGGCTGGAAAGCGTGGGATCGGAAGACAGCCACGGTCGCGCCCTGTGGGGATTGGGGGCGATTGTGGGGCGCACGGAGCAGACCAATCTGCGCCACTGGGCCGCCCGCCTGTTTGAGCAGGCTCTTCCCGCTCTGGAAGGGTTCACCTCACCGCGGGCCTGGGCCTTCGCCGTGCTCGGCCTGCATGAATACTTGCGGGTGCTCCATGGCGATCTGCTTGCCGCCCGCTGGCGACTGGAGCTCTCCGAACGGCTGCTGTCAGCGTTTGCCGCCCACGCCAACGCCGACTGGCCCTGGTTGGAGCCCATCGTGAGCTACGACAACGCCCGCCTGCCCCAGGCCCTGATCCTCAGCGGCCGCTGGTTGGAGCGGGCCGACATGTTGGAGACGGGCCTGGAGACGCTGAGCTGGTTGCAACGGGCCCAAACGGCTCCCGAGGGTCAGTTCCGGCCCATCGGTTGCGAGGGGTTCTGGACCCGGGGAGCCGATACCGCCAGCCACTAAAAGAAACCCCTGGAGGCACCGGCGAGAGTGGCGCCCTGCATCGACGCCATGCACGCCACCGGCGATGACCACTGGCGCCAGGAGGCCCACCGTTGCTTTGAGTGGTTCCTGGGTCGCAACGACCTGGGCCAACCCCTCTACGATGCCAGCATTGGCGGCTGCTTCGACGGCCTGCAACCCACGGGCGTCA
>JBKDSV010000194.1:0-19827 GCA_046340795.1 Cyanobacteriota bacterium | reverse complement strand
ATCGCAGCGGGGTCACTGTCGTCATATAAGATTTGGGCAATGGCTTGCACATGGGCGTTGAGGGCTTCTTGCTGGTCAGGGGTCATACTGTTGCCGTGGAAAGAGCGTGCTCTGATTCTCACTGATGAACTCCCCATTGAGCAATAGATAAATTCTCTTAAGCATTAATACTTATCGCCAAAGTGACGTGCTCCCGATGAAACCGCCCCTGCAACTGATCAGCAGCTTGGATCGGAAACGACAAGGCGCCATCAGGGCTCATTGCTAATTGATGCGATACGTGTCCTTGTCGATATTCGTTACCCAACCGAGCTCTCACTTCTCAATGAAGCACCGGAGTTGACTGAGACACTGATCGATGCGATGCATCCGCAGGTCAGGGAATCCTTTGGCCATAAGCCACGGACACATCGCAAGCAAGCCCGGAAACAGTTCATGACCATGGCCAAGAAGAAGCGACCCCGAATCAACATGATCAACACGGCAATCAAGCAACAGCTTGGTCATCTCAAGCGCAATCTGGCGAGCATTGATGCCCTGACCGCGCCCAGCCACCCGTCCGGTTGGGATGGGTGGCTGGGCGGAACTTGGCTCAAGCCGGCGATTCTTCCGGTTGGCTGGCCTCTGCCAGGGCCTGATACATCGCCCAGCGGCGCCTCACCTCGGACTGCGCTTGACGCTCCAGCTGGCGGGCCCGCTCCGGATCGCTGTAGCCCAGCATGCGGAAGCGGTTTTCCGTGGCCATCGCCTCCGTCAGGGAGAGGCGGGGTTTGCCGCTGTCGATCTGCAGGGGCGACTGCCCCTGCGCGAGCCGCCGGGGGTCGTAGCGGTAGAGGAACCAACGGCCTGATTCCACCGCCAGCCGCTGCTGCTCCATGCCTTTGGCCATGTCGATTCCATGGGCGATGCAATGGGAGTAGGCGATGATCAGCGACGGTCCGGGATAGCTTTCGGCCTCCAGAAAGGCGCGAATGGTGTGCTCGTCTTTGGCGCCCATCGCCACGCTTGCCACATAGACTCCGCCGTTACTGATCGCGATCAGGCCCAGGTCTTTCTTGGGCGCCGCCTTGCCGCCACTGGCGAATTTCGCCACCGCTCCCAACGGCGTCGCCTTGGAGGCCTGCCCGCCGGTGTTGGAGTACACCTCGGTGTCGAGCACAAGCGCATTGACGTCACGGCCGGAGGCCAACACATGATCCAGGCCGCCAAAGCCGATGTCGTAGGCCCAGCCATCGCCGCCCACCAGCCACACGCTCGTCTTCACCAGAGCATCGGCCAGATCGAGCAGCCGGGCCATTGGCGACAGGCCCCTGTGCTCCGCCGGCAACCGCTCCAGCCGCCCTCGCAGGAGATGCTTCAACTCCGCCACCCGTTCCCGTTGGGCGTAGATCGCCGCCTCATCAAGCTGCTGGAACGCCGCGGCGGCGAGGGCCTCCACCAGCGCCGTCGGCAGAGGTTCGCTCCAGGAACGCCAGGCGGGAAGGTCCGCCGAGGGAGCATTCATGTCCGTTCCCTCGGCAAGCAGGGCGAGAGCCATCGCCCGTTGCTGATCCAGGGACACCCGCATGCCGTAGCCGAATTCGGCGTTGTCTTCAAAGAGCGAGTTGCTCCAGGCCGGTCCGCGGCCGTCTCGGTTGGTCGTCCAGGGAGTGGTGGGCAGGTTGCCGCCGTAGATCGAGCTGCAACCGGTGGCATTGGCGATGAGAAGGCGATCGCCGAAGAGTTGACTCAGCAACTTGAGGTAGGGCGTTTCGCCGCAGCCCGCGCAGGCGCCGGAGAATTCAAACAGGGGCTGTTGCAACTGTTGCTGCCCGATCTTGCGCTGGTTGAGGCCAGCGCGGGACCTCTCGCCCAGCCCGAGGAAAAAGTCCCAATTCACTCTCCCCTGCTCCCGCAGGGGCGCTTGGGGCGCCATGTTGAGCGCCTTGCGCTTCGGCTCCTGACGGTCGCGGGCAGGGCACACCTCCACGCAGAGCTGGCAGCCGGTGCAATCCTCCACCCCCACCTGGATCGTGAAGCGCTGGTCCGGGAAAGCGGGATCCCGAGCTGGGGCCTGGCGAAAGCCCTCTGGAGCAGCCTGCAGAGCCTCGGGCGAGGCCAGCTTCGCTCGAATCACCGCATGGGGGCACACCAGCAGGCACTTGCCGCACTGCACGCACAGGTCGCTCTCCCACACGGGCACAGCGGCGGCGATGTTGCGCTTCTCCCAACGGGCCGTGCCCGTGGGCCAGGTGCCATCGCAGGGCAGGGCGCTCACCGGCAGGGCATCGCCCCGGTGGGCGAGCATGGGGCCGATGACCTCCCGCACGAAGGTGGGGGCTTCCGCGAGGGGATCGACGACTGCAACCGCCCCAGCGGCCAGCGCGGCGTCGGCGGAGGCGCTGGCCGAGATTGTGATGTTCGTGACGGCGGTGATGGCCATCTCGGCGTCGAGGGACTGCCAGTCGAGGCGATGGAGGGCGGCCAGGCTGGCGTCGAGGGCCTGCAGGTTCATCCGCACCACCGCCTCTCCCTTTCTGCCGTAGCTGTGGAGGATGGCCTCGCGGATCCGCTCCAGGGCCTCCTCTCGCGGCAATACCCCGCTCACTGCAAAAAACGCTGCCTGCATCACAGTGTTGATGCGGCCCCCCATCCCCGCCTCCCGTGCCACCTGGGCGGCATTGATCTGCCACACCTCCGGTGCCAGGCGCCGCACCTGCTCTCGCACGCTGGCCGGCATCGCCCGCCAGGTCGCCGCCGGATCGGTGGGGCTGTTGAGCAGCAGGGTGCCCCCCGGCACCAGGCCTTCGAGCACGGGAAGCCGGGAGAGGAAATCCCACTGGTGCACAGCCACCAGCGTCGGGTGCTCGATCAGGTAAGGCGCTTGAATCGGTCGGGGGCCGAAGCGCAGGTGCGACACCGTGACGGAGCCTGACTTCTTGGAGTCGTAGACGAAGTAGCCCTGGGTGAAAAGCGAGGTGTTTTCACCGATGATCTTGATCGTGTTTTTGTTAGCGCCCACCGTGCCATCGCTCCCCAGCCCGTAAAACACCGCGCGCACCTCGTCGCTGGCGTCGATCTGGAAAGCAACGTCGAAGGGGAGGGAGTGATGGGTGAGGTCATCCTCGATGCCGATCGTGAAATGGTTGCGGGGCCGTGGGGCGGAGAGGTTGTCAAACACGGCCTTCGCCATCGCTGGGGTGAACTCCTTCGAACCCAGCCCATAGCGCCCGCCCACCACAACGGGCAGTGGTGCGCCACCGTGCGACTCTCGCCACTGCTCGGCAATGGCGGCGACAACATCGAGATAGAGGGGTTCGCCCGTGGCGCCCGGCTCCTTGCAACGATCGAGCACGGCGATGACCCGTGTGCTCGCCGGCAGGGCCGCCACCAGCCAAGCGGCTTCCAGGGGCCGAAAAAGGCGCACCTTCAGCACCCCCACCCGCTCCCCGAGCGACTCCAAGCGCTGGGCGGTGGCCATGGCGGTTTCGCAAGCGGAGCCCATCAGCACCACCACACGCTCCGCCCGCGGATGCCCCCCGTATTCGTAGGGCTTGTAGACACGGCCGGTGAGGGCCGCGAAGTGCTCCATGGCCTCTCGCAGGTGCGGGCCGAGGGCGTCATGGAAGGGGTTCGCCGCTTCTCGAGCTTGGAAGTAAACGTCGGGGTTCTGGGCGGTGCCGCGCAACACGGGATGATCCGGCGTGAGGGCGCGACGCCGATGGGCGCGAATGGCCTCTGCCGGCATCATCGCGTGTAGAACAGCGTCGCTGAGGCCCTCCACTTTTTGAATTTCATGGGAGGTGCGGAAGCCATCGAAGAGGTGCAGAAACGGCACCCGGCTGCGGAAGGTGGCACGGCTGGCGATGGCGGCGAAATCACCGGCCTCCTGCACTGATGCGGAGGTGAGGATGGCGCAGCCTGTGGCGCGGCAGGCCATGACATCGGAGTGGTCGCCAAAGATCGACAACCCCTGGGCGGCCAACGCCCGCCCCGCCACATGCACCACCACTGGCGTCAGCTCTCCAGCCCAGCGGTAGAGGTTGGGAATCATCAGCAGCAGACCCTGCGACGCCGTGAACGTGGTGGTGAGCGCGCCGGTCTGCAGGGCGCCGTGCACTGTGCCTGCCGCGCCTCCCTCACTCTGGAGCTCCACGACCGAGGGCACGCTGCCCCAGAGGTTGGCTTTCCCCTCGGCGCTCCAGGCGTCAGCCCATTCCCCCATCGGGGAGGCAGGCGTGATCGGGTAGATGGCGATCACCTCATTGAGACGGTAGGCCACGCGGGCCACCGCCTCGTTGCCATCCAGGCAAGGCATGTTGCTCATGGACCGCTCTCCACAGCGTCGTCGACCAGGCTCAGGGCGAAACCCACATGCACCAGCACCGCATCACCCACCCGGGCCTCGGGCAGGCAGGCCAGGCTGACCTGCTGGCGCACACCGCCAAAATCCACCTCCGCCGTGCGCCAGAGATCCGCGTCAGCAGCCTCACCTGCGGCGTCTGCAGCTGAGGCCGTACCCGCGCAACGGCCGGCCGGCGCGGAGCAGGCGATCGAGAGGATCCGGCCGGGCACGGCCAGGCACATGGCAGCGGGTTGCGCTTTGGTTTGGTTATAGGCCGGTTTGGCCCGCTTGTGCCGCCCAGGCCTGACCGAGGGCCAGTCCACCGTCATTGCAGGGCACCCGCTCAGCCCACAGGGGCTCCCCTCCAACCCGCCGCAGGCCCCGCAGGCAGCCCTCCAAGAGGGAGCGGTTTTGAAAACATCCCCCCGTCAACGCCACCCGGCGACAGCCACTCCAGCGCGTGGCGGCGGCGGCTCCCCGCACGATCCCCCGCACCAGGGCCCGCTCCACCCGCCAGGCCCCCTCCTCGGCACAGCCACCAGCGGCGCGGTGGGCAAGCAGCGCCTGGAGAAGGGGCTGCCAGTCCCAGCGACCGAGGGGAAGAGCGGTGGGATCCTCCGGGGCAGACGGACGCAGGGGCAGGCGCCAAGAGGGCCCCGGGCACCGCTGGATCGCTTGGTGTCCTCTTGGCACCCCCCGGGCTGCCGCCCCCTGCCAGCGCAGCCCCCCTTCCCCCTCATGGCTGAGGGTCTGGGCGAGCCCCAACAGGGACACCACCCCGTCAAGAAACCGGCCCAGGGAGCTGGTGGCTGGAGCGTTGCAGCCGCTGGCGATGGCCTGCAGCAACAGCTGACGCTCCTCGGGGGTGAAAGCCGCCAGAGCGGTGCAGGCGCCCGGATGGGTCAAGGCCCGGGGCCCGAGGGCGGCGAGAAGGCCCAGGGCGCAGCGGCGCGGTTCCCGGCTGGCCCGCTCCCCGCCGGGCAGGGGGAAGGGGCGCAGGGCGGCCAGCCGTTGCCAGCGCGGGCCGTCCGCCTCGATGCCCTGGATCAGCAGCAGTTCCCCGCCCCAGAGCCGCTCCTGCTCCGGGGCGCTGGCCGGATCCGCCAGACCAAGCCCGTCGCAGGCCACCACCAG
Source organism: Cyanobacteriota bacterium (assembly GCA_046340795.1). Classification (GTDB taxonomy): domain Bacteria; phylum Cyanobacteriota; class Cyanobacteriia; order PCC-6307; family Cyanobiaceae; genus Cyanobium. The sequence continues at coordinate 14,369 of JBKDSV010000194.1, read as the reverse complement.
CAGGGGGGGCTGGGCACCCCGTTCCGCCAGCACCGCCAGGCCATGGGCCAGATGGTGGGGCACGGCAGCCAGGGGCAGGGGGTGGCGGTCCGCCAGGGGGCGCGCGAGCTGATGGCTCAGGTAGCCCGGATGGGCATCGCAGGCCAGGCTCGCCAGGGTCAGGGTGGGGGAACTCAAGTGAGCCTCGACGAGGTCTTGCCAGCGGCGCTGCACGGCGGCGTTCGCCAGATCCCCCAGATGGGGCGCCAGCCAGATCCGATCCCCCACCACCAAGGCGGGGGCGGCTTTCAGATCGCCCCCCAGGGCGAGCACAGAGCCTTGGCAGGGGGCGTTGAGGGAGCTGCCGGATGAACTGTTGGGGGCACATGGGAGGACGCTGGAGGCGTTGGCGGCGGAGTGTTCCATCGAGGGGGCCGCGATGGTGGGACCCCGCCAGGGGAGCGACTCCGGCACAAAGCCCCGGGCGCGCCGCAGCAGCGCCGGCCGCCCGTCGATCAGTTGCAGCAGCGAATCGTCCAGGGGGCGCGCGATGGGCAGGTCGTGCACCAGAAAGGCATCGGCCAGACCCGCCAGCCGCTCCAGGGCCTCCTCGGGCGCAACGCAGAGCGGTTCGCCACTCCGGTTGCCGCTGGTGGCCACCAAAGGGCGACCCACCCCGTCAGCCAGCAACTGGTGGAGGCCCGAGGCCGGCAGCATCACGCCCAGAACGGGGCTGCCAGGCGCCACAGCCTCCCAGGTCTCCGCGTTGCCGCTGTTGTCAAAGCGGCGACGCAGCAGCACGATCGGCGCGGCGGGATGGCGCAGAGCCCGTTCCTCGTCGGCCGAGAGACGCACTACCGCCTCCAGGTCGCAAGCATGGGCCAGGAGCAGCGCGAAGGGTTTGCTGGGACGGAGTTTGCGGCGGCGCAGGCGGGCCACGGCCTCGCTCTGGCGGGGGTCCACCAGCAATTGGAAGCCCCCTACCCCTTGCAGGGCCAGGATTTGACCATCCAGAAGCAGGCGACAGGCGGCCTGAAGGGCCTCCTCGCCCTCCGCCAGACGATGGCCCGCCGGATCACGCAACCGCAAGCGCGGGCCACAGGCGGGGCAACTGATCGTTTCAGCGTGGAATCGCCGATCGGCCGGATCGCTGAACTCCCGGGCGCAGGCGGGGCAGGGGGGGAAAGCGGCGAAGGTGGTGTGAGCGCGGCAGAAGGGAAGGGCGGTGGCCAGGCTGTAGCGGGGGCCGCAGGCGCAGCAGCTGATGAAGGGGTAGCGGTGGCGACGGGAGGCGGGATCCGCCAGCTCCGCCAGGCAGTGGGGGCAGGGCGCTCGGTCAGCGCAGAGGCCTGGTGCCAGCAGGGCGGAGCCCAGAGGCAGGGCGGTGTCGGCAGCGATCAGGACGCCCTCCGGCCAGGGGGGCAGGGGCGCCTTCAGCCAACGGGCGTCCAGCTGCTCCAGGCGCGCGGCGGCGGGCAGGGTCGCCGGGAAGGTGGCCAGGAACCGCTCCAGATCATTTCTGGCGCCGCAGAGATCCAGCTGCAGCACGCCCAAGCGGTTGCACAGCTGGCCCCGGAGTCGCAACTGATCCGCCAGCCGTCGCAACGCTGGCCTTGCCCCCACCCCCTGCACCACTCCCCGACATTCGAGCTGGAGACGGGCCTCTGGCGCGGCAGACCCGCTCACCTGCTCGGCAGGGCCGCTGTTGCCGCAGCGGGGGCGGGCAGCAGGGCCTCCAGCAGGGCCTCCAGGCCCGTGCCATGGCGGGCGGAGACTTCCAGAAGTCGGGCTGCCGGGGCCACTTGGCGCACGTTGCGGTGGGCGACAGCACGGTCAAAGGCGACGGCAGCCGCCAGATCACTCTTGCTGATCACCACCAGATCGGCGCTGTGGAACGTGGCGGGATATTTGAGAGGCTTGTCTTCTCCTTCGGTGACTGACAGCAGAACCAGCCGCAGGTCTTCGCCCAGATCAAACGCGGCGGGGCAGACGAGGTTGCCCACGTTTTCGATCAGCAGCAGATCGAGAGACTCCAGGGGATGGCCCGCGTTGGCCAGAGCGTCCAGCCCCCGATGCACCATGGCCGCCTCCAGATGGCAGGCCTGGCCGGTGGTGATCTGTACGGCTGGCAGGCCCGCCCGCTGGAGCCGGCGGGCGTCGTTGTCTGTGGCCAGATCGCCCACCAGCGCCGCCAGGCGCAGGCCTGGGGGGACGAGGCCGGCCAAACGCTCGAGCAGGGCTGTCTTGCCCGAGCCTGGAGAGGACAGAACATTGACGACCCGCACGCCAGCGGCGCGGAAATGATCCCGGTTGTGGGCGGCCAAGTGGTTGTTGCGCAACAGCAAGCCCTCCTCCAGGGTCACCTGGCGCCCGGGATGAAGGGTGGCAGGTTCGGGAGCGGGGGGCTGCCCGCAGGAGCAATGGCCGCACATGACCGGGAAGAAAAGAATGGGGCCGAGACGGTGAGGTCTGGAGTGGGCCGCTGAGGCTGGCTGTTGCTGTTGGCGGCTGGAGCGGGCTGTTCTGGTTGGCAGCCGTTGAGTGGTGGCGTTCGTTAGGGGTGGTTGCCGATGGGCCAACGAGCGCCCGATTCAGCAGTCGGGGAGGACGGCTTCAGAGAGGATGATGTCAGGCAGAGAACGCAAGGAAACGTCGATTCAGAAACAGATGACGTTGTCATGGTAGGGGTCCTGTCCGGAGAACAGGACCAGCAACGAGATCGGTCAGGGAGGACAAACGGGCGACGCTTCTGGAGGCGGACGGCCCCCTGGGCCGGCGCAGGGCCCATTGGGAGCGCACACGGCGGGCTCAGGGGGCATGATCGCTTGGCGCGTTTTGAGCAAGACGCATGTTTCAGGAGCCCGGCTCTGGACGCGGCCTGAGCCGAATGGATTCGGGCCACCTCGATACACCACCGCCCAATGGGCCCTGGGGCCAATAGAGATGTGATTCAAGCTCATCAACTGAAGGCACCGATGTCGACCATCGCCTGAGAAATCAAGGACCACCAATCCACGGCCAATCCTTTGAGCACGTATTCATAGGGCAACCAGCCATAGCCCCCATCGCCCCAACCTGTTCCCCAGGAATTTCGGATCAACAAGGCTCCGGTGGTGGTTGGACCACCCGGGTTCTTATTGCTAATTTTCACAGTATCATTATAGCCTATTGCCACCACTGCGTGACCGCCAACCACCCGTTCCCCCACTGACGGGAAAGGGATGGAACCTTTATTAGCTACCGTAGCCTGGGTGTAAGAGTTGTAGACAGTAAAGCCAAACATAGAGGGCAAACCATTGGAAAGATTGGTCTTGATGCTGGCCAACAGATTGGCTGGTGCAGTGCCAGCGGGATCAAGTCGATAGTATTTTAGAGTCTTGTAGTTACCAGCAAAAGAATAGAGAAAAGCCGAGGGTTCAACTTCGTACTTTGTTGTATCGTAGGGCCAATACTGCTCGGGTGGCATGCCAAAGAGCACCATCGCTTCCATTGTTGTACGCAGATATGCCCCCGTATCACCCGTCCAGTTCAGAAGGGCTCGCGTTGTTTTGTACAAAAACAAACGGGACACATTCACGTGCTTGCCAAAAGCCCGTCTCATGTAATATTCCACCAAGCCCACGCCGGCATTGGCGGTGCAAGAGCCCAGGCTTTTCTGATCTTCCACTCCCGAACACCACATGCGCAGATCCGTGCTCGTCGGCAACGCCGGAGCCCCCACGGCTCGCAGGCGTTGTTGTGTGATGGAGCTGAGGAGCGGCTGAATATCCGGATGCTCCATGGTGTAGTCATACAGGCTTGGCAGGTCGTTCAACCATCCGAAGCTGCGCGGCGTGTTGTCCAGCATGGCAAAGGAGACGATGGGGTTTGCAATGGATGCGCTGGGTCAAGGCCCATCCAGCCAAGGTCTAGGCATGAGCCTCAAACCAGAAGAATAGTCTTAACAACTGTTCATTCCTGCAACAAAGAGGCTTCAGCCAGCCTGTCATGCTTGTTTCAATCCACTTCATCTTCATGCTTAACTGTCACACCAGCCAGTGGTTAAATGGCCAGAGAAAAAACTTCAACACACCAGTGACAACAACCCAAGCAGTCATTGGCGTGCCTCGCGCGTCATGTTACGCTTATTTAGTCGGGTTACTTAGGGAACCTCTGGACAACTGGTCGCCAGTGGAAGCTGTTGCTTGCGCCAACTGGAAGCTCCGCGCTCTCACGGGTGCCGCTGAGGAGTTTTCCAGAGCCTCCTTAGAGAAGCTCTAGACAACCGGTCGCCAGTGGAAGCTGTCCCTTGCACCAACTGGGAGCTCAGCGCTCTCACAGGTGCCGCTGAGGGGTTGTCCAGAGACTCCTTAGGGAAGCTCTACTGTACTGCCCCGCAAGTTCATGCATCATCCCCGGCTTAGTCCGTGCGCCTCGATGCCGTCATCAGAAAGGACTACAGGGCACCTCGAAAAATCCCGCCTCCCCCCGCTTCCGGGAGGGAAATTCCTTGCCGTCACTGACCTCGCTGGCCAGTCGCGGCAGGCCAACAGTGATTTTTCTAGTTGACCTACAGGCGAGACACCCGTCGAAGGATCCAAAGCGCATTTACGGGACTGCACACTAGACAACCGGTCGCCAGTGGAGGCTGTCCCTTGCACCAACTGGGAGCTCCGCGCTCTCAGAGGTGCCGCTGAGGGGTTGTCCAGAGCCTCCTGAGCATGATGATCAATCATAGACAATCTATGGGTTCGCATCTGGAACAACAGAGCCAAGAAAGCAGAATATTTAACTGCCCAGATTAACCCGCAGGCATGCACTCAAGATGGCTTCAAATTGACCGTATGGAGGTGCAAAATCTCGCTTGTGATTCAGGTCCCATAGCGAGATCCAAGGGAGATCAGAATGCACAACCATCGCGCGGCAGGCGGCTGGAACGAGAGCTCCAAACTGGAATCCGCCCTGCCCGCCCATCCCCGAGGCCGCCCGCAAGAGGTCTTTGTTCGACAAGCTTTTGGGCTGAACCGACGAACCTCGTGGACTGTCTCGTGCGTTGTCAGGTCGTTCTTGAAATCAGGGAATCAGATCTAATGACACCAGGCTCAATTCCTTGCCCCGTAGCAGGCGAGCGCTCAACGTGCCGCAACGGGGACAGTCACAGCAGCCTGCTGTCGCCGCAAATTCCATCGCGCAAGGATCGCACCACAAGGAGGCCTGAATCTCTTCGATGCTGAGCGTCGCTCCAGCCGCGCAGGTGCCCGCCAACACCACCTCCGCGGCGAAGCGAAGGGCATCGGGATCCACGCCAGCCAGGCTGCCGAGGCGCAGGTGAATGACCAACACCCGCTCGGCGCCTTGCTGGGTGGCCACCTCACGCACCCGCTCACCGAGGAACTGCATCAGACTGAGTTCATGCATGGCGTTGCGCGGCTGTCTGACGGACAGCAAAGACTGGCTCTGGATTCTCCAGCTGATCGGTGAGGTCATCCGGCAGGTGGCTCAGCCAGCTGCTGCTCAGATCAAGCACCACAGCCCCCGTCAAGATGCCCCACGAAGCGAGGTTCGGCGTCAAAGAGGGCGTCGTCGCGTTTATCGAGCTTGCGGCGGTCGGTGCTCGTGAGCAGCGGCGGGGCGGGGACGGGACCTCCATCTTCGGGAGGGAGAGCAGGCATCGGATGGGGAAGCTGCTGTGGTGTTGTCGTGTTGCCGCGACTGGCGCTGGGCTGGAGACCAAAACAAAGCCCGAACCGTTGGGCTCGGGCTATTGTCTGCTCAGTCATGGTGCCCTTGAAGCGCAAGGGGCGTGGCTGCGCGGTCGTTGGATCGTCAGAGGCAAGGCAATCAAGGCGATCGCGGGGATTCGATCGCATCCGTCTTCAGTTGTGGGGCGGAGCTGCTGACGCTGGCCGCCTGGGGCCAGGTGTCCAGCAGGGTTTCCCTTACGTCCGGGGCACCTGGAGCTGTTTGGGGAAGATGGCTCTTGAAACGGTGCAAGGAGCGGTCAGCGGGTGTTCAGACGAGGACTGGACAGGCGCTGGGCCGGGAAACCAGAGTTCGCTTGAGAAGTGTTGGAGCAGGGTCCAAACGTCAGCGGGCTCCTGGAACCTGATTGGGTGGAGTGTCGTCCATTTGGCGCCTCCGGGCTGATGACGCCATGGTGGCTCCGCCAGCAGGCGCTGGGAACCCGGTGCCCGCGATTTGTGATGTGTCTTGATCTGCTGATATCCGTCTTGATGAAGAAGCGTGGAGGAGCCGGGCTGGACCCCTGCTCCACTTCGACCTACGGCCCCTGCACCGCTTGCGTCGCGTCCACCATCGGCAGCTCCGCATTGCCCCAACCCCCGCCCACCAACAGCGGTGGTGCGCCCTCCCGGGGGCGTGCCGCCTCCCCGGCGGCAAAGGCGGCCTCTGTCCAGGCCAGCAGCAGGGGACCCAGCACGCCGCCCTCCGGGTTGTCCTCCGGCCGCAGGTTGAAATGGTCGCCGCCCTGCACCAACACCAGCTGGTGGCCGCGTCGTTGCGACGACCGCACCGGATCGATGGCCTCCGGATCCGGAGGCACCACCCAGTCGCGGCTGCCGCTCACCAGCAGCACCCTGGCGGTCAGATCCAGCCCGGAGCCCCGCGGAAATAGCAGCGACGCCGGCGGGCTCACCGCCCCTGCGGCGATCACCCTCCCATCGCTGATGGCCGCCTGGTTGACGCCGCTGATCCAGCTGCATTGCAGTGTCCAGCTGAGGTTGCGATCCGGGGCCTGCACGTCGGTGCAGAGCTTGCGCAGGTTGGCATCCGTCGGCCGTGCACCCGCCAGCTGCAACACCGTCGTGCCCCCCCAGGAATGGCCCAACACCACAACCTGCCGGGGGTCGACCGCGTGGCGCAATCCAAGGGTGTTTGCTTGATCCAGCGTCGCCTTGAGATCCAGCGGCCTCAGGGCCAACTCCTGGGGCGAGGGGGGTGGGGCCTGGCCGTGCAGCACGGCCTCCTGCTGGCTGCTGTCGCTACCCGGATGGCGGGGCAGGATCACCGTGTAACCCCGGCTGGCCAGCAGCCTTCCCCAGCCGACAAAGCTTTTCGGGTCATCCCAAAGTCCATGGGAGATCAGCACCAGCCGGCCGTTGGCGGCCGCCTCGGGTTCGACCACCACCAGCTGCAGCGCCGCGTTGCGGTGGGCGACCTTCACCTGCAAGGTGCGCAGTGTCGTCCCTCCGCCCGGGGCGATTGGCGCCACCGGAGGGGGCACCGGCGGCAGGCTGGCCAGCAGCCGCTCCGCGTCATCACGTTGGTTAACCATCTGCACGGCGATCGCCTTGGCTTGCAGCAAGTCCAGGGTGAGCCGCTGGCCGGGGAGTGCCCGGATCAAGTTCAAGAGAGTGAGCTCCCCTTTGGCGGAAGCGCGATCCAGCGCCTTGCGCAGCGTTTCTCCCGAGAGATCAGGGGGCTGGCCCTCCACCTTGCCGATGCTGGAGAGCACGAGTAACGCCTGCTCCACCAGCGGTGATCCCACCGAGCCATCCACGATGCGGGTGAGGGTGAGGGGCACGGGTTGATTGAGCACCTCCCACAGCTGCCGTCCCAACGACCCATCGCTAGCCCGATCCAGTTCCGCCAGATCACTGGTGCCATTGCGCAGAGCCTCCAGGCTGCTCAACTCGCTCACCTTCACCGTGAAGCCCGTTTCCACCAGGGGGATCTGCACCACCACCTCCTCCAAGGCTCGGGCTGGTGCCAGCCAGGCCAGGGGCAGCAGAACGCCCATCAGCCCCGCCAGGGGTGCCCCAGGCCAGCAGCGGCGGTAGTTGGTGGTGGCTCGTTCGGATGGCCTGGGGCGCAGCCGCTGGCTGGAGCGGTTGCGGGGGGCTGAGGAGCAGGCTGCTGGTGCCCTTGGGGCTGAGAAAGACATCCGCTGGTGGGCTCGCTTCAGGCTGCTTCAACCTAAGGGCACCTCGAAAAATCCCGCCTCCCCCCGCGTCCCGGAGTGAAATCCCTTGCCGTCACTGACCTCGCTGGCCAGTCGCGGCAGGCCAACAGTGATTTTTCGAGGTGCCCCTAAACAGCTGCGGGAGAGAGGACGGGCCCTCCTTGCATTCCGGCCGGTCCTCCCTGACACCCCGGCGCGCCGTTCAGCAGGGAGAGTTGGGCCTGTTCCCCGGGAGGCGCGCCGCGCCGCGGGCCGCAGCGCGGCGGCCCAGATGCACCACGATCAGGCCGGCGATGTTCATCCAAAGGCCATACAACGCCGCGGGAATCGCCATCTCCGGATTGCGGAGCAGCCCGGCGGTGATCGCGATCGCGAGGGTGCAGTTTTGAATGCCCACCTCAATCGCCAAACAGATTTGTTGCGGCAATGGCAAACCCAGCAGCCGGCCCGCCAGGTAGCCCGCCAGGGTGCCCAGACCATTGAGAAGCACCACCCCCAGACCCACCTTCCAGATGAAGTCCGGCAATTTGCCGCCCTCCCGCACCAGCAGCAGCAGGATGATCAGGACCAGCAGGCCCACGGCCAGACGGCTCACCTGGCGCTCCAGGCGCAGGGCCATGACGGGTCTCCACTGGCGCAAAGCCATGCCGCCGGCGATCGGCACCAGGGTGATCAGCAGGATTTGCACCATCGTTGTGCCCAGCGGCAGTTGGATCTGCGCCTGGGCACCCATCAGAATCCGCAGCGCCAGATTGGCCAGCACTGGAATGGTCACCACGGTGAGCAGACTGCTCAGGGAGGTCAGGCTGACGGAGAGAGCCACATCCCCTTTCGCCAGGTAGGTGATCAGATTCGAGGAGGGGCCACCGGGGCAGATTGCGACCACCATCACACCCACCGCGATGGGGGGCGGCATCGGCACCAACCAGACGATCAGCGCACCGATCAGGGGCAACACCACCATCTGGCTGAGGGTGCCCACAATCACGGCTTTGGGTTCGCGCCCGATGCGGCGGAAATCCTCCGGCACCAGGCCCAGTCCCATGCCCAGCATGATGCTCGCCAGGGCCAAGGGCAGCAACACGGCAGTGAAGACGTTGCTCTCCATGGCGAACCTTGGCAAAAGTTGCGGCTCAGTCTGGGCCGCAGCACGCCTCAGCCACTGCCTGTGCGGGCGATGTCGAGCACGTCGGCCATGGAGCGGATCTGATCGACCGTGTCTTGCAGCTGGGCGTTGTCGCTGAGTTCCACCCGCAAGTCAATCCGGGCGGGCTTGCCAGCGGTCGTGCGCACACGGGCATCACTGACGTTGATGCGATGGTCGGACAGGCGGGTGAGGATGTCTTTCAGAACGCCCACCCGATCCAGCACCTCAATCCGCAGCTGCACGGGGTAGCGGCGACGCTGATCTTCCCGCAGGGCCGGATTCCAACGCACCGGCAGTCGCCGTTCCGCAGGCACCTGACCCAGATTGCCGCAATCTTGCCGGTGAATCGTGATGCCGTGGTTGCCCAGGGCCACCGTGCCCACGATGGATGATCCGGGAAGGGGGCTGCAGCACCCCCCAAGCCGGTATTCCAGCCCCTCCAGTCCGAGGATCGGGCTGCCCGAGGCCTGGCTTGCGGGCAAGGCGGCCTGGGAGGCGGCAGCCACGCTGGCGGCCACTTCCTCGTTGCTCGGTGGCGGTGCCGCCGTCGTTGCCGCCAGACGGATCTCCTCCCGCAGCCGGTTGATCACCTGTTGCAGGGTCACCCCGCCGAACCCCAGGGAGGCCAGCAGATCCTCCGTGCCAATCAGGTTGCAGCGGCGGGCAACCCGCGCCATCGCTTCCCCCTTGAACAGGGCATCAAACCCCTCCCGACCAAGCTCGCGTTCCAGCATTTCCGTACCGCGCTGGATGTTGTCTTCCCGGTGGCAACGCTTGTACCAGGAGCGAATGCGGTTGCGGGCAGTGGGAGTGGCAACGAAGTTTAGCCAATCCAGGCTGGGATGGGCGGATTTTGCTGTGATCACCTGCACAAAGTCGCCATTGCGCAGTTGGGTGGTGAGGGGGCAGAGGCGATCGTTGATCCTTACGCCCTGGCAGTGATTGCCCACTTCAGAGTGAATGCGGTAGGCGAAATCTACGGCCGTCGAACCCTTGCGCAACCCCACAACATCCCCCTTGGGAGTGAAGACAAACACCTCCTCATCAAACAGATCTTCTTTGATGGAAGCCAGATAGTCGCTGCTGTCTTCTGTGCCACCATCTTTCTGCCAATCAACGAGCTGCCTCAGCCAGTTGAATCGCTCCGTATCGCCACTGGCCGGTGATCCGCCTTCCTTGTATTTCCAGTGGGCAGCAATGCCGAATTCAGCCACCTGATGCATCTCGCTGGTGCGGATTTGCACTTCGATGGGGCGATGGCGACCGATAACGGCAGTGTGCAGCGATTGGTAGCCATTCGGTTTGGGCAAGCCGATATAATCTTTGAAGCGACCTGGAATGGGCCGAAACGTGTCGTGCACCACAGCCAGGGCACGGTAGCAGCTCTCGACCGTGGGGCAAAGAATGCGCAGGGCGGCGATGTCATATAGCTCGTGGAACGCCTTCTGCTGGCGCTGCATCTTGCTCCAGATGCCATAAAGATGCTTTGGCCGACCATGCACCTGGCAGCTGACCAGTCCCACGGCCGCCAATCTCTCCCTCAGCAGGCTGGTGGTCACCGCCAGACGCTCCTCCCGTTCGCTGCGCTTGGTGGCCACCGCCTGTTGGATCTCCCGGTAGGCCTCCGGTTCAAGCACCTTGAACGACAGATCCTCCAGCTCCCATTTGAAGCGGCCAATGCCCAGGCGGTTGGCCAGAGGGGCGTAGATCTCCCGGGTTTCGCGGGCGATGCGCTGCTGCTTCTCCGGCTTGAGAGCACCGAGGGTGCGCATGTTGTGCAGCCGATCGGCCAGTTTCACCAGCACCACGCGGATGTCGCTGGCCATGGCCAGAAACATACGGCGCAGGTTTTCCGCCTGAGCTTCGGTGTGATTGGTGAAGTGAATCCCCCCCAGCTTGGTGACGCCTTCCACCAGAGCCCGCACTTCCGCGCCGAAGTGCTCTTCCAGCTCCAGGGGCGTCACCTCCGTGTCTTCCACCACATCGTGAAGAAACCCGGCGGCGATCACCGCCGCGCTGGCCCCGATGTCGCGCAGCAGATCCGCCACGGCGATCGGGTGCACGATGTAGGGCTCGCCCGTGGCACGAAATTGACCTTCGTGCAGCTGAAAGGCGAAATCAAAGGCGGAAGCCAGCAGGGCTTCAGTGTCGGTGGGGCAGCTGTCGCCCGATCCGGGAGGAACGTGGCGCACGCATTCCTTCAACCACTCAGGAAGGACAACGCCATAGTCTGCCGGCTCTCGAATCAACCGACGACGGGTGAAACCGCCAGGAGCGGCGGGGGTGGGGGAAACGGCCGGCCCATGGCCATCCACCGCGGCACTCCCTTCCTCTGGAGCGACCCGGTCGGGGATGGTCTTGAGCATTGACCTCCTCCATGTTTTCCGCATGGTAATCAGGAAGCAACCCCGAGCGAACGTCAAGCTGGTGCGAGTTTCTCCGCCACCATGGCGCCAGACCCCACGCCCGCTCCACTCCAGGGGGCTTCCCCGGATCCGGCTTCCGGGCCGGTCCCATCACGGGAGGAGTCGGATCCGGTGCTCGCCCTTCACCACCTGCGGGTGCGCTATCCCGGCGCCTCCACCCCCACCCTCGACGGTCTGGATTTGCATCTCTGGCGCGGCGACCGCCTCGCCCTGGTGGGGCCCTCCGGCTGCGGCAAGAGCACCGTCGCCCGGGCCGTGCTGCGGCTCCTGCCCTCCGGCAGCAGCTGTGAAGGCAGCTTGAAGCTGGCCGGTCAGGATCCGCGCCAACTGGAGCGGGGAGCCCTGCGCCAGCTGCGGGGGGAGGCTGTGGGCCTGGTGTTTCAGGACCCCATGACACGCCTCAATCCCCTGCTCACGGTGGGGGAGCACCTGCGTGACACCCTGGCCGCCCATCGCCCTGACGGCCGGCGCCAGCTGCGCGTCCGGGCCGAGGAGCTGCTGAGGCGGGTGGGGATCGAACCCGCCCGCTATGGCAGTTATCCGCACGAATTCAGCGGCGGCATGCGGCAACGGGTGGCCATCGCCCTGGCCATGGCCCTCAGTCCACCGCTGCTGATTGCCGATGAACCGACCACCAGCCTGGATGTGGCGGTGACGACCCAGGTGATGGCCGAGCTCTGCTCCCTCTGCCAGGAGGCGGGCAGCGCCCTGTTGCTGATCACCCACGACCTGGCCATGGCCGGCCGCTGGTGTGAGCGCATCGCCGTGATGGATGGCGGTCGCCTGGTGGAGGAGGGCCCTAGCGGCCAGGTGCTCACCGTCCCGGCCTCCGCCGTGGGCCAGCGACTGGTGCGCGCCGCCCGCGAGCGGGAAGGCCGCCGCAGCGTGGCGCCCTCCCGCTCGCCGCGGGTGTTGGAGGTCGAGTCCTTGCGCAGCTGGCATCCCCTTCCTTCCCCCCCCTGGCGGGCCCGCTGGCTCAAGGCCGTGGATGGGGTGAGCTTCACCCTGCGGGAAGGGGAGACCATCGGTGTGGTGGGCGCCTCTGGCTGTGGCAAGAGCACCCTCTGCCGAGCCTTGATGGGGCTGGCGCCCGTGCGGGGGGGAGCGGTACGGCTGCTGGGCCAGGATTTGCGCCAGCTGCGGGGCGGAACCCTGCGGCAGGCTCGGCGGCGGTTGCAGATGGTGTTCCAGGATCCGCTGGCTTGCCTCAATCCCCAGATGACCGTGGGCGAGGCGGTGGCCGATCCCCTGTTGATCCACCGGTTGGCCGGCCGCAACGAGGCTCGCCGTCAGGCGCGCGAGCAGCTGGCGGCGGTGGGGCTGGAGCCCGCAGAAGCCTTTGAACACCGCCGTCCCCGCGCGTTGTCTGGCGGCCAGCAGCAGCGGGTGGCGATCGCCCGCGCCCTGATCCTGCGACCCCGTGTACTGCTCTGCGATGAGAGCGTGAGCATGCTTGACGCGGAGGTGCAGGCGGAGGTGTTGGCGCTCTTGCGCGACCTCCAGGGGCGACTGGGGCTGGGGCTGGTGTTTGTCACCCACGACCTTTCCGTGGCAAGCGGTTTCTGTCAGCGCGTGATCGTGCTGGAGGGGGGCCGCATCGTGGAGGAGGGGCCGGGATCAGAGCTGCTCAGCCACCCCAGGGCCGCCATCACCCGCACCCTGGTCGAGTCCTGTCCGCGGCTGCCCGCCGCCGCCTGAGCCAGGTCGGATCCGACCCCTACATTGCGGGGGGGTGATCCAGCTATTGGGGTGACGTCGATGTTCAGCAAGCTTCTGCTCTCTGCTCGCCTTCTGCTGGTGGTGCCCGTGCTCGGTCTTGCTAGAGCGAGCGTCGCGTTATTTGCCAAAGGCCTGCGGCTGATCTTTGAGCAGCTGGATGACGCCGTGCTGACCTCCACCAAAGGGCAGGATCTCGCCCCCTTCGAGGTGAGCGTGCTGGAGGGGATCAATCTGCTGCTGGTGGGGGCTGGTTGTCTGATCCTGGCGATCGGGATGTTTTCCCTTTTCGTCAAACCCCTCAAGCTGCCCGCTGTGATGCGGGTAGAGAGCTTTCACAACCTCAAGGGTCAATTCGCCAATTTCGTCATCCTTGCCATGGCCGTTTCCTTCCTGGAGAGCCTCAGCAATCTCCAGTCCCTGATGCGCGATCCGGGATCCAATGGCAGCGAGATTTTCTTCGCCGGCGCCGGCATGGCCCTGGTGACGCTGGCGCTGCTGGCCTTCAAATATTGGGGCGGGGAACGCCCTGGCATATCCGGCACCAGCCTTTCCCATGGATCCGGGAGTTTCAAGGGAACTGGGGGGCCTCAGGGATCCGGTGGGGCTTGAGATCAGCCAGCCATTGGCTCGGGCAAGCGCCAGCGCCAATACTTGGAAGCATCAAGGGATTGGCATCGGCCAGGAGGAGAGGCTGCCGCCCGGCCGCGCGCGATCGATCACCGCTGAGAGCTGAATTCAGCGGGAGCGACCGGAGGAACGGCCAGGTCAGCAGCTAGTGTGCAGTCCCGCAAGTTCATAGGTCATCCTCGGCTTGGTCCGTGCGCCTAGACGCCTTCATCAGCAAGGACTGCAGGCCAGATACCCATCAAAGGATTCACAGCGCATTTGCAGGACGGCACACTAGGGCATCGGTTGAGATCTCAGCTGAGGCGAGGATCCCTCTTATCCGCTCGGCCAGCACGGCCACATGCGGCGGCGCCATCATCGTGATGTGGGTACCCGGCACCTCATCGACGACCGCCCCTTGTTCGGAAGCCTCCGCCCAGCCCCAGGCCGGTCGCGGGTCGACAAAGGGATCTTCGCCGGCATGATCGCGAGCCATCAAAAGGTGGATCGGGGCTCGAATCCGCTCCTCGATTCGATAGCCAAGGTGAGACTCGATGGCGGCACTGTAGACCGCCACCAGGGACTTGAGCTC
>JBKDSV010000193.1:0-2782 GCA_046340795.1 Cyanobacteriota bacterium | reverse complement strand
GAGGGGTTGTGAGGCGCTGCCCCCAGGTACGGGCTGTAGGCAGATCAGGATCGACAGGCTGCCTCCATCAGCCCCTGAGCCTGCTTCCTGGCGGGCTCATCACCGTTCAGCGCCTGCTGAAAAAGCCCCTCCAAAGGAAGGGCACTTGACTGGGAGTCTCCAGGAGCCGCATCAGCGGCAGGACGACTGAGGCGAACCTGGGCAAAATCGCCACCATCCGCCCCGGAGGGGCGTAATTCCAAAAACACCGTTTCACCTGGGGACAGGGGCCGATCCAGGGGCCACGGAATGAAACGGGCAACAGGTTCATCCGAATCAGCCCGCCAGCGTTTCAGCAGGCTCCCCGCCTCCCGATCCAGCTTGTCTGATGTTGCGGGGTAGACCAACACTTCCACCAGTGGCGTTGTCGTCGCGATGACAGGCGTCCCCGAGGGGGTGATGGCGGTGACGATTTCACGCACAATCTCGCCATGGTGCCGTATTGGAATCCTGCCAATGGGCAAGGGGGACAGAAGGCAGAGCTTGGTCTGCTCCAAAGGGCTACGGGTGCCACCCACCGCGACCGGGCGTTGAAGGCCAAGGAGGCGACGCAACTGCTGGATCACTCCATCCGGCAAAATCGCACTCACTGGCTGTGGCCAGGCCAACCAACCCGCCACAAGCATCCCTACGGCAGTTGCGTGGCCAATGCGTCTGGGCAAAAGGGCGACCATGGGGTAGCTCTCCGAGGCGGCTGGGGCGTCTCGACGACGTGTCCCATCGTAAGGAAAGGAGCAGGGTCACCTGGATACGCTGGGGGAGGTCAATGAAGCCACCTCAGCCCATGCGCCAGTTT
Source organism: Cyanobacteriota bacterium (assembly GCA_046340795.1). Taxonomy (GTDB): domain Bacteria; phylum Cyanobacteriota; class Cyanobacteriia; order PCC-6307; family Cyanobiaceae; genus Cyanobium. The sequence continues at coordinate 1,947 of JBKDSV010000193.1, read as the reverse complement.
GCGAAGGCAGCCTCTGGGGCAACACTTGGAATGAGTTTGACCGGGCTGCTGGCCTCAATCTGGTGGTTTCAGCAAGCCTGCGCGGCCGCTGTCCAGATCCATCCCCGCACGGTTTCTCTGGCTCCGAAGGCAGCGCCTTCGCCATGGCGGCTGGCTCAGGCAACGCCCTCTCTGAGGAGCGCTGATGCGCGGTTGCAGGAGTTGACCCTCCAGGCGGAAACCCTGGAGGCCAAGGGGGACTATATGCAAGCCCTCAAGCTCAGACAGCAGATCTTCCTGATCACCGAGGAACAGCGAGGACCACGGCATGCCGAGACAGCCACGAGTCTTAACAACTTGGCTGCTGTGTATTACTCCCTCGGCCGCCACAAGGAAGCGGAACCCCTCTTCAAACGATCCTTGTCAATTCGGGAGAAGGTGCTCGGTGTGGAGCATCCAGAAACGGCCGACACACTGAGCAACCTGGCGGCGGTTTATGCTAATCTTGATCGCCGAAGAGAAGCCGAATTCCTTTACAAGCGAGCCCTGGCGATTCGCGAGAAAGCACTTGGTTCGGACCACCCCGACACGGCCACCGGCGTGAACAACCTAGCGGCTCTGTATCACGACCAAGGCCTCTTCGGGGATGCCGAACAGCTTTATAAACGCGCTTTGGCAATCCGGGAGAAAGTTCTTGGCCCTGAGCACCCCTCCACAGCGACAACTCTCAACAACTTGGCGCTGCTCTACCGGAACAAGGGGTGCTCCGGTGAAGCGGAGCCCCTCTACAGGCGCTCGCTAGCGATTCGCGAAAATGTTCTGGGCTTGGCGCATCCAGTCACCGCATCAAGCCTAATCAACCTGGCAAGGCTCTATGATAAACAGGGTCGTGTGACTGAGGCAGAAACCTTATATAAACGAGCCATTGCAATAAAGGAGGATGCATTGGGAAAAGAACATCAAGAGACCGCGATAAGCCTCAATAATCTGGCAGTCCTTTATCGGAACCAAGGTCGCAACGAGGAGGCAGAAAAACTCTACAAACGTTCGCTAGCGATTCGCGAAAAGGTTCTTGGGAGCGGCCACTCCGACACCGCCACAAGCCTTGCCAACTTGGGAGCTTTATACATAGACCAGAAACGTTATGCAGAGGCTCAACCACTCTTAAACAGGGCCGTTTTGATCCGTGAAACGGTTTTAGGACGGGACGATCTTGCTACCGCCAATAGTCTTGATACTCTGGCAATCCTTTATGGTCGCCAAAAGCGTTATCGTGACGCTGAATCCAGTCTCCAACGCTCTATTGATATCAAGACCAAGCTGCTGGGGCTGGAACATCCTTCGACAGCAACCAGCCTGAATAACCTCGCACGGCTGCAATTAAGACAGGGCAATCTTCAGGATGCCAAACAACTTCTAGAATCGCTCAACCCTGCTCAGGCCAACTGGCTTCGCCAGGAATTGATTGTTCAACCTCGCGATGTCCGTCTTGCCCTCATCACAAATCAAACGGATACACTGACAACTACCTTTGCATTGCTGCACCAGAGTTCAGGTGCTGCACCGCTTGCCATCGAAGCCCGTCTCAATCGTCAGGGTCTGATGGCGGAGATCGAGCGTCGGCAGGCCTTGCTCAGGGCCAGCAGTCTTGAACTTCGCAGGCTGGCGGAAAAGGTGGCAGAACTCGACCGCCAACTCGCCTCGGTGACTCTGCGGGCAGACCAGAGGGAGCCGCTCCGGCAACAACGACAATGCCTGGAGGCTGAACTTTACCGTCTCTACCCTGCGCTGAAAATCGACCCGGTCAGCACTACCGAGGTAGCAGCCGCCCTGAGAATCATCGCACCGCAAGGAGTGTTGGTGGAGTTCCAGAAATACAAGCCCTCCAGCACGGATGATCAAGCCCAAGCATCGGACGTACCTGAGCACTATGTTGCGCTGATACTCAAACCCGATGGCCGCGTCAGC
>JBKDSV010000192.1:0-8597 GCA_046340795.1 Cyanobacteriota bacterium | reverse complement strand
GAGGACTGGAAAACGGTAGTGATTGTCACCAAACACTGTCACCCAAGCTTGCGTTTGTCGTGGAAGTTTGTCTCCATCCAGCCAAGGGAATTCACGGCGTTTAGCCTCGATGGCTTGCCGTCATCCTTCCCCGCCGTGGCGTCTTCAACCCCGTCCACAGTGCCGCTGTTCAACCAGCGGCAGATCGATGCCATTGAATTGCTGCTGCAGGATCTTGGTTCGGTGGATCCACATCTGCAACATCGCGCCTCCTTCCAATGCTGCTGGCGCGAGCTGTCACAACTGCGGAGTGAGCTGGTGAATCTGCTGATCTCCCGGCGCCATCTCGCGCGGGAGGCCACCGCCACGCCAACCGCCGGCTCAGGCGATGGCGGCTAGGCGTTGCCGCACGAGCAGGATGCCGTCATCAATCAGTTGACGGGCCTCCCGCAGGCTGTTGGCCTGGCCCATCGGCAACCCACTGCCGTGACGCACGGCATAAATCCGCAGGCCGTTGGTCCTGCTCGGGTCCAAGCCGACAATGCAGCCGCGGTGGCGCCACTCGCCGCGGAGGGTGGCCCCGAGCAGGGCCGGTGAATCGCTGTGCATGGCCCTGCTGGGGGATGCGGCTGGTCTGCTTCCACTCAAGCCACTCCCGCCCAACAAGCCAACACTTGTGTCACAGGTTGCAGTCATGACCCGTTGCCGTGAGGCCATGTCGGCTTGGAGCCCTCCCGGGTCGGCTGAGTAGACCAAGAGCAGGCGTTTTCTTCCCATGCCCTATCAGCACCTGCTGGTGCCCAGCGATGGCACTCAGCTCTCGGCCCGGGCCCTGGCCCAGGCCATCGCCCTGGCGAAGGCCTTAGGCGCGAAACTCACCCTGCTCCACGTGCAACCACCGTTGCCGCTGTCCCTGATTGGCATGGGAGACATGCTCGATCCGACCACGGTCGAGAGTCTCGGCCTCACCGCCGAGCGGGAGGCGCAACGCATTCTGGAGGAGGCTCGGGCGACGGCGGACCGGGAAGGTCTGGAGATCCAGGCGGAGATCGTCAAACAGGATCTTCCCTTTCGCGCCATTGTGGATGTGGCCACACAGCAGGGTTGCGATCTCATCGTGATGGCCTCCCACGGCCGAAAGGGTCTCTCCGGCTTGTTGCTGGGCAGTGAGACGCAGCGGGTGTTGCTCCATGCGACGGTGCCGGTTCTGGTGGTGCGCTGACCGTCTGTGGGCCACGGCCGCAGGTGCGGTGCCGCTGCGCCAGGATCTCTTGTGCCGTCAGTCCAGCGCGGCTCGTTTCTCCCATGACCCGTGCACGTGATCCCTTCCAGATTCCCCGGGCGGGGCTGGAGGCTGCGCCCTTGGTGGGCTGGGCTGCTCTGAGGCTCAGTGCGCCACGGGTCACCCTGCCGACGCGGCAGCTGGTGACGGAGGCCACCTTGGCCGGCATGGTGGTCTACGGCGTTTACCAAGCGCTGCTCAGCGGCCTGCGCAGCGAGGGGTTGGTGCGACGCGGCGTGCTCACGCGCTCAGCCCAGGCCCGGTTGATTCTCTCCACCGTCTGGGAGGCCATGAAAGAGGGAACAGCGGTGGGTTTGGCGCTCAGTCTGGTGGTGTTGGTGTGTCCCTGGCTGGCCTTGCCTCTGACCGTCATGGGCGCTGTGGGCCTGGGAAAGGCCTCCGTCGATCTCTTTCACGCCTTTTGGGATGGTCTCAGCACCAGCCAACAGCGCCAACTTCATGTGGCGGCTTATGAGGCCGGCGTCAACCTGAATCGCCTGCTTGGCGGAGCTGCCGCCAATTCCCTTGACCTGCGGGACTGAAGCTGCTGGCGTCCTTCCGGTCCAGCAACCAGGCCCTGCGCAAATCGATCGCCTGGATGCGATAACCCAGGCGTCCGCAGGCCAGCAACAATTCACGCCGGCTACGGCAGCGCCGCAGACCGCGACGGATCTCTGCGTCGCGCTCGGCGTCCTCCACAAGTCGTTGCAACTCGCTCCAACTCATGGGACGCTCCCTGCGCACCGTTCAGCTTGACAAGAGCCGTCCAAAGGGGAAACATCCGCCCCAGATCGTCAGGAAATGACGACCCGTCCCGTCGCCAGGCCACCGGTCACATCCGGTCACAACCTCGGGGCCTCTGGTCATCCTTTCGTCATCCCCGCAGCGGGCTCGGACGCTCAAATGAAGCGCTGTTCGTAGCCATGCCGATGACTTCCGCCGCCACCAAAGCCCTGGCCCTGTGCGCCGGATGTTCGTTTGTCACCGCGACCCTGCTCTTGACGGCCACTCCGAGCCACTCCCGGCCCGCAGGGCCAATCGCCGCCACCTTGCCCCCAGCTCCCCCTCCGGTCGGCGGATCCCGCTGGGCCTCCGCCGCTCCCGCAGCAGACACGATCTACGACAACGATCCCTCCACCCGGGGCGTGACGGAGGCCGCCCCGTTGGCGCGGCGCTGCCATCTCGGGCGCCTGGTGGGTGGCTTGATCGGCGGCGGGGTGGGTTACGCCAGCTCCCGCAAGGAGGGCCGCAGCTGGGCGGTCCCCCTCGGTGCCCTGCTGGGCTCCCAGGTGGGCTGCAATCTGGGGGCGGGGCGCGGTCCACTGCCCTGGTGATGGCAAGCTGACAGGCGGTCGGCGTCTCTGCTTTCCAGCGGCCTTCATGTTTTTTCATATCCTCCACAGACTCACCTACACCTACGGGCGTCCCGTGTTTCTTGAGCCGATGACCCTGCGGCTTACTCCCCGTCAGGATGCCAGCCAAAGGCTCCTGAGCCATCAGCTGGCAATTCTGCCCACCCCCTCGGGGTTGAGCCAGGTGGTGGAGCCTGATGGCACCGACGCCACCGTCGGCTGGTTTGAGAGCACCCATCAAGACCTGACGATCGCGATGGAGGCTGTCGTGGAGACCTTGCGCGACAACCCCTTCGACTGGATCGTCACCGATCCGTCCGTGCGGACCTTGCCCGCCGCGTACAGCGCGGAGGTGGCCCAGTCCCTGGCTCCCTGCCTGGCCAACGACGGGGTGGCCGACCCCAGCGTCGCCGCCTGGGCCCAGACCCTGGCGGAGGAAGTGAAGCATGACACCGCCGCCTTTTTGATCCACCTGGCGGATCACATTCACCATGGCTTTGAGCACATCGGCCGCTTGGATGGCGATCCCTTGTCCCCGGCGGACACCCTCCTGGAGCGCCGGGGAGCCTGCCGTGACACGGCCATGCTCTTTGTTGAGGCCTGCCGCGCCCTCGGTCTGGCCTCCCGTTTTGTGAGCGGCTATTCCATGCACCATCCGCCGGAGGTGAGTGAGCATGAACTGCATGCCTGGGCGGAGGTCTATCTGCCGGGGGCCGGTTGGCGGGGGTATGACCCCAGCCTCGGCCTGGCGGTGGCCGATGGCCATGTGGTCCTGGCCGCCACCCCCGATCATCGGCTCAGCGCTCCTGTGACGGGCAGTTTTCGTGGCACCGGCACCAGCTCCGAGATGCGCTACGACCTCACGGTGCGGGCGGCTGAGTCTCTGGCGGAACTTGGCCTGAGGGGTGACGCCAGCGTGCGCCTCTCCCCCTGAGGGACCGTGCGCCATCCATGGGATCCTCTCTTCTCTCCACCCTGCTGGTGCTCCTGGCGGGTGTGCTCATCGCTCGGCTGAGCGCGAACCGCCTGGTGCGTTGGGCAGTGCCCGCGATCGTTCTGGAACTGCTGGTGGGCGTTCTGCTGGGCAACACCTTGCTGCCGTTCGCTGCGGTGGCCCCCCTCAGTGGACTGACCGAACTGGGCGTGCTCACCCTCTTCTTCCAGGTGGGATCGGAGGCTCGCGGCGATCTGCTGGTCTCTCGGCGGGCAACGATCTTGCGCACCGTGGCCCTCAGTGCCTTGGCGCCCCTGGTCGCCTACTGGCCTTTGCGTCAGGGCTATGGCCTCTCACCGGCCGCCACCCTCCTCACCTTGGCCGCCCTCAGTGCCACAGGCACCGGGGTCACCTTGCGCCTGCTCTCCCAGCGCAAGGCCCTCTCCACACCCTCCGGCCGCCTGCTGGTGGGGGTGAGCGTGTTGGATGACCTGCCGGCGATCGGCCTGCTCACCCTGGCCACGCTCACCGGAAGCAGCGTCGCCGCAACGGGCGGGATGGGTTGGCATGGCCTGCCGCTGGGGCTTTTGGCCGCTGCGCTCAGTTGGTGGGGGGTCGGCCTGTGGACGCGACACCGCCACGAACGGCCCCAGAGCCCACTGGCGCTGTTGATCCTGCTGATCAGCTGCGCTTGGGTCGGACAGGTGAGCGGGTTGACCTCCCTGCTGGGAGCTGTCTGGGCGGGGGTGTTGTCTGCCCGGCTGCGGCATTCCGGGGATCGCGACGATGCGACGAGCCGCCGGGCGGAGGCCTCCACGCGGCGCACCCTTGAGCTGATCACCGAGGTGTTTCTGCCCCTCTACTTCATCAGCGTTGGCATGCGCTTGCCCTTGGCGGCCCTTGCCGATCCCGGGGCCTGGGGTCTGGCAGCGGGGATCACGGTCTTGGCTCTGATCAGCAAGGCGCTGTGCGCCCTGGGGATCGGGCGGCAGGACGTGGCCGATGGCGTCGACAGGGCAACCGTGGTATTTGGCCTTCTGCCACGGGGGTTGCCGGGGCTGGTGTTTGCCACCACAGCCCGACAGGCGGGGGTGATCAACGCCACAGAATTCTCTGCTGTCGTGGTGATGGTTGCCGTCACCACGGTGATCGGCCTGCTGCTTCTGGATCGGCGCCTAATTCAGCTGGCGGCCCTGCCCCCTGCCCCCCCCGTGGAAGGGTGCGGCGAACCGAACAGCGCGAGCCCGAAAAGTTCTTAACGTTTTGTCACTCTCCCGTGAAACCATGCCCCGCTCCCTCTCCCGTCAGTTTTCAACGGAAGTGCACTCCCGGGCCATTGACGCCTGCACGGATGTTGAAGAGTTGCGCCGGGTTGCCAAAACCCTGCTGAGCGCCTGGCAGCTCCAAGCTGAGATGAGCGAGCGCTATGGCGCTGAGTTACTCGGGATCAAGCGCGCCTGAACGGGATCCTCTCCATGGCACTTGAGCCAGGTCGAATGCAGCACAAAACCATCAGAAAGCGTTGTTGCTGACGCTGGCTTTTGAACGGCAGCCATGGGGCCTGGAGTAGCGCAGTGCAGCAGTGCAGCGTTGGGGGTGGCCCACGCCTGGCTGACGGACAGATCGCACACAAGACATGCATGAGCCAACCGATTTCGTTAGGGAGGCTCTGGACAACTGGTCGCCAGTGGAAGGAGTGGAAGGTATCCCTTGCAAAACTGGGAGCTCCGCGCTCTCACAGGTCCCGCTGAGGAGTTTTCCAGAGCCTCCTCAGCACAAGATGTCCACGCGAGGATATCAAGATAATTCGAGACCAAGACGCAATTGCTCCGCGATAGATCGAGCTCCGACTCGACTGGATCCAGGCCAAATCTGCCTCCAAAAAAGGATTTCTCAAGAACCTGTTTGATTGAGCCAGCTCAATGAGCTCCTCAACAGCTCTCGGATGGCGCGTCTTGCAGCTTTTGCATGTGACCGGGCACCTCGAAAAATTCCGCCTCCTCCTCGACTCCCGGAGTCAAACCCCTTGCTGTCACTGACCTCGCTGGCCAGTCGCGGCAGGCCAAAAGTGATTTTTCGAGGTGCCCGACCGTTGACCCAGTTGTTCTATAGCGCAACAGGCTCCTAGTGCGCCGTCCCGCAAACGTGCTGTGAATTCTTTGATGGGTACCTCGCCCGGAGTCCTTGCCGAGGAAAGCATCTGGACGCGCCGACCAAGCCGAAGACAATGCATGAACTTCCGGGACGGAACACTAGTGGAAGCCGTCCCCTTGCGCCAACTGGGAGCTCCGCGCTCTTACGGGTGCCGCTGAGGGGTTTTCCAGAGCATCCTTACCTTGCCTCTACTTCTAGCCAGCCCTGACCTGGACGGCCACCCGGTCATCGCCGACTGAATCAGGGTGGAGCGTCTTTATCCCAGCCGGAGTCGTGCCTCGGGCACGCTTTAGGAAGAGCGACCACGCCCATGGGTGACGCATCCCCACCCCCCCGCAAAGCCGCCTGGCTGATCACCCTTTTCCTGTCTCTGGCTTTGCTGCTCTGGGCCAGCCTGCGGCCCCTCCAGCCCGGCCCCGAGGATCCGCTGCGGCGGCTGGACAGGGACGACGCCAGCGCTTTTGTCGTCTTGCGGGGCCATCTGCTGGCAGATGCCCAGCGCCACCCCGATGGCTCCTGTCAAGTCCTTCTGCAGCTGGCAGGAGGACGCACGGAACTGCGGCTACCGAGCTGTTCTGTGCTGCGGGAAGGCTGGCGGGTGCGGGCCAGCGGGATGCTCCAGCGTCTGCCTGAAGCTCCCCATCCCCTGTTGGCCGGGCCAGCGGAGCGTCTCGCCCGCCAGGGCTGCTGGACCCGCCTGCGGGTGCAGACCCTGGAGGTGCTCGCCCGGCCAGCCACCCCCGTCGCTGATCTGCGGCGGCGGATCGCGGAGCGCTTTTTGACCTTGGCCGGACCCGAGCGGGGTGGGCTGCTGGCGGCCCTGGTTCTCGGCAGTGCCGTGGTGCCCCTGCCCCAGGCGTTGCGGGAGGCCTTTCGGGTGTCGGGCCTTTCCCATGCCCTGGCGGCCTCCGGTTTCCATCTGACGGTGTTGTTGGGGGCGGTGCTCGTGCTGGCGCGGCCCTTCGGCAGGGGGGGACGCCTGCTGCTGGCAGCTGGGGCCATCCTGCTGTTCCTCTTGCTGGCGGGGCCCCAACCCTCGGTGGTGCGCGCGGTGTTGATGGGGACCCTGGCCCTGGGAGCCCGGGAAGCGGGCTTGCGGGGGCGCCCCTTGGGATTGCTCGCCCTCAGCGGGGCCGGGATGCTCCTGCTGCGACCCGATTGGTTGCAGGACGTGGGCTTTCAGTTGTCGGTGGCCGCCACGGCCGGCCTGGTGGTGTCCGCCGACCCGCTGGAGGCGGCCCTGCGCCCGCCCTTGGAGGCCATCCCTCTTTGTCCTCCGCGCTGGCGCTCGCGGTTGGCGGCCCTGCTGGCGCCTGCCCTGGCGGTGCCCCTGGCCGCCAGCCTGTGGACCCTGCCCCTCCAGCTCCTTCATTTCGGCGTCGTGCCCCTCTGGGCCGTGCCCGCCAATGTGCTCGCGGCTCCCCTGCTCACTCCCCTCACCTTGGGGGCCATGGGCGCAGCGATGGTTGGGCTGGTGGCGCCTCCCTTGCAGGCGCTGGCCATGCCCCCCCTGGCCTGGCTGGCCCAGGGACTGCTGGCGGTGGCTCAAGGCGCGGCGGCCCTACCTATGGCCCAGTGGCACAGCGGGCGGCTGCCGCTCTGGCTGGTGATGCTCTTCAGCCTGGGACTGTTGGGGTGGGTGGTGCCGCGCTCGCGGGGCCTGCGCGGCAGGGCGATCGCCCTGCTGCTTCTGGCCTCTGCCCTCCATCTGCACCACCTGCGGGCCGATGCCCTGGTGCTCGTGCAAGACGGACCCCGCTCCCTTCTCCTGGCCCGCCACCAGGGACGGGGCGCCCTGATCAGCACTCGGGCCGATGCCATCAGCTGTCGCCATGGGCAGCGACTGGCCACCGGTTACGGGCTCGGTCACTACGACTGGCTGGTGCTGCTGGATGCGGTGAGCGCGCCAGAACCCGACTGTTGGGTGCGCCAGGCGGGAATGGTGGTGGCTGACACCGATGGTCTGCTCCCCCTGGCGGCGGGCCGGCAGGTGGCCAGCGCGGGTCTGGGGGCTCGGGGGGTGACGGATGACAGCCAGGCCCTGGAGCTCACGATCGGTCATGCTCGCTGGTTGCTGCTGCCGAACCGTCAGGCTCTCTGGAGTTGGCGGCTGCGGGAAGCCCCGGCCCCAGCCAGCGTCTGGCTCGGCTTCACGCCGGGTCCGGGCGATCGCCGGCTGCTGATGGAACGGGGCGCGCGACGGGTGTGGCTCAGCGGGACATTGCGGCACGGCGGCTCGCCCCTGGCCGCTGGCTGGCGCGCCACCGGTGAGCGGGGCCACCTGAGCGGGAGTGCCTGAGCCGCGACGTCCGAGCCCTAAACTTCTTGAGCCCTGGAATGGCTGGTTGCCAGCCCCAATCCAAGGGAACGTTGGAGAGGTGGCTGAGTGGTCGAAAGCGAACGACTCGAAATCGTTTGAAGGGAAACCTTCCGTGGGTTCGAATCCCACCCTCTCCGTTTTCACAAGATCCGAAGGGATCCGCAGAAATCCCAAAACCACTGCAGTGCAGCCGATCTGCGCTTTTGGGTCGTCCGGGTAGATCCGCTTAGAGCCCGCTACAGCCGCTGCGGATGACGGTATTTTTGACGGTATAGCCAGCCGGGATCGGGTCTATACCGTCACCTGGCTTGTTGAACCGCCGACATCCCCTCCCGCGCCAGCGTTCCGGCGCTGTCCGCCATGCTCGGTGACAAGGCGATCCAGGCCCTGCGGCCCGACCCGGACAGGCCGGGCACCAAGCACCATGACCGGGACGGCCTCTACCTCTGGGTGGCGCGCTCCGGCTCCAAGACCTGGCGCAAGGACTACCGCTGGCAGGGAGCACGCCGCACCTTCACCATTGGCGCCTACCCGGCCGTGCGGCTCGCCGATGCCCGCAAGCAGGCCCTGGAGCTG
>JBKDSV010000191.1:0-1850 GCA_046340795.1 Cyanobacteriota bacterium | reverse complement strand
GCCTGGGTGTCGCGCAGGGCATCGGCGCGAGGTTGCCCTGCCTTGATGCGTTTGTAAAACTCAGACATAAACACAGCGGTGCGCTCATCGCTTACGCGCCAAAGGCTGAGCAACGTGGAGCGGGCCCCAGCCACAGTAAGGGCGCGCTGGAGGCCATAGACGCCTTCGCCACTGCGGATCTCGCCGCGGGCGGTGTCGCAGGCGGAGAGGGTCACCAGCTCGGTTCCAGCCAGATCCATCCCAGTGGCTTCCGCGGCGGTGAGGCGGCCATCATCGGCTGCACTGGCTGCACTGGCGGCGGGAATGTTGGCGCCGGCCAGGGCGAGGTAGATGCGTTGCAGGGGTTCTTGGTTCTCCAGCTGCAGTTGGGAATTGGGCTGATTGAGCTGGGCTGGGGCGAATCCGCTGCCATCAGCGAATCTGCTGGCCTTGAGGCGAGGACCCTCGGTATTGACCGCCTCGGGCTGGAAGTAACCATGGGTGGCGATGTGCAACATCCGCGGGCCTCGTGAGCGCAAGACCAGCGCGGCGGTGGCCTCTTTACCGAGGAAAGGTTGGCGGACGTTCAGGAGGCCCTTGATCTGCTCAGCCTCTGCCCTGGTGTAGGGAAGGGGAAGCCATGCGGGGTGGGATGGAGTTGAGCTCGTGCTGGAGATGGGGCCGTAATCAGGATCCGCCATCAGCACATTGGAGGCAGCGGTCTGGCCCCCTGCGTTCTTGATCGGCTGCTGCAACCGCACCAGATCCCGGCCAGTGGTGAGGATGCGCAGCTGGAAGGCTTCACTCAGATATCGGCCGGGATCTGCTGGAGAAGGTAAGGCTGCGAACGGCACGCGGTTGAGTTCAGCATCGGGGGAGAGAAACAACACGCTCATTCCACTGAGGTGAGGCTGCAACGGCCCAAGAACGCGCTGGCTGAGGACCGCCAGAGCCTGTGTTTGGCGCTGTTCATTTTTTACCGTTGCCGTCAGGGCAGTGTTCACGGCTTCATCGATTGCCTTCGCTTCCCCGAGGGGAATGGCGCGAATGGTACCCTCTGGCTTGAGCAGCAGGGCTACATAGCGCGCTGTGCCCCAATTCGGTAGGCCTTTTGCATCCTTTTCGTAGGGGCGGTACTTCTGAAACTCCACCAGTAAACCCTGAGGGGCCGCAGCTTTCAGTGCCGTCGCCACCTGGGCATTGCTGACAGGATCAATTTTGAGGGCAGGCAAAAGGCGATAAAGCTGAGCTTCCAGCTGCAGGCGCTGCTGACGCAGAGCCTCTCGTTGGGCTGGTAGCAGAGTGGTAGAGGAGAGGTTTCGATCAATGCTGGCTACTTGTTCCGCTAAGCGGCGCGTTTCTGGGCTGCTGGCCCTTAGCAACGCCTGCCGCCGCTCGATTTCAGCTAGTGTGCAGTCCCGTAAACGCGCCATGAATCCTTTGATGGGTGTCTCGTCCGGAGCCCTTGCTGAGTACAGCATCTGGAGGCACGGACCAAGCCGAAGGTGACGCATGAACTTGTGGGACTGGATACTAGCAGGCCTTGATGGTTCAGGCGGGTGTCCAGGGCCAGGGGAGCTGCGGCAGGGTGTTGATCGAGTAGGGCAAAGGTGGTGGCGATCGTGTCAGGCTGCTTGTTAATCAGGCTCCCACGTAGCTCACGAGGCTGCAGCGCCAATTCTCGTCGGAGCCAATTGGCTTGGGCAAGGTTCAGGCGTTGTAGGAGCAGTTCTGCAGCGGCTGCTTTGGATATGGCGAGATACATTGTAGCCAAGTTATTAAGAACTTTGATAGTGTCGGGATGTTCTGGACTCAACGCCTTTTCAAGGATCGCTAGGGACCTTCTGTAGAGGGGTTCCGCCTCCCCATAG
>JBKDSV010000190.1:0-48585 GCA_046340795.1 Cyanobacteriota bacterium | reverse complement strand
GCTCACCATGGAGCCGGGCACGGGAGTCCAGGAGGGATTGGTTTGGTCTCGCAACCCCAAGCTCTCATGGCTCCCGGCCCACCCAATGCTCTGAGACCCATCCTGTCGCAAGGCTTCTCGGGGTTGTGTCCGTCAGTCAGGCAAGGGACGGCTTCCACTGGCGACCGGTTGTCCAGAGCCTCCCTAAAGGACGCCTCGAAACATTCCTCTTCCTCCTCGCCTCCCGGCGTGAAATCCCTTCCTGTTACTTGATCTTGCTGGCCAGCCGCGGCACGCCAAAAGTCACTGTTCGAGCTGCCCTAAACAGCGTTCAGCAACCGCTCCGCCTCCGCCGCCAGCAGGCTGGTCCAATGGTCCACCTGCTCCCGTTCCGCGGCCTCCACCATCACCCGCAGCAGGGGTTCGGTGCCACTGGCGCGCACCAGCACCCGGCCCTGCCCCGCCATCGCCGCCTCCGCCCGTTCCACCGCCTCGCGCATGGGAGCACACTCTTGCCAGCTGGTGCGGCGCTGGCGATCGAGCACCGTCACATTGACGAGTCTCTGGGGATAGGGGCGAAAGCTTTGATCCATCCAGTCCGCCAGCGACTGCCCTCGGCCATGCACCAGGGTGGCCACCTGCAGAGCTGTGAGCAACCCATCGCCGCTCATGCCGTGATGGGCGGAAAGGATGTGGCCGCTCTGCTCGCCGCCCAGGCCCGCCCCGAATTCCTCCATCGCCGCATGCACATATTGGTCGCCCACCGGCGTGCGTTCGAGCACACCGCCCTGGCGTTGCCAGGCCCGTTCAAAGCCCAGATTCGACATCACCGTGGCCACGATTCGATCCGCCGGCAGCTGGCCCGCCTGCCGCAGAGCCGAGCCCCAGAGATAAAGAATCTGATCCCCATCCACCACCCGGCCGCGTCCATCCACCGCGAGCATGCGATCCGCGTCGCCGTCGAAGGCGAAACCCATCTCCGCTCCGCAATCGATCACGGCCTGGCGGAGTGGCTCCAGATGGGTGCTGCCGCAGCCCTGGTTGATGCGGGCCCCATCCGGGCGGCCATGCAGCACCACCAGATCCGCCCCCAGCTCGCGAAACACCTCCTCCCCGCAGGCTGTTGCCGAGCCCCAACAGAGATCGAGCACCACCCGGCAGCCCTCCAGCCGCTGGCCGTTCACGCTGGCTAGCAGCGCCTGCCGATAGGCAACCAGCAGATCGGCCCGCTGGTGCACCGTGCCCGTGCCTGCCAGCGCCGCCGACAGATCGGGCGCCTCCCCCCGCAGACCCTGTTCAATCGCCTGCTGTTGCGCGCGGGCGAGCTTGGCGCCACTGGGGCCAAACACCTTGATCCCGTTGTCGTGGGGCGGATTGTGGCTGGCGGAGACCATCAGGCCGCCAGCGGCCCCCAGGCGCTGGATCGTGCCCGGCACCGCGGGAGTGGGGCAGAGGCCCAGTTGCCACACCTGCCGCCCGGCCGCCGCCAGCCCGGCGCTCAGAGCCGCCACCAGCATCGGGCCACTGGAGCGGGAATCGGAACCAAGCACCACCGGGCCCTCCGTCGGCAGCACCAGGCCCGTCCAAAACCCCACCTGCAGCGCCAGGGCAGGCGTGATGGTGCTACCCACCCGCCCGCGGATGCCATCTGTGCCGAAGGCCACCCGTTGCGCCAACGGGGCCCCAAGGGGGTGCACAGGCGCTTCGGCCATGACGGGGGGAATGCGGTCGGCGCAAGGCTAAGGGGGATTGCCCGGGCCCACCAGGGGCCCGGGCCCGTTGGCGTGGCTCACGTCCAGCGGCGGGGCCACCAGAGCCAGCGCAGACCTTCGACCACAGCCCAGAGCAGCAGCAGCCCGACCACAGAGCCGGGCAGCCACTGGAACGGGGGCCAAGGCCTCAACAGCCACACTCCGCCAGCGCCGCTGGCCACCAGGAGGGCACGCCGACGGCCAGCGGCGCCCGGAAGATGGCGCAACAGGGGGGAAAGGCGCGGCCGCAGGCGGGCGGGCAAGAGAGGGTGCGGCAGGCGCATGGGCCGGAGCCGGCGGGCGGGCTGTTCAGAATGCCACCAACCGCTGCTTGCCATTGGCCCGATTGTCCGTCCTGCTGGCTGTCTCCTGCCTTGGCACGGGCGGCGCCTTGTTGGCGGGTCGGGCCTTGCTGGGACTGCGGCTCCCGTTGACGCCAGAGCATTCCACAGCCCAGCTGGAGCAGGTGTGGCGCTGGTCGCTCGATCCGTCCCAGCGCCGGGAGGCCGCCCTGCTGCTCAACAGCCGCGCTGACACGGAAGGGGGCCTGGCGAGCCGGGGAGGCTGGCTCGCAGCCCAAGGCTGGGGCCGTGATCCACTGGCCGCGGTGGCGCTCAAACAGGTGGCGCTGGAGCGTGAGAAGCGCCTGGGACGGGAGGCGGCCCGTCCCCTGTGGCGCCAGCTGCTGCGCCGCTTCCCCGACGACCCCGCCAGCGCCGATGCCCTGTATGCCCTGGGTCGTCAGCAACCTGCCTGGCGCCAGCGGCTGCTCCACCGCTTTCCCGCCCACCCGGCTGCTCTGGCCGCTGCCCTGGAGGCGGGCCCCGGGCTGGCGGAGCGGCGAGCGGGCACGCTGCACCTGGCCCGCTGGGGGCCCCGCTGGCCGGGGGCAGGGGAGGCCATCGCCGCCCTCTGCGACGACCCTTCCCTGAGTCCTGCCAGCCAGGTCCAGCTGGCGCGAGGGTTGGCGGAGGCGGGGGATGGACCTGGCGCCCTGCGTTGCCTCGGAGAACCCGCTCTCCGAGCCGCCAGCCTGGCGGCCCTTGACGACCCCGCTCGGCTGACCATGGCCCGCGCCCTGCTGAAGGGTCCGCCGGAGACCCGGGGCCAAGCGGTCTCCTGGCTGGTCACCATGGTGCGGCAACGGCCGGAGGGCGCCGAGGCCGAGGAGGCCGTGCGTCTGCTCAGTGGGCGCGAGGGCGCCGACACACCTGCGCTGCTGAAGCGCTTGCCACCCCGCTGGCAGGCCAGCGCCCCCGTGCAGGCCCGGCTGGCCAGCGCCGATCCCAGCGGACGCGCCGCCCTGGAGGTGCTGCGGCGCTGGCCTCAGGATCCTGCCAGCTGGGATCTGCAGTGGGAGGTGGCGCGCCGGGAGCTGTTGGCGGGCGACTGGAAGGCCGTCCTGACGACGCTCAACGCGATCCCCGCCGAAGCGATGCCGCCCGCCCTCGCCGCGCGCCATCGCTTCTGGCAGGGCACCGCGCAGCAACAGCTGGGCCAGGAGGAGGAAGCCACCCTCACCTGGAAGCAACTGCTGCTCCATCACCCCGGCGGCTACTACGGCTGGCGGGCCTCCGTGCGGCTCGGGAAGGAGGATCTGGCCGTGCGGCAGGGCCCGGCCACTCCCCCCTGGCAGGCGCCGACGGCCGATTGGGAGCCTCTGGCCAGTGGCGATGCGGCCCTGGATCAGCTCTGGCGACTGGGCCAAGCCACAGAGGCCTGGGAATCCTGGCGCGTCCGTCGTGGCGGCCAGCCCCCCTCCACCAGCGCCGACTTGCTGGTGGAGGGTCGTCTGCGGCAGGCGGTGGGTGATGACTGGACCGGATTGGGCCAGCTGGAGCGAGCCGCCCTCCAGTTGAAGCCCGAGGAGTGCGAGCTCCTGCCCCAACTGGAGCGCAGCCTCCATCCGTCGCGCCTGCTGGAGGTGGTGGTCCCGGAGGCGAAACGGTGGGGGGTGGCCGTGCCCCTGGTGCTGGGGGTGGCCAAGCAGGAATCCCGCTTCACGCCTGCCGTGCAATCCTCTGCCGGGGCGGTGGGCCTCCTGCAGCTCATGCCCGCCACAGCCGCCGAGCTGGCTGGCGCCCCTCTGAGCACGGGCGATCTCCAGGATCCAAGCCGCAACACCGCTCTGGGCACCCAATACCTGCGCATCCTGCTCGACCGTTGGCAGGGGGATCCCCTGGCGGCCGTGGCCAGCTACAACGCCGGCCCCGGGGCCGTGGAGGGCTGGCGCACCCCAGAGCGCAAGACCTTCCCGGAAGTCTGGGTGGAAGCCATCCCCTACCCGGAAACCCGCCTCTATGTGAAAAAAGTGCTGGGCAACGCCTGGAGCTTCCAGCGGCAGCGACGTCCCGCCTGCTGACGACGTTCCGCCTCGCTCAAGGCCTGAGGCCCGGAGGGAGCAGCAGCGGCCCGAGGCTGCCGGCGCCCGCCAATCTCCCGAGGGAGGCGCCGCCGAGCACCAGCACGACCAGGAGCGTCACCGTGATCCCCGGGGGAGGCACCAACCGCACCCGCACCATGTCCAAGCGGGCCAGCAACACGCTGGAGCCGAGAATCAACACGTTGGCCAGCATCTGCAGGTGAAGCATGTAGATGCCCAGCAACGTCACGATGAGCAGGGAAGCCACCAGGCTCACCACCCGGCTGGTGGCCATCAGGGTCGAGATCTGGCGCAACAGCAGATCAGGGAGGGTGCAGACCACCACCACCACCACCGTCTGCAGGCACTCCATCGTCCAGACCAGTCCCTCCATTGCGCCCTGCCCCTCCACCGGGTGCCGGGTCAAGCTCCAATCAAGCCCCATGTAGGCGCTCACCAGCACCAGGATCGGCAGCATGGGGGCGCGGAACGGCAGAAGCAGATAGCGAAAAAACAGGCTCATCCCGGATCCAACGCGAGGCTGATCGCTCCAAAGGGGCAGTGGGGCAGGCACTGTTCGCAGACCAGGCAGCGAGCCGGGTCGAAGCTGAGCCGGCGCTGGGGCAGGGCAAAGGCCAGGGCGCCGCTGGGACAGACACCGGAGCAGAGGCCACAATCCACGCATTGCCATGGATCCACCCGGATCTCGCTGCGGGTTCTGTTCAACCGCAGGCCCTGGCGTTCGAGCCAAAGCTCTGCGGCATCCAGCTCATCGATGTCACCGGAGAGCTCCACCACCATGGTGCCGCTCTGGTTGGGGGCGATTTGGGCCCGCAGGATCTTCGCCGCCACATCAAAGTCCACAGCCAGCCGGTAGGTGATCGGCTGATGCACGGCGTCGCGAGGGAAATGGAGGGTGAGGCGCCGCTTCACGGCCCATCGGGCGGTCAGCTCAACTTAGCAAGGACATCCCATCGCTCCGCCCACCGCGCTCCCTTCCCGCCGCTGGCGCCAGAAGGCGCTCCGACCCCTGGACGCCAGTAGGGTCGGATGGCTCTCAACCGCGCAGCGTCACCCATGGGCGACACCGCCAAACCGGCTCCGCCTGGTCGCCTGGAGCGCATGCTCCTTGCCGCCGTGGCCGCCCTGCTGGCGGTGCTGCTCTTCTGGCTGCGCGGTGGCCTGCATCCGGAGGCGGCCCTGGAGCGGCTGGCCCGCCAGTCTCCCGAGCTGAGCGCTGCCCTGGGGGATGGCAAGCCGACCCTGGTGGAGTTCTACGCCGACTGGTGTGAGGCCTGCCGGGCCATGGCGCCAGCGATGGAGGCCATGGAGCGTCGCCACCACGGGCAGCTGGATGTGGTGTTGTTGAACGTGGACAACCCGCGTTGGCAGCCCCAGATCGACAGCTACGGGGTCAATGGCATTCCCCATCTGGAGTTGTTCGACGGTCACGGGGAACGGCTGGGCCAGGCGATCGGCGCCCGCAGCGCGGCGGAGGTGGACACTCTGGGCTCGGTGCTGGTGGCTGGCGGATCCATGCCCGTTCTCGCAGGAGTGGCTCCCACCAGCGCTCTGGAGCAGGAGCCTGCAGCCCCCCGTGACACTCCCATTGGGCCCCGCAGCCATGGCTGAAGCAGTCTTTGATCCGCGCTTTCGCGTCGATCCAATCGCCGCCACGCCCCATCCCCAGCAGTGCGTCTATGCCGCGATGCATCAGGATTACAGCGAGGGTTATGTGGCCGCTGACCGCCAGCAGTGGCCTGACGAAGCGCTGGCTGGCGAGATCTGTGTCAAGCGTCTGCTGGCTGGAGAACGGGGTCACTACGGCCCCCTGGAGCACGCTCAGATTGTGTTCAACGTGGGCTGGTTTCCTCACTCCGTGATGCAGCAAGCACGCACCCATCGGGTGGGGGTGAGTTTTGATGTGCAATCGATGCGGTACACAGGTGATCGAATCTGTAAGGCGGCCAATGGTGAATTGGAGCTGGAAGAAGTGTTTTATCTACGGCCGTTGGGTCGTTACAGCGACCGCCAAGGCAAGAACTATACCTATAACGAGGCCCAGCGCTCCATTGATCTGGCGCTCTGCCAAGCAGCGGCTGAACGCTATCGCGATCTCCTGGCTGCGGGCTTTGCTGAGGAGCATGCTCGCGGAATTTTGCCCTTTGATTATCGCCAACATTTCATTGTGAGTTTTACACTGCGTGCCCTTCTCCATTTCCTGGATCTACGGGCCAAGCTAGACGCGCAACAGGAAATACGTGTGCTCTGTGATCTGATATGGCCCCATCTTCAGGCCTGGACGCCACAATTTGCCCAGTGGTATCAGCAAGCCCGCCTGCACAAGGCGCGGCTCGCGCCCTGAGGCCAACGGGATGGATGGCACGACCTTTCAGATCCGTGCCATGGTGACCCTCTCGGGCTGATGTTGATACTTGCCCTGACGATCCTGATAGGTGATCTCGCAGGGATCACCTTCAAAGAATAGAAGTTGACAAATTCCTTCCTCCGCATACACCCTGCAATCAGCTCCAGAAGAGTTGCTGAATTCCAGCGTCAGGTGTCCCTCCCAGCTGGCCTCCGCTGGTGTTGTATTGACAATGATGCCCAGGCGAGCATAAGTGCTTTTGCCAAGACAGATCACGGTGATGTTGGGCGGCACGCGCAGCCTCTCCAGGGCGACCCCGAGACCGTAGGAGTGGGCGGGCAGGATGAAATAACTGCCATCCCCATCCCGCTCCAGGGAAACAGGTTCCAGGTTAGCGGGATTGAAGCGCTTGGGATTCATCACCGTGCCTGGCACGTGACGAAAGATCAGAAATTCATTGGCAGAAAGACGCAAGTCGTAACCGTAGGAACTGCAACCAAAACTCAGCACCGGTCCCCTGCGGCCCTCTGGCTCGAGATGGCGCACCAAGGTGGGCTGGAAGGGGTCCAGCATCCCCAGGGCAGCCTGCTCCTTGATCCAACGGTCGTTTTTGAGCATGGGCGGACGTTCGGACGGCAGGCCTTCGGGGGTTGAGGGTAGGTGGCTTGTGCCCGCAACCCCGCTGTCGCTACATCAGCCGGCGCAACTCTGTGATCTGATCCGCCATGGCCATCAGGGCGGCGGGGACCGCCGGGCCCGTGACGATGACATCTAGATGGGGAGGACGCTGCTCCAAGGTTGTCACCACCTCCTCCAGGGGCAGATAGCCCAGCTCGATCGCCAAGCCCAACTCATCAAGCACCAACTGATCCAGCCGCCCCTCCAGCACCTGCTCCCGGCTGAAAATCCACACATCCCGCACGGCCTGAAGGATGCGAGCGGCCTCTTCCGGATCCAGGGCCTGCTGATCGGCGGAGAGGCCCAGGCACAAGGGGGTGGCGGGCCGCAACCAGCGCAGGCGGCCACAGAGCATCTGGCTTCCCTCCACCCCTTGCGCCACCCCGCCCTTCAACAGCTGACACACCAACACGCGGCTGCCCAGACCCGCCGCCCGCAGCGCCTGGCTGAGCACCGACGAAAAGCTGCCCCGGTGGGGGGCGGTGTGGATTTGCAGCAGCCCCTCGGGTTGGGGAGGCAGATGCGGGGCGGGCGACTGCAGCAGACGCAGGGAACGTGACGCGGCCTCGTTGCGTGGAGAGGGGTGGGCAGGGGCGAGGCGGGCTGTCATGAACGGCGTGGCAGAAAGTGGGTCCACTGGAGCGGAGGCGTCGTCGGGCGTTGGTCCCGTCGGACACGGCCAGGCCGATCGCCCACGCTCTGAATGTAGCGGGGTCGGGAGCCGCAGACACTACCGGTAGCGCAGTCAGCGATCCCTGCCGCTGCGTGGAACCGGGGCCGCGCACGTCAGTCCACCGTCAAGAAGTAAGCTTCGATACAAGAGTGTGCGGGAGCGATCCGTAGCTTGCGCCCATTGGGCCCTCATCATGGTTGGCAGCCAAGGATTCAGCCGCTACAGCCAGACGAGTCAACGAGGGGCGCCCGCTGGGCCGCTTCCTTCCGGCCCGGGCCTTGTGGCCAATCACCCCACCCTCCTGGAGGTCATGCCCTCCCTGGCGGGCAGCAGCACGGAAAGCGTGGAGCGCGGCAAAACAATTTTCTTCCCCGGAGATCCCGCCGAGCGGGTCTACCTGCTGCGCAGGGGAGCAGTGCGCCTCTCCAGGGTGTATGAATCGGGCGAGGAAATCACCGTTGCGTTGTTGCGGGAAAACAGTCTCTTTGGCGTGCTCTCCCTGCTGACGGGACAACGCTCTGATCGCTTCTATCACGCCATTGCCTTCACTCGTGTGGAGCTCGTCACGGCCCCCGCCGCATCCGTGCGCCGGGCCATTGAGCAGGATGCCAGTGTCGGTCTGCTGTTGCTGCAAGGCCTGTCGTCGCGGATTCTGCAGACCGAAACCATGATCGAAACCCTCACCCATCGCGACATGTCCTCCAGGCTGGTGAGCTTTTTGCTGGTGCTCTGTCGTGACTTCGGCGTGCCTGGCAATGAGGGCATCACCATTGATCTGCGCCTGTCCCATCAGGCGATTGCCGAGGCGATTGGCTCCACCCGGGTCACCATCACCCGTCTGTTGGGGGATCTGCGCAACGAAGGACTGGTGCAGATCGATCGCAAAAAGATCACGGTGTTCGATCCGATCGCCCTGGCCAAACGATTCAGCTGATCCGCCGACACCAGCCGGCGGCGCGGGGACGGAGTCCAGGGATACTGAACCCACTCGGGAGCTTCTGTGTCGGGGTGGTTGCTGATCCTTGCCCTGCTGCTGCTGGGAGGGGTCCTCTCCACCCTGGGGGACCGGCTCGGCAGCAAGGTGGGCAAGGCCCGCCTCAGCCTCTTCAACCTGCGGCCCCGCAAGACGGCGATCGTGATCACCGCGCTCACCGGCAGCCTGATCAGTGGCATCTCCCTGGGACTGATGCTCCTGGTGAGCGAGCGCCTGCGGGTGGGGCTGTTCGAGCTTGATCAACTGCAGGACCGTCTGCGCGAGGGCCGTCAGGCCCTCTCCAGCAGCCAGGCCGACCTGCGGCGGTCGATGGCGGATCTGGAGCGCAACCGCCAGGAACTGCGCATCAATCAACAGGAACTGGCGCGCAGCCGCTTGGAGCGCAACCGGGCCTTGCGGGGCCGGGAAGCCGCCATCGCCAGTGAGCGGAAGGTCACCCGAGCCCTCAGTGCCGCTCAACAGCGGGTCGGCGAGCTCCGCCAGGAATTGCGACCCTTGCAAGAGCAGCGCCGCCGTCTGGAGGTGGAACGGGAACGTTTGACCCGGGATGTGAAGGCGCGCGACGCCGACATCCAGCGCACGGAGAAGGAGCTGGCCGGGGTGCGGGCTCGCATTGAGGCCGGGGCCAAGGAGCTCAAAGACCTGGAGGGCAAGGTGATTGCCCTGCGCCAGGGGGATGTGCTGATCGCCAGTGGCCAGCCCCTTGCCGTGGCCCGAATCCGGTTGGGGCGCCAGGAGGATGGGCGCCGCTCCATTGACGCCCTGCTCCAGGAGGCCAACGCCACTGCCTTTCGCCTGCTGCTCCCTGGCCAGAACGTCAACCGCCAGATCCTGCTTGTGCCCCGCAGTGACATTGAGCGGCTCGATCAGGCCCTGCGCAAGTCGGGAACCTGGGTTGTCATCATTCGCTCTGCGGCCAACATCCTGCGCGGCGAGCAACGGGTGTTGGCCTTCCCTGATCTCCGGCCCAACCGCCCCGTGGTCCGCCGCGGTGATGTGCTGGCCCGCACGGTGCTCGATGGCGATGTGCGCTCCCCCGAGGAGGTGCGCAGCCGCCTCAACCTGCTCCTGGCGGCGGCCCTCACCCAGGCCCAGCGCCGGGGCACCTTGGTGGATGGCCTGCAGGTGGATGGGGCCAGTTTGAACCGGCTCGGCTTGGCCCTCAGCCTGCGCCCCGATGGCCAGCAGGCCACGCTGGAGGCTGTGGCCCAGGCCAATGCCGACACTCCCGATCCCATTGCCGTCGAGCTGCGCCGAGCACCATGAGGTCAGTCCCCGCTCCCTCCAGCCCTCCCATGGGTGCTCTGGCCGGCCTGGATCCGGGCCGGAGCAAGTGCGGCCTGGCGCGCACCGATTGCGATTGCCTCCAGGTGGTGGAGGCGTGGGTGCTTCCTCCAGACGACTGTTACGCGCAGCTCCTGCGCTGGCATCGGCAGGGGCTCATCAGCGCCCTGGTGCTGGGCGATGGCACCGGCAGCCAGGCCTGGCGATTGCGCCTGGAGGATCTGTTGCCGCTGCATGTGGTCGACGAGCGCCACAGCACCCTGACGGCCCGACAGCGGTATTGGCAGCTGGAGCCCGTGCGGGGCTGGCGACGGTTGCTGCCTGCGGGGCTGCGACAGCCCCCGCGGGATTGGGATGACATCGTTGCCCAGGTGCTGCTGGAGCGCTGGCTTGGTCACACGCTCAAAAGGCCGCCCGCACAATGAAGACGTAGTCGCCTCCCGCTTCCAGCTGGTAATCCGCGCGCAGCAGGAAGCGCATCAGCGCGTCCTGGATCAGGGCCCGCCCCAGGGACGGTTCGATGGTCAGCTCCCCGCGATCAAACGCCCAGCAAAACGTCCAGTGAAACCCTCCAGCCGTCACTTCCCCCTCAAGACGGCAGGGATGGAAGCTCTGGCGAAACACGCGCAGTTGGGCCGTGGTTGACGGGAGGCGACTCAAGGGAGGCCAGCACAGAAGAGCAAAAACGCCTTTCAGGATGCCTCAGGCAGGGCCCGGAAACTGTTCAGCTCGTTGCCGGCCCGTTCGAGTCCCCGCGAACGGATCAGGGCCACACCCCGGCTCACCTCGGCGAGCACTTGGTCCAGGATGAATTGCTCACGGGCGGAGAACGGGCCCAGCACATGGCCCACCGCACGGCTCTTGCGCTCCTGCGGAGCTCCCGCTGGCGCGCCAATGCCAAGACGCAGCCGGGCAAACGCACCGCCGCCCAGATGATCGATGATGCTGCGCAATCCGTTGTGCCCCCCCGCACTGCCGGAGGCACGCAGGCGCAGGCGCCCCAAGGGGAGATCCATGTCGTCCACGATCACAAGCAACTGATTGGGCTGGAGCCCGAACCAGTCGAGGCTGGCGCGCACGGAGCGACCGCTGTCGTTCATGAAGGTCTGGGGCATCAGCAGCCGCAGGCGCTCCGGCCCGCTGCCCAGCTCGGCGAGCAGCCCATGCAACTTGCCCTGCTGGCGAAAGGTCTGGGCCGCAGCCAGACGCTCCAGGGCCAAAAATCCGACGTTGTGCCGCGTGCGGCTGTAGCGCGGGCCAGGATTGCCCAGCCCCACCACCAACTGAAGATCCACCACGCCCAATCCCGCTCAGAGGGAGGGCGACTGGGAAGAGGCGATCACAGCTTCGGCCGCTTCCTCATCCGCAGCCGGGCCCAGAGCCGCTGCGGCCGAAGGAGCGGCCAGGGCGGCTGGTGACGGTGGAACGGCGTCCTCGGGCGTGCGCAGGGCCGAACGGAACTCTTGCTCAAATTCCTGGGAAGCCGTTTGAAATCCCTTCAACGTGCGACCCAGGCTTTTGCCCATCTCCGGCAATCGCTTCGGCCCGAAAACAAGCAAGGCGATGGCCGCGATCACGGCCATCTCAGGCAGGCCGATACCAAAGATGTTCATCTGGATCTGGTGAGGAAGGGGAAGCTCAGGCGGCGCTGTTCCAGTTCACATTGATGCCCTCAAGCAGCAAGGACTTGTTGTAGAGCTGCAGGATCACTAGCAGGAACACAAGAAACAGCGCCATCGCCAGCCCCATGACGGGAGTGGTGCCCCAGCCAGGCACCACCTTGCCGTATTCAGAGTTCAATGGGCGCAGGATGTCTCCCAGGCGGGTGCGTTGGGCCATGGCGGCTCGATCCTCTCGGATGGGTCAGCGTGCTGGCTACTGTAAGGGTCCCGCCAGTCCTCCCACGAGGGGCTGTCGAGAGTTGTGACGTAATTTCCCCCGCCCCCACCGGTCTCGCACCGCCACCGCACCCCATGGATCCCTCCCTCACCAGCGCCTCCCCAGCCTTCTCGGTGGCTCTGACCGTCTTGACGGTGCTCCTCGCCCTGACGGGTTTCGGGATCTATCAAGCGTTCGGCCCGCCGTCGAAGGGCCTCACCGACCCGTTTGACGATCACGACGATTGAGGCGGCAGGCACCCGCAGGGTGGGCGCAGCCGCACGCTCCAGAAACTCAGGCTCCAGGGCGCCAGCGGCAGCTGTGTTCCATCGGTCTGGATCTCCTCTTCTCTATCCCCGCTGTCTGTCCTCCCTGGATCGGGGACGTTGCCCAACGGTTGGTGCAAGCCGTCGAGCTGGCGCACCACCTGCCAGTGATCGCCCGGGCGCAACCGGCGGCGGCACGGGCCAAGGTTTTGAACGGTGAGAATTCCATCGGATCTGTCCGCCGCCGCCCGTTGCAGGCCGATCACATGCACATCGGGTTCTTGGCTCGGCAGACTCGGCAGGGCTGCGGTGGCGCCGGGTCTGGCTCGGGGGCGTAGCCAGAGGGGTTCGCGGAAGCGGCAGGCCTGCTGGGGCACGGCGGACGCCCGCCACCCGGCCACAGCCGGCATCAGGGCCAGCCGCAGGCGTTGCGGCCCGTTGTCGGCGCCCGGATCGGGCCAGGTGGGCGCCCGCAGCAGGGAGACGGCCAACGTCTCTGGCCCGGCGGACACCCCCTGCGGTCCATCCAGCAACAGGGCCAGACCATCGCCCCGGGCCCCTTGCACCGAGGCGATCCAGCTCACAGCGCTCACTTCCCAGCGGCTGCGCTCCCGCGGGGTGGTGGGGGTTGTGGGTCGCTCGCTCACGCCACCGGGATGGTCGGCCGCCCAGCGACAGGCGGGGGAGGCCAGGGGCACCTCCAGACGCAGCAACTCGTGATGTTGGCGCCAGTGGAGACGCAGCACCAGCTCAAACCAGGGGGAACCAGCCAGGAGGCGTCCATCCAGCCGCACCGGACTCTCCCCGCAGCGCCCGCGCCACACCATGCGGGCGCAGAGGGGACCCTGCTCCAGCCACTGGGGCTCCCCCTGCCAGAGCCAGGGGAGGGGATGGTCGGCGTACGTCTTGGCCAAATCCCAGGCATCCCAAAATTCGCCCCGATCACCAAAACGGCACCAGCGCAGAGGGCCCGCCAGCAGGGAACGGCCCCGGGGATCCTCCATCGCCTCCAACCCCAGGGGACCCAGGGTCACAGCCACCAGGCCGTTGGCCAGACGCCAGCGCCTGGCGCCAGCCTCCCCGGGCAGGAGCTGGAGCGTCACCGGATGCTGAAGGCGCTCGGACGTGCACGGCGCCCCCTGGTCTGACGGCTGGCGCCTCAGGGCGATGGCCGCCATCCCCTCCATGCCGGGCAATTGCACCCACTGTCCGCCGCCTGGGGCTCTCTGGCAGGGCAAGGCCAGGCCCTCGTGCGACCAGGCTCCCCTCGGCAGGCGCACGGTGCGGGGGGCGGCGGGAAGGCACTGCAGTTGGCAGGCCGTCCACAGCGCCTCGTCGCTCTCGGCGGCGCTCAACAGCGCAGCCAGCGCCTGATCCCGCAGCCGCCGGCTGTGGCGGCGGGACCGTCGCCAGATCGGCTCGGCTTGCGCAAACACCTCCGGGATGGAGGTGCCCGGAAGAATGTCGTGAAACTGCTGAAAGAGCAGCGGTTGCCAGTCCGGCGTCTCCAAATCCGTTGCCGTCGCCTGCCCGGCGGCAGCGGAGGCGGCCAGCAGCGCCAGGGCGGTCTCCGCTTCCCGCAAGAGGCGTTCCAGAGAACGGTTGTGGCGCTTCTGATCCGGCCGGCTGGTGGCACAGCCGCGATGCAGCTCCAGATACAACTCATCCCGCCACACCGGCAGGTTGGGCGCCAGGGGCTCCAAACGGGCCAGATAGGCCCGCAGGGTCCCGTGCGTCTGGGGCACGGTGCCCTCTCGCCCCTGCCAGAGCGCCAACTGCTCCAGCATCTCGCGGGTCGGACCACCACCGTGATCGCCCACCCCCGGCAGCCAGAGCGCATCTGCCACACCGCTGTCCCGCTCCCAGGCCAGGCGCCAACGCTCCCTCGCCACGGGATCTCCATCGCTGCCGATCGCTGCGGTCATCAGGGCCAGCACCTCCCGACCGCAGCGCCCGCGCCAGCGAAACAGGCGGTGCGGGAAGGGGTTGTCGCTGTTCCAGGCCAGCTTGTGCGTGCAGAACCAGCGCACACCGGTGGCCGCCGCCACCGGCGGCAAGCCGGCGCTGAAGCCAAAGCTGTCGGGCAGCCAGGCCAGCGGATGGGTCCACTCCGGAAAGGCTCGGCGGCTGTACCACTGGCCCTCCTGAAACTGCCGCAGCAACGATGCGGTGGCAATCAGCACGCAATCACACTCCACCCAGGGGCCGTTGAGCGGCTCCCAGCGGCCCTGACGCATCGCCGCGCGGATGCGCTGGTAGAGAGAAGGGCGGTGCCGTTCCAGCCAGGCATAGAGGGCGGGGGTGGAGTGGCCGAAGTGGAGTTGGGCCTGCTGCTCCATCAAGGCGAGCACGGAGTGGAAGGTCCGCTCCGCCGCCAGCCAGGTGTCCGCGACGGGCCACAGCCAGGCCAAATCAAGGTGGGCATGGCCCAACACCTGCCAACGGCCACCCCGAGGCCCCGCCGTCGCCCGCCCGCTCTCCGCCTCCCGCAGAGCCTGAAGTCTGGCCACCGTTGGCGCCAGAAGGCCGTGGGGATCGTCGGGGTCGAGGGGTTCCAGCTCCAGTTGGCTGAGCACAAGAGCTCCGTCGTCATGGAGCGGACTGCGCAGGCGGAGCTCCACCGGCCAGGCCTCCCCCTGCCACCAGGCCTCCGGCAAAGCCCAGCGACAGCTGCTGTCAAACAGATCGCCCTGATGCACGCGTGTCTCTCGCACCCAGAGTTCCGCGGCTTCGGCCCACCAGCGCAGTGCCAGTCGGGCCCGCGCCAGCCGCGGGCCAAGGGCGCGCCAGGGCTCGGGACAGGACAGGGACAGCCGTAGGTGGCACCACTGGCCGCCGCGGGGCCAAACAATCAGGCCCCGCGCGGCCCAGTCCGGCCGATGGCGGGCGGCCCAGGGATGGAGCAGGGCGGAGCCAGCACAGCCTGAGGGCGTGGAGCGCCGCCAGAGAGATTGAAGCTCCAGGGGGTTCACCACAGCAGATTCCGGAGGTGGGGGCATGGATGGCGCAGCAGATCGGGACAACCGAGCGCCCCGCAAACATTTCAATCCCAACAGGAACAGCCCCTGCGCGTCCCCTGTCGCCCTGGATCGTCATGCGGGCCCCATAAGATGATGCGGCCGCCTCGGGGAATGCCCGTTCCGACGCGCCCGCCTCCCCTGTAACACGCTGGAGAGCCCATGCTCGCCCTCAAGATCTCTGTCTATTCGGTCGTTTTCTTTTTCATCGGCATTTTCGTGTTTGGCTTTCTGGCCAGCGATCCGAGCCGCACGCCCAGCCGCAAAGACCTCGAAGAGTGAGGTGTTGTGATTCGGCTGACCCTGATGGCCAGTCCTGCCCACTTCATGCACCGGCACGGATCCCTGCTTCCGAGCGGAGAACCGGCCGTTTCGGCGCGTGAAGGACAACATCACATGGCAAGATCACAGCCACTTTGAGAGGGTGGGCCACAGGTGGTGCTCCATCGCCAGTCCCTGGACCCATCGCCTCTGGAGCCACCCCTGCGGGAGCGCGTGAGGGCATCCACGGGAGTGGCTCTGCTGCTGTTGGGAGGTGCCTTTTGCGCGGATCAGCACCCCGCCTTGGCAATCGAAGGTGTGGGCGGGGCGCCCCATCTCAACACGATCTTGGGCCCTCCGATCACCCTCGCTGAGGCGCACGCCCCGGAGCGGACGGATTCAGGCGAGACCAGAGAGACGCAACAGGGCGCGGACGCCAGTGCCCCAGCCCTGGATCCCTCCGGGCCGGTGGGAGCGCCGCTCATCGTGCAACTTCCTCCCCTGCCCGCCCCCGCGCCGGACCTCGGGGGTGCGCCGGACCTCGGGGCCGCGCCGGATCTGGCGGCCGGGCCGGCCGGATCCTTTATCGCGGCTGCTGCGTCAGCCGCACCCTCCGCTTCCTCCCCGGCTGTCGCGGCCACAGACGCCGCTCCGGCAGCGCCCCTGCCTCAGGAGACGGCGCCTCCGCGCCCTCCAACCGCCGAAGCCCCTGCCCAGCCCCTGCCAGCCCTCCCCCAAGCGGGCCAGCCGGAAGCCATCCCCCTGGAACTGGAGCTGATGAGCAACCGCCAGGAGTACGACGGCCAGCTGGGGCGTTACGTGAGCACGGGCAATGTCACCGCCAAGATCGCTGGTGGACGTCTTCAGGCGGATCGGATCGAATTTGATCCTGCCACCCGCACCCTGTTTGCCGCCGGGGCCGTGCGCTTTCAGCGGGGGCAGCAATTTTTCCAGGCCAGTCGCCTGCGCTACAGCCTCCTGGATGGCAATGGCGAGCTGGACGATGTCTACGGGGTTTTGGACCTCGACGGCAGCGCCCAAGATCTCAATTTGGCGATGCCGCCCTCCACACCGCTGCCCCCCCCGGAGCCCTTCAGCTGCCCGCCCTCCTTGCCTCCCATCCCGGAGTGGCACCCCTACCCCTGGGCGGTCACCGGCTGGGCGGGCCAGATGACCACGGCCAACTTTGGTGATGCCTTTCTCTTCCATGGCAGCCCGAGGCCGGAATATCTACTCGGGTTTGGCGTGCAGCGGCGCCTCATTAACGGTGGGCCCCTCTCCATCGAGCTTGACGCCAATGTGCTGGCCCACCGGGCAGCGCGTCAGGGGGGCGGCCCGTACAACCAGGCGGTGCCCTTTGCCCCGACTCCCTCCCAGACATTCGGCGAGGCCACGTTCGGCATCGGCGCGCGCCTGTGGCTGCGTCCCTGGTTGAACGTCTTCTTTGAAGAGGGTGTGAGTTTCCTCAGTGAGGCCAGCAACTGGGAGCGAACGGAACGGGAGAACTACGCCACCTTCCTCAACTACCTCGCCTTTGAGGTGGAAGGCCTCGTGACGCCAGAGTGGTCGATCGTGGGACGCATTCATCACCGCTCCGGCGCGTTTGGCGTCTATAGCGGCGTGCGAGAAGGCAGCAACGGTTACCTGCTGGGGGTGCGCCACCGCTTCGGCAAGACGGAGAAGACTCGGCCCACCGCGCCGATGCCCGCACCCACGGGCTGCCCCGGAGCGCCACCACCGGACAGCAAGCCGCGGGAGGATCTTGCCAGCCAGCTGGAGGCGGTGGCGATGGGCGGCGAAACCCAGCCTGGCCTGCCGCCACCCCCGCCCCCGCCCAGCACCTCCACCGCGTCGCGGCAGGGCACGGTCTGGAGTCGCGCTCGCGAGGCGGAGCGCCTGCGGGCCGAAGCGATCGCCCGGGTGGATCAGCGGGTGCGGGATGTGCGCTTCCAGCAAAACCTGACGGCGGAGCGCCGCTATGGCTTCCCAAGCCAGTTCAGCGTCACCGAATCGGAAACCGATTACGGTCAGGCCCGTCCTGGCCAGCTCAACCCGCTCACCAGCAAGGACAACCGTCCTCTGATCAAGGGCACCATCAGCCGCTGGCGTGTTCAGGCCAGCAAGCTTGCACTCACGCCAACCACCTTTTCGGGAGATCGGGTGGCCTTCAGCAATGATCCATTCACCCCAGCCCAATCGTGGCTGGATTCGGAGGGCGTTATCGGAACCCTCCAGCCGAACGGCGACACGGTGATCAAGGCGGGACACAACCAGGTGGTGCTGGAAGACCGATTGCGCATCCCGGCGCGGCGGCAGACCGTGATCAAGAAACAGGAGGAGGTGGACAACCCCTGGGTGATCGGCATCGATCGGGAGGATCGGGATGGGGTGTTCCTGGGCTACAACACCAGGATTCGCCTCGGCGAGCGGGGCCAATTGACGGTGCAACCCCAGCTGCTGGTGGAGCGGGCAATCGATGGGGAAAGTGACAGCTACCCCTACCCCTGGCAATCTGCGGGCGCCGATGCCCAGAAGCAACCAGCCACCACAGGGGATGACTTTGGCCTGCTCGCCCGGCTGCAGACCAGCCTGCTGGGATTTGACACCAACGCCCGCCTGGACCTCTCCAGCTTCAACCCCGACAACATCGCCAATGGCACCCGCAGCCTGGCGGAGTTGACCCGTGATCTGCGCTTGCCCTGGCTGGGCACCAGCGAATTGCGCCTGTTTGGCGCCTACCGCTTCCGCACCTGGAACGGCACCCTTGGCGAACAAGACGTGTATTCCGCCTTCGGCGGCTTCCTGGAGAAGAAGGTCACCTTGCCGAACTGGGGCCGTCTGAGCAGCAACTATCTCTGGCGCATGGGGGTGGGGAATTACCAGAGCGACAACTTCGACACCACCAATCTCTCGACCCTTTGGCGTGCCAATGCCATCGGCTCCCTCAATCTTTCCCTGCCCCTGTGGACAGGTAAAGCCGCGCCGGCCACGCCTCAGCAAGCGTTCGCCAACACCTCCCAACCGATCGTGCCAGGGTTCGCTCTCAATGCCAACGTGCAGGGCGTTGTCGCCTACTACGGAGATGGCACCAACCAAAACACCATCAGCCTCTCGGGCGGTCCCACGCTCACATTGGGGCACTTTGTGAAACCCTTTCTCGACTACACCCAGCTCACCGTCACTGGCGGCGGCACCCTGCGGCAGGGGCAGAGCCCCTTTGGCTTCGATCGTGCCGTCGACTTGGGCACCCTCGGCATCGGTCTCACCCAGCAGATCGTGGGCCCACTGGTGTTTAACGGTGGCGTCGGCTTGAACGTTGATCCAGGTTCGCAAAATTATGGCGAGATCACCGGCTCTTATCTGGAATTGCGCTGGCAGCGAAGGTCCTATGAGGTTGGAATCTTCTATAGCCCCTATGACGGCTTGGGTGGCGTGCGGTTACGACTGAATGACTTGAACTTCAACGGTCCGGGAGTGCCGTTCGTCCCCCTCACCCCCAGTCAACAGGGGCTGGAACGGCCCTTCTGATCCCTTGGGATGCCCGCACCCGCACATGTTTGTCTCTCTCGGGGCCCGCTCGGGCTGCCGTGTTCAGACCTGGACCGGAGCCACGGCCTCCGGCGCAAAGCCCCGCAGGTAGGGCAGGCGGCGGGCCGTGCTCTGGAGTTGTGGCCCATGGCTGAGCAACTGGGACGTGCCGTCCCACTGACCGCTCACCAACATGCTGTGGGGGCCTGGATCAAGGTGCACGGGCCAGCGATTCTCCCCCGCCGCCTCGCTCTCCAACACGACGTTCAAGGACTCCAGATCCAGCTCCAGGATGGTGCCGGGATCAGCGGCCACAGCCTCCTGGATCGCCGCCACCGCCGCGCTGCTGGCGGAGAGGCAGGGAATGCCCAGAGCCAGGCAGTTGCCGAAGAAGATCTCCGCGAAACTCTCGCCGATCACCGCCCGGATGCCCCAGCGCATCAGGGCTTGAGGAGCGTGTTCACGGCTGGAGCCGCAGCCGAAATTGCGGTTCACCACCAACAGCGAGGCCCCTTGATGCTCGGGCCGATCAAAGGGATGGGGACCATCGGGATGGCCAGACCGCTCCGCGCGGTCGTCGGCGAAGGCCCCGGCGGCCAGTCCCTCGAAGGTGACGCACTTCAGAAAGCGGGCCGGAATGATGCGATCGGTGTCGATGTCGGAGCCCACCACCGCCACCGCGCGACCGCGATGGCGACGCACGGGGCCGCTGGGGAAAGGCTGGGGATCGAGAGACGGCAAGGACATGACAGGGAGCGCGGTGGCGAGACGGCAGGGCGAAGGACTTCCCCGGGAGCCATCAGACGGTGGCGGCCGGTGCGGCCAGCAGGCGGCGCACATCGGCCACATGGCCGCTGACGGCGGCGGCTGCCACCATCGCCGGACTCATGAGCAGGGTGCGCCCGGTCGCCGACCCCTGGCGGCCTTTGAAATTGCGGTTGGAGGAGCTGGCGCTGATCTGCCGGCCCTCGAGCCGGTCGGGATTCATGGCTAGGCACATGGAACATCCCGGCTGCCGCCATTCGAAGCCAGCGGCGCGAAACACCAGGTCGAGCCCCTCGGCCTCGGCCGCCGCCGCCACCTGTTCCGAGCCCGGCACCACGAAGGCCTTCAAGCCGGGGGCCACGCGACGACCACGGGCCACCGCCGCGGCGGCTCGCAGATCGCTGAGTCGTCCGTTGGTGCAGCTGCCGATGAAGCAGACATCGACCGGCAGACCGGCGATGGGTTGGCCGGGGTGGAGATCCATGTAGCGATAGGCCTCCTCCGCCAGAGGCCTCTCCTCAGGCGCCAGCTGCTCCGGCCCGGGCACGGGTTCATCAACGCCGATCCCCTGGCCGGGGGTGATCCCCCAGGTCACGGTGGGGGCGATGGTGGAGGCGTCAAAGCGCACCTCGTCATCAAATTGCGCGTCTGGCCCGCTGGCCAGCGAGCGCCACCAGGCCACGGCCCGCTCCCAGGCGTCGCCCGCGGGGGCGTGGGGCCTGCCGCGCAGGTAGGCGAAGGTGACGTCGTCAGGGTTGCAATAGCCCACCCGCGCACCGCCCTCGATGGCCATGTTGCACAGGGTCATGCGCTCCTCCATCGTGAGTGCCGTGATGGCGGGGCCGGCGAATTCATAGGCATGGCCAACGCCACCCTTCACCCCCAGGGTGCGGATCACATGCAGGATCAGATCCTTGGCGTAGACGCCGTTCTGAAGGGCGCCCTCCACCCAGAGGCGCCGCACTTTCAACTTGCCCATCGCCAGGCTCTGGCTGGCCAGCACATCTCGCACCTGGCTGGTGCCGATGCCAAAGGCAATCGCACCAAAGGCCCCGTGGGTGGAGGTGTGGGAATCGCCGCAGGCCACGGTCATGCCGGGCTGGGTCAACCCCAGTTCAGGGGCGATCACATGCACGATTCCTTGGCGACCGCTGCCGAGGCCGTGAAGGGTGATGCCGTGGGCAGCGCAGTTGACCTCCAGGGTGGTCAGCATCTCCTCGGCCAGGGGATCAGCAAGGGGCCGGGCCTGGGAGGTGGTGGGCACGATGTGATCCACCGTGGCCACGGTGCGCTCAGGGTGCCGCACGGCCAGTCCGAGGTCGTTCAGGGCGGCGAACGCCTGGGGACTGGTGACTTCATGGATGAGATGCAGGCCGATGAACAGTTGGCTGGTGCCGCCGGGCAGATCGGCCACCCGGTGCAGGTCCCAAACCTTGTCGAAGAGCGTGCCGGCGCTCACGGGGACTCCCGAAGGGACGCCCTCTCACCCTAGTGGGAGGCCGAGCGCGCCTTCGGCTTCGGATTCCCTGGCGCCCGGCCGGTGGGTCGTCTCCCGCTGAAACAAGCCATCGAGGTAATGGCGGGCCACCGCCCTGTCCTTGGCGCCGTGTTGAAACAGAAACCCAGCCAGGGCCGCTTGCATCAACCGGTATTGATCCCACTGGGGATGGAGGCGGATGAACTCCCGCATCGCATCAAAGAGATCTTCGGGCATCTGGTTTTCGATGCTCACGCTACGGGGAGCATGACCGGGGACCGACGACATACGCGACCTCACAACAACCCCACCATCACGCCACAGGAGGCGGCCTCCCGTCAAAAAGCTGGTCGCATTGTTAGACTAATGCGTCTTACTTGTCGGCCACTGGATTTGCAAGGCGTTTCAGCCAATTGGCGGCTGCTTTGGGCTTTGCGAGCCAGCCGCGTTCCCGGGGTCAAGAGGAAAGCCGCATCCCACAGCTTCGCCCGCTCCAGAGGGGCATCCGCCTCCTCCCGCCTGGGCCCCCAGCCGAGGCAATCTGTGGAAAACCCCCTCGCTTTCTGGGGATAACTTGGATAATCCGTGGAAAACTCCACGCCTAAGCATTCGTGATCGATGGCCTCAGGCGCTGAGATGCTCCCCCTCAACCCCGGTTTCGGTTTGAGCGCAGGCACTTGACAGTGGCCCCGCGGTGGGGAAGCTTCCGACCTTGACGGCACTGCGGTCCTCGCCTCAGGCACGGTTTTGCAGCAGACTCAGCCGCAGGCGGTTCAAGGCCTCTCCCACAATCATGGCCTGGATGGCCTCACGGCCTCGGCTCGCGCCAAACCGCACCCCCTCACTCCAGCCGGCGAAGGGCTCCGGCCCCACTACGGCCACATGCACCAATCCCACGGGCTTGTCCGCCGTCGCTCCGCCAGGGCCGGCGATTCCGGTGGTGGCCAGCGCCCAGTCGCTGGCCAAGCGCTCACGCACCCCCTCGGCCATGGCCAGAGCCACCGGATCACTCACCGCCCCCCACTGCTCCAGCAACTCGGCGGACACACCGAGCAGGTCTTGCTTGGCCCGGTTGGCGTAGGCGATCACTCCCCCCAGCCAGGATCGGGAGGCTCCGGGAACAGCGGCCAGGGCCGCCCCCAGCCCGCCGCCGGTACAGGATTCCGCCACGGCCAGGGTCTGCCCGCGCTCCACCAGCTCGCGCAACACCACCGAGGCCAGGCTCTCCCCATCCGCCCCGAAGCAGGCCGTGCCGATCCGGCCGCGAATGTCCCGCTCCACCGGCTCCAGGAGGGCACGGGCTGCCGCCGTGTCTGTCGCCCGCGCTGTGAGGCGCAGGGTGACCTGCCCGCCGCCGGCGTAGGGCGCCACGGTGGGGTTGGCGAGGGCCAGCAGGTCGGCCACCTGTTCCGCCAGGAGCGCTTCGCCCACGCCCCAGACATGGAGGCGGCGACTCAGAAACACCCCCTCCGCCAGCTGGGCCTGAAGCAGCCAGGGAACGGCGGTGGCGTGCCACATGGCCCGCATTTCGGAGGGGACCCCCGGAAAGGTGAGGATCGTGAAGCCCGGCTGCGGACTCCAGATCATCCCCGGGGCCGTGCCGGTGGGATTGGGGAGAACGGCCGCCCCCTCCGGTAGCAGGGCCTGGCGTCGGTTGCTCGGCGCCAGGGGTCGGCCTCGCGCCCCGAGCTTGGCCTGGATGTCAGCCCACACCTCCGCATGCTCCACCAAGGGGGCGACAAAGGCCGCGGCGATGGCTTCTGTCGTCAGGTCATCCGCGGTGGGTCCCAGCCCGCCGGTGGTGATCAACACCCGGCAGCGCCGGGCCGCCTCTCGCACAGCCGCCAGGAGCCGGTCTCGGTTGTCGCCCACCACCTCCTGACGGTGGTGCGGCACCCCAAGGGCGGCGAGCTCCTGGGCCAGCCAGCGGGCATTGCCATTGAGGATGTCCCCCAGCAGCAACTCGGTGCCGATGCAGAGAATCTCAGCGCTCATCGGGCCCTCCGGCGGTGTCGGCTTGCTGGCAGCGTTCCTGTTGCAGGCTGCGGCGCGTGAACACCACCGCCGCCACAAGCACGGCCGTCGCCAGGCCAAGCCAGAGGAAGCGCATCTCCGCGTTGGCCACCACCAACGCCAGCACAGCCAGCCACTGGGTGAAGGCGTAGATCATCAGCACGGTGCGGCGATGGCTCAGGCCTGAGCGCAGGAGCCGGTGGTGCAGATGGCGTCGATCGGGATAGAAGGGCGAGCGCCCTTCGCGCAGGCGTCCCATGATCACAGCGGACATGTCGGCCAGGGGGAGGGAGAGGATCAGCAGGGGCAACAGCAGGCTCACGCTTGTGAGCCCCTTGGCTGGGCCCACGATGCTGATGGAGGCCAGGGCAAAGCCCAGAAAGTAGGAGCCGCCATCGCCCATGAAGATGCGAGCGGGATTGAAGTTATGGCGCAGAAAGCCCAGGCAGGCGCCCGCGAGGGCAGCCGCCAGCAGGCCCGCGGCCGGCTGCTCCAGACTGAAGCTCACCGAGAGCAGCGCCACGGCGGCGATGCCGCTGACCCCTGCCGCCAGGCCATCCAGACCGTCCAGCCAGTTGATGGCGTTGGTGATCCCGGCCAGCCAGATCACTGTGGCCACCAGGCTCACGGCGGGCGGCAGGCGCAGCAGATGGTCGAGGGCGCCGTTGGCGCCGGGGAGGTGGAAGGGAAGGTCGATGTTGCTGATGCGAACGCCCTGACTCCAGACGGCCATCGCCACCACCATCTGCCCGATCAGGCGCGGCAGGGGTGGCTGGGCGAAGAGATCATCGGCCAGGCCGATCACGAAGTAGCAGAGGGCGCCGGCCAGGGAGGTCCAGATCAGTTGATCCTTATCCGGCGCGAGCTGGGCAAAACCGCCGCACACCCAGGTCACCATCAAGCCCAGACTGAATCCCACCACGATCCCCACACCGCCCAACCGCACCATGGGGAGAGTGTGCTGCTTGCGGGGATCCGGTTGATCCACCAGCCCCCAGCGCAGACCCAGCCGCCGGATGAATGGCACCACCAGCGCCGTGCCGATGGTCGCGACCGTGAAGGTGAGAACAGCCGCCGCGATCGGGTTGGAAGCGAGGGTCACGGCAGCTGTCGGGGGAGGCTTGGGGGGAGCCAGGCGCTCCCGCGCCGGGGGAGGAGGATCGGCCTACGAAACCGGCTGAAGCTCACGCTGGCCGCCATAGAGGGGAAAACGCTCGCAGAGGGTCCGCACCCGTTCCCGGCATTGCAGCTCCACGCTGCTGTCCTCGCGCTGGAGCAGGCGATGGGCGATCACCTCGGCCACGTCGAGGAAGGCGGCTTCATCGAAGCCGCGGGTGGTGAGGGCGGCCGTGCCGAGCCTCAGGCCGCTGGTGACGAAGGGCGACTCCGGATCGAAGGGAACGGTGTTCTTGTTCGCGGTGATGTTCACCGCACTGAGCAGGGCGTCGGCCACCTTGCCGGTCAGGCCGATGGAGCGCAGATCCAGCAGCACGATGTGGTTGTCCGTCCCGCCACTCACCACGGCGATGCCCCGCTCCTGCAGGCGAGCCGCCAACGCTTTGGCATTGGCCACCACCTGCCGGCAGTAGGTCTTGAAACCAGGCTGCAGGGCCTCGCCGAAGGCCACCGCCTTCGCGGCCACGACATGCTCCAGGGGGCCTCCCTGCACGCCAGGGAAGACAGCCTTGTCGAACTGCTTGCCAAAGTCGGCGTCGTTGCAGAGGATCAGGCCTCCGCGGGGCCCCCGCAGGGTTTTGTGGGTGGTGGTGGTCACCACATGGCAGTGAGGAACTGGGTTGGGATGCTCTCCGGCAGCCACCAGTCCGGCGATGTGGGCCATGTCGGCCAGCAGGTAAGCGCCGACTTCATCGGCGATCGCGCGGAAGCCGGCGAAGTCGATGCGGCGGGGATAGGCCGAGTAGCCACAAATGATCAACTTGGGACGATGGGCCAGCGCCAACTGACGCACCTGCTCCAGATCGAGCTGTTGGCTGTCGGCATCCACCCCGTAGTGCACAGCCTTGAACCATTTGCCGGAGACATTGACCGGTGAGCCGTGGGTGAGATGGCCCCCGTGGGAAAGGTCCATGCCAAGGATCGTGTCTCCTGGCTGAAGCAAGGCGAGGAAAACGGCAAAGTTGGCCTGGGCGCCACTGTGGGGCTGCACGTTGGCCCAGGCGGCTGTGTAGAGCTGCTTGGCCCGCTCAATCGCCAGCTCCTCGATGCTGTCAACAAACTCACAGCCGCCGTAATAGCGCTTGTGGGGAAGACCTTCCGCATATTTGTTGGTGAGCACCGACCCCTGGGCTTCCATCACGGCGCGAGAAGCGAAATTCTCGCTGGCAATCAGCTCGAGATGGGTTTGTTGACGCCTCAGCTCACGCTCGATGAGCGCGGCGATCGCGGGATCCCCACTGGCCAGGGGCGCATCGATCGGTGAAGGCATGAAGGCATGGCACGTGTGGAGATCGTAGGCAAGGGGCTGGCCTTCCGTCCGTATCGTGGAGGCATGGGCAAAAAAAAGCCGCTCGCATGAGCGGCTCTTCTGACGCGCCTGGAGAGATTCGAACTCCCGACCCTCTGATCCGTAGTCAGATGCTCTAATCCGCTGAGCTACAAGCGCCGACCCCCTCATTCTCACCAGAAAGGGGGCCCATCCGTCAACCACCCCCCCTCCACGCTCCCCTCCGCCCCCCGACATCTCTCTGTCTCCCCTCCCATGCCCATTCGCTGGTACGGCCCCGCAGATCCCAACGACCCCACCTACCGCCATTTCGCCCGAGTGGTGAATCTGACGCTGCACGCCGCCCTCTTTTCCTCGATCAACAGTGGACTGTGGTTCGTGCAGGGCCTGCGGCACCCCTGGACCCACCTGAATTGGCTCACCCTGGGCTGGGCCGCGGTCTTGCTGCTCCATGGCAGCGTGGTGTTGCGCCTTCGGCCCCAGCCCGACACCCCGCCAACACCATGACACTCGCCGCCAGGGATCTCGAGGAGCTCACCGCGTCGCTCGCGGACAGGCTCTATGTGGAGGTGGCCAACTGGCATCTCTACCTGGGAGACGCGGGCTTGGCGGCCACCCTGGCCCAGGAGTGCGCCGGGCGCTTGGAGCAGGGAGCGGCCGTCTGCGCGCGGCAGGCCCTGGAAGCCGTGCAGGTGCCGATTGGCGGCGGTGCCACGCGCCTGCCCCTGGCCCGGTTGATCCCGGCGAGCCAGCTGCGCGATCTGGAGGAGCTTCTGGAGCCCTACTGCTGAGCTGGGTCGGCCCCAGTTGCCAGCGCTGAAACGCCCGTCGACCGATAGTCTGACCCCACCTGGGGATCCGTCGTGCTGATCATCGAGGTCACCAACGCCAAGGAGGTGGTGCGCAAGCGCATCGGCCGTCTCGGCAGCCGGTTGATTGGGAAAGTGGTGGACGCTGAAGCGCAGGTGGAGAAGGCCTTGATCAATGAGCTCGAGTCCGCCTTCAAAGACTTCGGGATCGAGGCCCGCATCCTCTCGATCGACGGCCCCCAGATGATTGGCCGCTCGCGTCTGGAAATTCCCCTGCAGGTGAGAGAAGAGCGCGACGTGAGGATTCTTTAGGGACGCTCTGGACAACCGGTCGCCAGTGGAAGCTGTGCCTTGCACCAACTGGGAGCTCCGCGCTCTCACAGGTGCCGCTGAGGGGTTATCCAGAGTCTCCTTGGCTCCGGCGGAGCTTGAGCCCTCGCAGCACCTGCCTGACCTCCTCCACCCCCGACCAGGAGCCGAGCGCTCCGTACAGGCCCACCGCCAGGGCGGCACAGAGCCCGTTTTGCAGCAGCAGGCCGAAGAGACCGAGCGGCCAACGCACCCCTGTCGCCAGGGCCCAGGCCGTTCCTCCGGCCACCAGGGAGGCCAGCAGGAGCTTCAGGCTGTCTCGACCCCAGTCTCCCAGCGGCAGGCCGCCCAGACGCCGGTGAAGCACCCACAGCAATGCCACACCGGTGAGGATGTTCACCAGCGCCGTGGCGAGCACCAGGCCCGGGGCCCCGAAGGAGAGCGCTGGCAGCAGCAAACCGCTCCAGGGGGTGGGTCCGCCCACGAGCAGCCAATCAAACAAGGCGTTCAGGCCGATGCCCGCCACCGACCAGCGGAAGGGTGTGTTCGCATCGCCCAGGGCATAGAACACCCGCACCAGCACATCCCGCGCCAGGTAGGCCGGCATGCCCACTCCATAGGCCACGAGCAGGGAAGCCACCAGGCTGGCGGCGCGGTGATCGAAGGCCCCCCGCTCATACACCAGGGCCACAAGCGGGCCAGCCAGGCCAATCATCAGGGCACCCAAGGGCAACATGCTGGCGTTGGAGAGCATCAGGCCCTGGCGAATGCGGGCAATCAGCTGGGGGCGGTCCTCCGGGGCGGTCAGCCGGGCGTAGACGGGCAGCAGAGGCACCAGGAGGGCATTGGAGAGCAACCCCAGGGGGGTTTGCACCAGCAGACCGGCGTAGCCCAGGCCAGCGGCGGCGCCACTGATGCCAGAGGCGAAGAACAGATCCACAAACACATTGATCTGCAGCATCCCGGAGGAGAGTGTCGCCGGCCCCATCACCTGCAGCACCTCCCGCACGCCGGGATGGCGCCAATCCCAGACCAACTTGAACTGATGCAGGCCCTGCCGGGCCAGGGCGGGCAGCTGGATCAGCCATTGCAGCACTGCCCCGAGCGTGGTGGTGCCCGCCAGCACGACCCCGCCGAGCACGGCTGCTGAGGGCAGGGTGATGGCGGCGCCGAGATGCCACCAGAGCAGGCCGATGCCCACGATCACCGCCAGGCTGGAGAGCAGGGGGCTCACCGCGGGCAGCCAGAACTCGTCTGCGGCGTTGAGGGCGCCGAACCCCAAACCGATCAGACCGGCGAAGAGGGCCATGGGGGCCATCCAGCGCAGCTGCAACACGGCGATGTCATGCCGCTGGGCATCCAATCCTGGGCCCACCAGGGTGGTCAGGGGATCGGCGGCCAGCAGCAGCAGCAGGGTGATGACAATCAGGGCCGTTCCCACCAGGGTGTTGATGGCCGCCAGGATGTAGGCGCTCTCCTGGCGAGGACGCCGGGCCAACACGCTCACCATGGCGCTGTGAAAGGGTCCGTTGATCCCTCCCAGCAAAATCAGCAAAAATCCTGGGAGCACATAGGCGTAGTTGTAGGCGTCGTAGGCGGCCCCCACCCCAAAAGCCGCCGCGATCACCTGCTGACGCACCAGGCCCGCCACTTTGCTCAGGGCCGTGGCCAGGGCCACGATCAGGGCGATTCGTTTCAGGGAAGGAGCCATCCGGCCGGGCACGGAAGCCCCCAGGTTGCACGGCAGTATGGCGGCCCGCCCTCGTGGCGCCTCCCACCCCCTTGCGCCCATGCCCCTTGCGCCCCCGCTCCCCTCCACCGGCGACGGGTCCGGGGGATGGCCCGTGCTCCGCTTGGATCCTCTGGTGGAGGGGGTGTTGCGGCGTCGCTACAAGCGCTTCCTGGCGGAGGTGGAGCTGCCGGGGGGGGAGCTGGTGACGGTCCATTGCGCGAACACCGGCCCGATGACCGGCCTGCTGCTGCCTGGCGGCCGGGTGCGCCTGCGGCACGCGCCGGCCCCCACGCGAAAACTTGACTGGACCTGGGAGCAGGCCGAGGTGCCCGGGGTGGACGGTCTGCCGGTGTGGGTGGGGGTGAACACGGCCCTGCCCAACCGCTTGTTGCGGCAGACCATTGAGAGCGGCTTGCTGGAGCCCTGGCTGGGCCCGATCGGAGCCGTGCGGACCGAGGTGCCCTACGGGGAGGGGCGCCGCAGTCGCATTGATCTGTTGCTGCGGCCGGGGGCGGAGGCCGCGGATCCCCGACCGATCTATGTGGAGGTGAAAAACACCACCTGGTGCCAGGCGGAGGTGGGATTGTTCCCCGACACGGTGAGCGAACGGGGCCAGAAGCATCTGCGGGAGCTGATGGGGGTGTTGCCCGGGGCCCGGGCTGTGCTGGTGCCGTGCTTGAGCCGATCCGATGTGCGTTGCTTCGCCCCGGGCGACAGCGCCGACCCCCGCTACGGCACCCTGTTTCGCCAGGCGTTGGCTGCGGGGGTGGAGGTGCTGCCCTGCCGCTACCGCTTCGAGGCCGAGGCGGTGTTCTGGGAGGGGCTTGCCCCGGTGCTGTCCCACCAGCCGCCAGACCTTCCAGCCCTCGCCCGGCCAGGACCCGGAGGCATCCCATAGAGTCATTCAGGTTTGACGGGAGCTCCCATGGACACACACGCCTTCAAGCGTGCCCTCCATCATTCGGAGCGCTACAACCGTCGCGGATTTGGCTTGGGAGAGGTGGTGGCGGGCAATCTGCAGACCGCCTACCAGAGTGACCTGGTTGCCTGCATCAGGGACAACGGTTATGTGTTGCGAGAAGGACGGCTGACAGTGAGACTGGCGGAGGCTTTTGGTTTCTGTTGGGGTGTGGAAAGAGCGGTGGCAATGGCCTATGAAACTCGACGCTTTTATCCACAAGAACGGATTTGGATCACCAATGAAATCATTCATAATCCATCCGTTAATTACCATCTCAGAGAGATGAATGTCTGCTTCATCCCCGTGGAAGAGGGGGTGAAAGATTTTTCAGA
This sequence comes from Cyanobacteriota bacterium, assembly GCA_046340795.1. Classification (GTDB taxonomy): domain Bacteria; phylum Cyanobacteriota; class Cyanobacteriia; order PCC-6307; family Cyanobiaceae; genus Cyanobium. The sequence goes on along the minus strand of JBKDSV010000190.1, from coordinate 18,684 downwards.
AGTTTCTTCTGGAGATGTTGTGATTCTCCCGGCGTTTGGAGCTACCGTCCAGGAAATGCAGCTGCTCAATGAACGCGGCTGTCACATTGTCGACACCACCTGCCCATGGGTTTCAAAGGTTTGGACCACGGTAGAAAAACATAAGAAACAGGCCATCACCTCCATTATTCACGGCAAGGTCAAACACGAAGAAACCTTGGCCACCAGCTCTTTTGCCGGCACCTATCTGGTCGTTTTGGATTTGGCGGAGGCGCAGGTGGTGTGTGATTACATCTTGGCCAGTGCCGCAGGCGGCTCTCCCTCCCCGGAGCAGCGACAAGCGTTCACTGAGCGGTTTGCCAAGGCCTGCTCACCCGAGTTCGATCCCGACCGCGATCTGCAACGGGTGGGCGTCGCCAATCAAACCACCATGCTGAAACGGGAGACAGAAGAAATCGGTCGCCTGTTTGAGCGCACCATGCTGCAGCGCTACGGCCCCGCCCAGCTCCAGGAACATTTCGTAGCTTTCAATACGATCTGTGATGCCACCCAGGAACGACAGGACGCGATGTTTTCCCTTGTCGATGAACCCCTCGATCTGATTGTCGTTATTGGCGGCTACAACTCCTCCAACACCACCCATCTGCAGGAGATCGCCATCAGCCGTGGCATTCGCTCCTTCCACATCGACACCCCCGAGCGGATTGGTCCGGGCAACCAGATCACCCACAAGCCCCTGGGGCACGACCTCGCCACCGAATCCCCCTTCCTGCCAGAGGGTCCCATCCGTGTGGGCATCACCTCCGGCGCTTCCACCCCGGATCGGGTGGTGGAGGAGGTGATTCAACGCCTGATCCAGCTCAGCGCCAGCTGAGCTGGATGCCGATGTGCGGGATGTCTTAAGGTCCCAACCCTCGCGTCCCCCTCAACGCCATCCGGCCCCAGCGCCCCCTCCCACCGCGCATCCCCGTCCAAGGAGCCCCGTTGCCCACGCCATTCCTGGTGTCCAGCCCAACGATCGACAGCCCTTTCGAGCCTGACCACAAAGCGGAAACGCATCCCCCGCAGGGATGCCCGCCCACGGAATGTCAGCCGCTGGACCCCGTCACCGATCCGGACGGGATCCTTGAGCCCTCGGGTCTCCGCCATGCCTTTGGCCGCGACCAACAGGTGTTTCGCTACGCCAGTGCCTTTTCCGACCTGATGGAGATGCGCGCCCCGGCGGGAGTGGTGGGGGGCTACCTGGATGTCCACCAGCTGTGGTTCGAGCGCTGCGCCAGCCCGATGGGAGTGATGCCCCTGGGCGAGCGGGGCTATGAATTGAGCCTCGGTCGCTTCGGCAATTTCGGCTTTGAAGTGGAACCGAAGATCGGCCTGGAGCTGCTGCCGAGAGACAACGGCGTGTACTCCATCATCACCGTGCCTGTGCCAAGCAACGATCCTGCCCTGGCCGGGGTCTACGACGTCGACTTCAATGCCTCCCTACAGCTCGATGAGGCCGCACCCGAGCGGGCCCAGGAGCTCTCCCGCGAGGATGTTGATCGGCTGATGGCGCACACCCTGGTGCGCTGGCAGCTCGATCTGGCGGTGTGGATTCGCCTGCCTTCCATGCTCACCCTCCTGCCTGACGGCTTGTTGCAGAGCAGTGGTGACCACCTGCTCCGCCAGATCGTGCGGCAAATCTCCCGCCGTCTCACCTGGAAGGTGCAGGAGGATTTCCACGCCCGCCATGACCTTCCCTGCCCGCCTCGGCGCAGGGCCCAGTTTTAGTCGGGGGCCAGAGCTCGCCCCCCTCCCGCGAGCGGTGCTCAGGGGCTGGTGAGGATTTTGTTGACAATCTGCATGCCTGTCACGGCCTGCCAGAGGAAGAGGCTCATCATCGCCATGTTCAAACCCACATGCGCCTTGCGGGCCAGCAGATTGCCGTGCTGCATCAGGGGAGAGAGGGCCGCGGCCATGGCGATCAGGGCGGTCATGGCCAGGCCCACCAGCAGATGGGGACCCACAAAGAGCTTGCCGTTGTTGAGGTAGGTGACGGCCATGCCCCCCACCGTGCCGAGCACCAGCAAGGCGAGCAACAGGCTTCCCAGGAGGTAATGGCGACGGGCGAACTGACCCTTGATGAGCAGCTTGCGCTCCTCGGCGTCGGCAGTGCGGGTTTTTTTGGCCTTCAGGCCCAGCACCATGGCGTAGGCGGCCAGCCCCAGCAGGCCCCACATCAGCACGGGGTGGAGAAAGTTGAGGTTGTAGGCCAGGGTCGGTGGGATCAGATCCGTCATGGCAAGGACGCGCCGTTTCAGGGGAAGCTACATCGCGAGCGCATCAGTGCAGAAAGTGGCGGCGGCCCGTGGTCAGCATGGCCATGGCGTGGGCGTCGCAGGCGGCGATGCTGTCTCCATCCCGCAGGCTGCCTCCAGGCTGGATCACGGCGCGGATGCCATGGGCGGCCGCCAGGCGAATGGTGTCCACAAAGGGGAGGAAGCCATCGCTGGCGAGCACTGCTCCCCGGGCGCCATGACCAGCGGCCTCCAGGGCCAACCGGGCGGCGCCCACCCGATTGGTCTGGCCGGCACCGATGCCCAGGGTTTGCCCGCCGGAGGCCACCACAATGGCGTTGGAGCGCACATGGCGCACCACCTGCCAGGCAAACCGCAGATCCAACCACTCGTGTTCGCTGGGCTGGCGCGCGCTGACCACTTGCCAGGTTTCCGGCTCAATCACCCGATCATCGGACTCCTGGGCGAGCACCCCCCCCAGCAGGGAGCGCAGCTGCCGGCGTGGAGCCCCCGCGACCGCTTCACCGCTGAGCTCCAGCACCCGCAGGTTGGCCTTGGTCGCCAGCCGTGCGCAGGCGTCCTCGCTGTAGGCGGGCGCCACCACGCATTCCAAGAAGAGGCTCGTCAGGGCCTCCGCGCAGGCGGCGTCGACAGGCCGATTGAGGGCCACGATGCCCCCGAAGGCCGACACCGCGTCGGCGTCCAGAGCACGCCGCAGCGCTTCCACCGCCGTCTCGCCGGTGGCCACCCCGCAGGGAGTGGTGTGCTTGATCACCACGGCCGCCGCCGTCGGCGGTGGGGCGGGATGCTCTCCGTAGCCAAATTCCCGCACGCAGGCCAGAGCCGCCTCCAAATCCATGAGGTTGTTGAAGCTGAGCTCCTTGCCTTGCCGTTGGCTGGCAGCCCCCCATCCCACCGAGGAGGAGCCATACCAGGTGGCTGGCTGATGGGGATTCTCTCCGTAGCGCAGTGGTTGGAGGGCCGGAAGATCCAGCTTCAGGGCTTGCGGCGGCACAAGGCGTTCCGATGAGGTGTCACTCTCCTCGTCCCGACGCAGTTGCTCGGCCCACCAGGCACTGATCGCGGCGTCGTAGGCCGCTGTGTGCTGGAAGGCCGCCAGCGCCAGGCGACGCCGCAGCGCTCCATCCACCACTCCGGCCTGGAGGGCCTGCAGGAAGGCGGGATACTGAGCTGGATCGGTGAGCACCGCCACGTGGGCGTGATTTTTTGCTGCCGCGCGCACCAGTGCCGGTCCACCGATGTCGATCTGTTCGATCGCCTCCTGCCAGCCGATGTCGGGTTGGGCGACGGTGCGGGTGAACGGATAGAGGTTCACCACCACCAGATCAATCGGCTGGATGGCCCGAGCCTCCAGGTCTTGCAGATGATCCGGATCGTCTCGCTTGGCGAGAATGCCGCCATGGATGGACGGGTGCAACGTTTTGACGCGACCGCCGAGAATTTCTGGCGCGCCCGTGACCTCCGAGACCCGCGTGACGGGCAAATCCGCGGCCGCCAGCGCGGCCGCCGTGCCGCCGCTGGAGAACAGTTGATACCCCAGGGCCAGCAATCCCTGGGCCAGGGGCAACAATCCCGCTTTGTCCGACACACTGAGGAGAGCGGTGGGCGCCATGCGAGGGGGGAGAGGGGAGCGTCAAGGCCAACCTAAGCAGACGCCCGCCACGGGGCTGGCCGCTGCATTCCCCTGTGGACCTTCAGCCCAAATAGGCCACAAGAAACCAGCGCAGCTGGATCGCCCAGATCAGCAGGGAAAGGAACCCCAGCATTCCCGGGGCAAAGAGGGTGGTGCGGTGGCCCGGCAGCAGGGTCGTCAGGGCCCCGATCCAGCCGAGCACCAGCGAAGGCATGAAATGAATGGCATAGACCCAGCCATGTTGGGAGATGGACTGAAACAGAAGCGGAATCAGGAGCCATGACGGACCGGCCGCCAACACCAGGAGCGCTTTGCGCTGGTTGCCAGGGAGCTTGGCCAGAACGAGGATAAAGAGAACAAGCCCGATGATCCAGACGGCAGAGTGTTCGTCGTAGATCTGACTCTTGCGCAGATGTTCAGGGATGCCTCCGGAACGTTGATCAAAGATGAAGTTGAAGGCATCCAAGACACCATCGTGTTGCTCCATACTGGCTGTCAAACCCATGCGGTCGATCAATTTGCTGCCAAATAATTTTTGTGGAATCAGCAGATTGGCGATGGAACGTTGAATCCAGTAAAGACCAATACCCATCAGTGCGCTTGGAATCAAGCTGCGCAAACCGCGTCGCAGTCTGGAGGCAAGGGGAAAAAGTTGGAGAAGAAAGAGTGTGATCAGATTCACCACTCCAAGAATCGGGTAGATCCAAGCGGTGAGGAATCCCAGAGCCATGGCCAGGCCCGGGCGGCCTCCCTGATCGTCTTCGGCACTGTGGGCGCCCTCGCTCGCTGGACCGGTCCACACAGCGAGGGCCAACACCGTGGCCAGCCAGAAGGTGAGCCCGAGATAGTCCGGCTCATCAATCATGCAGAAGCGCAACATCGCTTCATTGCTGATGGTGATGGCATAGGTGCACACAACAAGCAGAGATCTCGGAATCGGGCTCTGCCAGTTGTGGCCCTGCAGGGGGAAGCAACGGCAGGCGATCCCTGCAAGAAGCAGTCCGTTGCAACTGGCCAGGGCCAGCGAATAGGCAACCTTGAAGCTTGGGAACCCCTGGGATCCAGTGAGCAGATATCCTGCCCAAAGCGGGAAAAGATGCAGAGGTGTCTTGCTCTGATAGATCTGATCTGGCGCCACCCCGGCGGGGAAGTATCCCTTGCCCCAGGGAAACAAGCCCAGCATCGACCAAAAACCATGGTTCACCCATGCCTGAACCGAGTTGAGGCCTTCTGTGCCGAAATCAAAGAGATGGGCGAACAGATGGGAATCGATCAATCGCCAATAGGTGAAGGTGGTGATCAGCAGGATGGCCAGGGGGCTGAGCCAATCCGCGGGCTGATCGGGCCAGGCTGCGGAAAGCCGGCGACGCGCGCGGCTCCATGGAGCCTTCAGGGAGAACGGAAGGGATAATTTCTTCACCGTCTGCAGCGCTACCTGTTGCTGGGTGGCCCGCTGATTCAGACAGGAGATGACGCCTCTGTTCTCGATCAGTGGCCGCTCGCCTGGTCGCCCATCCCCGCGGCGGCGCCTCCCTGCTTCCCTTGCATCCCATGCCCACGCCCCCAGAGCCTGCCCCCCATCCCGCCGCGCCCGAAGCCGCTGCGGGCTCCGCCCTGCTGCGGGGACCTCGTCAGGCGGATCGACGTCTGGTGTTGCTGCATGGCTGGGGTGCCGATGCCGATGATCTGTTGGATCTGGGGCGTGAGTTGCTGGGGGCGGAGGCCGCCACGGTGAGTGTGGTTGGTCTGCGCGCGCCCCTGCCGCATCCGGGTGGCACGGGGCGCCAGTGGTATGACCTCGGGGTGCCTGGTTGGCCCCAACTGCCAGCCGCGCGAGCGGATTTGCTGCACCGCCTTCAACAGTTGTCTGAAGAAGTGCCGCTGGAGCGCACAGCCCTGCTGGGCTTTTCCCAGGGCGCAGCCATGGCCATTGATGTGGCGATTGGCAGCGGGTTGCCCCTGGCCGCGTTGATCGGCTGCAGCGGCTACCTCCACCCCGATTGGGACCCACAACGCCCGTTGGCTCCGATCCTGCTCACCCACGGCCGGCAGGATCCGGTGGTGCCCTACGCGGCCTGCGAAGCACTGGAACAACGCCTCAGCGAAAGCGGCGGCGCAGTGACGGTGTTGCCCTTTTCAGGCGGCCACGGCATTGATCCGCTGCTGTTCCCTGCCATGCGGGAGTTTTTGGGACGGGCCTGGCAGGGTTGACGGTGGCAGGGGTGGCAGCGGCCTCAAACGAAGGCGTATTCGTATTCCTCCACTTCTTCCCAATCATCCGCGGCGAGGGCTTCAATGCCCTCGAAGAGCACATCTTCACCGATGCGATCGACGATGAGGCGCAGGGAGGGGAAGAGGAAGTGGTTCTCCTCCGCGTATTGGGCGCTGAACAGGCCCTTTTCACCCCAGAAGAACCGATCGGTGGTGTGTTCGTTGCGTCGTACGTTGAGAATCGCTGGCGGCACCAGCTCGGCCTCCGCGATGAAGCGGCGAGCGGCGGTCACGGGTTTGTGGGAACCGGTTTCCAGATTGAAGGTGGGGACATGGGCCAGCACACGTTGACCGGCGAGACGACGGCGGCTGATCCGCTTGCGCTTCTTGGACATGAAGAAACACTCCTGGGGGGGAGTGGAGAGAGAGGGGAAGTGAGGGGGAGGGCGGGGGCCATTGGCGGGACGAACACAGGCTCGTTCCGCGCTTTGCCGGGTCGCTGAAGGCGGCCCACGGCCCTACGTTCTGTCGTCCGAGAAGCGATCAGGAGGGATCGCAGCCATTCGCCGGGAGGGGCGGTGGCCCACCCGGACGGCAGAGGCTTGCACCTGCCCCTGCTGTAGCCTGATTGCAAGGCGATTGCAACCTTGGCCGCAACAGCTGAACGATCCTCCCCAGGTCAGGACTGGGAAGTAGTGGTCGATACACCGATCTTAAAGCTTTTTTTCGGTTTTTCAAAGCGTCCAGCGTCAAGTTTTTTGAATTCCGGCCGGCCTTGCCGCAGCCTGACCCTGTGACACCCGTCTCCGAGCGGTTCCTCTCCCTTTTGCGCAGTCAATTGGGTCAATTCGTCGACTGTCCAGATGTGGAGGTTCTGGTGGTCTACGTCGCCCACCCCGGACCCGATGGCCTCCCCACGCTCCTTCCCCTCGGCCAGTGGCCCGAGGAGGCCCGCCGGCTGCTGGCCGTGGGCGCCGACAGCCAGCTGCGGCTGCCTGCGGAGCAGCGGCGCTGGCTGCCGCTACGGGACGGGGTTGGCCTGTTGGGAGCCCTGCAGGTGGAAACCCGCGACGCCGCCTGGTCTCCCCCGCTGCGTCAACGGCTGCAAGGGGTGGCCCAATGCCTCACGGAGGCGCTGCGTTTGGATCTGGAGCAACAGCGGCTGCAGCAGCGGGTCGAGGCGCAGGAAGAACAGCTGCGCCTGTTGGTGCACCAGCTGCGCAACCCTTTGACAGCCCTGCGCACCTTTGGTCATCTGCTGTTGCGACGGGTGAAGGACGACGGCGACAGCCGCGGCCTGGTGGAGGGGTTGTTGGCCGAAGAGCGACAGCTCAACAAATATGTGGATGCCATCAGCGCCCTGGCCGAACCCGACGGCTTCCTGCCGACTGCGGCCAGCCCCGACCCGCTGCTGTTGCCCCCCTTGCTGTCGGGACCTCAGGGGGAAGACCTGGCCGAGCTGGCAGCGCCTCTCCTCCAACGGGCCGCGGCCACGGCTGCGCTGCAAGGTCGCCCGTGGTTCGGGCCCGCCGCGCTGCCCCCCTGGCGGGGGGAGGGCGGCGCGGTGGCCGAAATCCTGGCGAACCTCTTGGAGAATGCCTTTCGCTACAGCGCCCCGAAGAGTCCGGTGGGGCTCCACTGCGGCAGCACGGCCAGCGGACCCTGCCTGACGGTGTGGGATGGGGGGCTCCCCATTCCGGAGGAGGAACGGGAGCGAATTTTTCAACGGGGGGAGCGTGGAAGCCACAGCGCAGGCAAGCCAGGCACCGGTCTGGGGTTGGCCTTGGCCCGGGATCTGGCCCGCCACCTTGGCGGCGACCTGGAGCTCCTCCTGCCTCCAGCCCTGGTGGATCCCTCTCTTCCTGAGCAGGGCAACGCCTTCCGCCTCAGCTTGCCAGCCACGGCAGAGCAGCCGCGTTGAGGAGCAGGGCTAGCGCCTCGGTCCATTCCACACAGGCCCCGTAACTGTCGCCGCTATGGCCCCCCAGTCGCCGCCCCAGCCAACACGGCACCAGCAGGGCCGGCAGGAGGCCCACCAGCCCGACGGGTGGGCGGGCCCCGGCGAGGCTGACCAGAGTGAGTCCCACCACGGCCAGCAACCCTGGTCGGGCCTCCGCGAGCAAACCGGCCCAGTGCTGGCGGTGAAACCCCGCCGTGCCGCGGGGATGGAGGTAGGGAAACCAGGCCACCGCCAGCAGGGGGGCCATGCGGCCCCAGACAGCGGCCCACACCAGGGCCCAAGGGGCGGCTTCATCCAGGCTGGCCAGGGCACCGGCCTTCAGCAGCAGGAGCACGGCCAAGGCCTGAGCGCCGCTGGCTCCCACCCGACTGTCACGCATGGCCTCCAGCAGCCGCTCCCCGGCAGCCAGTCCGTCGGCGGTGTCCATCGCGCCATCCATGTGCAGGCCACCGGTGAGCACCAGGGCCACGGCCAAAACCAGGCACACCCGCGCCAGCAGGGGGCCGTGGGGCTGCCATGCCCACCAGATCCCGGCCTGCAGGCCGCCCAGCACCAGACCGATCCAGGGCGCAAAGCGGGCGATCCGCTCAAATCGGGGGCGGAGGCCGGGCCAGGGGGGCAACACCGAATAAAAGATCCAGGCCCCGGCCAGATCCTGGAGCCAAGCGGGAGGGAGGGAGAGCGTGGCGGGGGTGGTGACAAACCACGACCACCCTGCCATGGCCCTGCGGCGGCGGGGAAGCCAGGCGGGTAGGGTCGGGTGCCGCGGGGAGAACTCGGTGTCAGCGCAGGCGTTCGCCTTCACCGTGACGGCCCGCTGCCCGCGCACGCGCGCCCGCTGCGGCCACTGGCAGACCCCGCATGGAGCGGTGCACACCCCCCGCTTCATGCCGGTGGGCACCGCCGCCAGCGTGAAGGGCGTCAGCGTCCCCCAGTTGGCGGAGACAGGGGCCGAGATGGTGCTGGCCAACACGTTTCATCTCCACCTGCAGCCCGGCGAGGCCGTGGTGGCGGAAGCGGGCGGACTGCACGGCTTCATGGGCTGGCAGGGGCCGCTGCTGACCGACTCCGGCGGCTTTCAGGTGTTCAGCCTGGCGGCCATCAACCGCATTGATGACAGCGGGGTGGCCTTCCGCTCCCCCCGGGATGGTGCCCCCATTCTTCTCACGCCGGAACGCTGCATGGCGATCCAGCGGGATCTGGGCGCCGATGTGGCCATGGCTTTTGATCACTGCCCCCCCTACCCGGCGACGGAGGCCTTGGTGGCGGAGGCGTGCCGCCGCACGCACCTCTGGCTGGAGCGCTGCATGGCCCATCACCAGGGGGGCTGCCAGGCCCTGTTCGGGATCGTCCAGGGGGGCTGCTACAGCCACCTGCGCCGGGAATCGGCCCTGGTGGTCGCCTCCATGGACCTGCCGGGCATTGCCGTGGGCGGCGTGAGTGTGGGGGAACCGGTGCAGGAGATGCACCGGATCGTGGCGGAGGTGGCCCCTCTCCTGCCGGAGGATCGCCCCCGCTATCTGATGGGCGTGGGCAGTCTGCGGGAGATGGCCATGGCCGTGGCCCACGGCTTCGACCTCTTTGACTGCGTGCTGCCCACCCGCCTGGGGCGCCATGGCACGGCCCTGGTGGGCGGGGAGCGCTGGAACCTGCGCAATGCCCGCTTCCGTCATGACCACAACCCGCTGGAGGAGGCCTGCCCCTGCCTGGCCTGCCGCCAGCACAGCCGGGCCTATCTGCACCACCTGGTGCGCAGTGAGGAGCTGCTCGGGCGCACGCTCCTGAGCCTGCACAACCTCACCACCCTGCTGCGGTTTTCCCGGGCGATGGCCCAGGCAATCGAGGAGGGCTGTTTTGCAGAGGATTTCGCTCCCTGGGAGCCAGGCTCCCAGGCGGCGCACACGTGGTAGGTTCCAGCCACCGCAAAGGATTCCTCCGGCATGGTCCTTCCGCTGCACGTCTTCGCCCAGCTTCCCGAGGCCTATCAGGCCTTCGCTCCCTTGGTGGACATCCTGCCCATCATCCCGCTCTTCTTCCTGTTGCTGGCCTTTGTGTGGCAGGCCTCGGTGGGCTTCCGCTGAGCACGGCCCGCACAAAGGCTGGCAAAGCCAACATGCGCCGCCAACGGGTGGGCTCCTGAATCAGCCGGTAGAGCCATTCCAGGTGAATCCGCCCCATCCAGCGGGGGGCCCGTTTCTTGACTCCGGCCCACACATCAAAGCTGCCACCAACTCCCATCCAGAGGCCGACCAGGGGATGGGGCAGGGCTTGAATCCACAATTCTTGCCGCGGCACCCCCAGGGCCACCAGGGTGAGATCCGGCTGCTGCGACAGCAGGCGTTCCTCCAGTTCCGGCCAGGCCCGTGGGTCGGCGTAGCCGTGGATCGCCATCACCAGCTTGAGCCCGGGGATCTCCCGTGCCAGGCGGGGGCAGAGCGTTTCAAGCACCTGAGGGCTGGCCCCCACCAGGGCTACGCGCCACTGCTGGGCTGCCGCATGCTCTAGCAGCCGGCGGGCCAGCTCGATGCCAGGGGCTCGGCGCACCCGGATCCCTTGCCGTCCCAATGCCCAGACCACCCCGGCTCCATCGGGGATCACCAGATCGGCTCCGCGAATGGCGGCCTCCAAAGCGGGGTCGGCCAGGGCGGCCATGGACATCTCGGCATTGAGGGTGACGATCTGGCCACCGCCTTGCTCGTGAAGGGCCACTGCGGCTGTGAGAACGTCATCACACACGCTCACGGGCAGGCCCAGCACAGTGGCTTGGGGCAGGGTGGTGACGCTTGTTGCCATGAGAGGGGGCATCGCGGAGGAGAATCTATGGCTGCGAATGAGTGGACCAATCTGTGGGGATGCGCGGCGGTGAGGTTGCAACAGTGAGTGAGCCGGAACGGTCCCCCTTCCTGGCCGCGCCGGAGGCCAGCACGCCTGGCCCGGAGGCCCTGGCCTTTCTGCACCACCTCGACAGCCAGATCGACTGTGTGGTGCTCAGCCGTCAGCACCCTCTGACGGGCCTGCTGCCCGCCAGCACGGCAAACACGGTGCATGGCAACTATGGCGACGCCTGGGTGCGCGACTGCGTCTATTCCATCCAGTGCGTGTGGGGTTTGGCGATGGCCCACCGGCGCCTGAATGGATCCAGCCGCCGGGCCTTTGAACTGGAGCAGCGGGTGCTGCAGCTGATGCGGGGACTGCTGGCGGCGATGATGCGCCAGGCGCCGAAGGTGGAGCGCTTCAAGCGCAGCCTGCGGCCGCTGGATGCCCTTCACGCCAAGTTCGACACAGGATCAGGAGCAACGGTGGTGCCCGACGACGGCTGGGGTCACCTGCAACTGGATGCCACGGCGGTGTTTCTGCTGCAGTTGGCCCAGCTCAGCCGCTCCGGCCTGGTGGTGGTGCAGACGAGCCACGAGCGCGACTTCGTGCAAAACCTCGTCTATTACGTCGCCCGGGCCTACCGCGTGTCCGACTACGGCATCTGGGAGCGGGGTGACAAAAGCAACCACGGCTTGCCGGAACGCAACGCCAGCTCCATCGGCATGGTGAAGGCGGCCCTGGAAGCGCTGGAAGGGATCGACCTGCTCGGTCCCCATGGCGATGGCAGCTATCGCCTCACCATTCCTCAGGATGCGATCGTGCGCCTGCGCCGCGCGCTGCGCAGCCTGTTGCCGCGGGAATCCGCCAGCAAGGAGGCCGATAGCGCCTGTCTCTCGGTGATCGGCTATCCGGCCTGGGCGGTGGATGAGGAGGATCTGGTGGCCCGCACCCGCGCCAAGATTCGGCAAGACCTCGGCGGGGCCTACGGCTACAAGCGCTTCCGTCGCGATGGCCACCAGACGGTGATCGAAGACGTGAGCCGTCTGCACTACGAGCCGGAGGAGCTGGCGGAGTTTGAGCACATCGAGTGTGAGTGGCCGCTGTTCCTGGCGTATGAATTGCTCACGGCCTGTTGCGAGGAGCGCTGGGAGGAGGCATGGCGCTGGCGGCGGCGTCTGACGGAGTTGAGCGTGGAGGTGGAGGGAGTGCCCTTGCTGCCGGAGCTCTATCGCGTCGGGGAGGCGGCCATCGCCGCGGAGCGGCGCAACCCCGGCAGCCAGCCGCGCCAGCCGAATGAGAACGTGCCCCTGCTCTGGACCCAGAGCCTCACCTGGCTGGCGGATCTGTTGCTCCATGGCCTGATCACTCCCGAGGATCTTGATCCGATCGGTCGGCGGCGGCGGCGGCCCCTTGGGGCGGAGCGGGTGTTGGTGGCCCTGGTGCCCCAGGAGGAGGAGATCGCCGAGCGCCTGATCGCCGCTGGCCTGCCGGTGCGGGACGGCCGCCGGGACGCGCCACGGGTGGCCAGCTCAAGGGAGCTGGCTCAGCGCATGGCCACGGTGGGCGCCAACACCCGGCTAGGACTGAGCGGTCACCCGCCGGTGCGGATGGAAACCATGGCCACCGCCCGGCTCTACCGCCACAACGGGGAGGCGCTGGCCTTCCAGCCCGCAGTGCTGGAGGAAGACACGTTTTATCTGGCGGATGATCCCCTGCAGCTGGTGGACAGCGTGGCCAGCGAATTGCGCCTGTTGCGACGCCATTGGCGGGGTGAGGGCCTGCCGCTGCTGCTGATCCCGATCGCCAGCGGCCCCTTTCAGCAGGATCCCCGGGCCTTTCTGGATCTGGGCCAACGCCTGTTGGCAGGGGAGGTGGAGGGGGTGCCTGTGCGACTGGCTCCCCTGGAGGAGCTGGCCGCCGAGGCCAGCTGGGTCGACTTGCCACCCCAGGCCATGGCGGCCTGCCGGCTCTCCCCCCCTCGACAGACGCTCTTGCCGGCTGGCCTGGGCCATCGGCCGCTTACGGCCCGCCAGGAGCAGGAGTTGGAAGATATCTCCGTGGCTGCGTTGATCGAACGGCTCTGGACGAGCACCTCCCTGCAGGAGCAGGCGGAGGTGTTGGAGCTGCTGGGGCGCCGCCTGGGCCCTGGCGCCCAGCTGCGGGGGCCGGGCGAGGGGGCATCGCCGCGGCTGATGGCGCTGCTGGAAGAGGTGTATCGCCGTGGCCTCCAGGAGGGCGACTGGAGCGTGGTGCGCCGAACCGCTGGCGTGATGGGTCTGGTGCATCCCCGCTTGGAGGATGCCCTCACGGACCTGCTGGTGCGACAGAAGCAGGTGGTGGTGGGCCGCAATTACACCGGCCAGTCACTGATCAGCCAGCCCCAGGGCAGCAAGATGATCGCGGCGATGATTCGCCGCTTCAGCGGCGAGGACGGGCGGGAGTGGATGTTGCAGCAGGAGCTTCTGCTGGCCATCGACAGCCTGGCGCGACTGGAGCCGAGCCTGCTCAGCGGCAGCCTCACGGTTCAGTTGGGGCAGTTGCTCCTGCTGCTCACCAGCGAGCTGGCCGCTGAGGCGAACCTGAGCTCGAGCGACGCCTTTGAGGAGCTCTGCGGCCTGCCCCCCCACGCCATCCGCCGCCGCCTGCGGGCTGTGCTGGCGGATGTGGAGCATGCCCAGACGGCGTTGAAACGCAAGGAACAGCTGCACCTGCGGGGCGCGCGGGTGCGCTGGGAGGTGCCTGATCCCCTGGAGGAGCTGCCGCGGGGCGGCTGCTGGTTGCAGCACCGGCTGCGCCTGGGGGCCCTGCAACGGGTACCGCGCGATTTTTATCCGGGCATCTGGGATCTGCTCCACCATTGCCGCGGCATTGTGATCGGCGACAAGCTGGAGCGGCGCAACCGGTTGGAGAGCGCGCCGCTGCACAACGATCTCACGCCTGGCGAGCGCAACTTCGCGGCTTTGGTGGAGCAATTGCTGGGCAAGATCGAGGCACCGGAATACCGGCAGCTTTGCACCGAGGCCCTGCTCACCCTGATCGCTTTTGTGACCGCCAATCCCCGTGTGCGTTTTGAAGACGACCTGGCTTTAGATGTGGTGATCGGCCACGCCGTGCGTGTGGGCTGGCAGCAGCGTCACCCCGAGGTGAGCGAGGCGCAGTATGGACGCCACAAGTCGGAAGCCTGGGATGCCTTTTATCGCTCCTCCCCGGCTGAGTGCCGCCGCTGGCAGCTCCAGGCCCTGCAGCAGCTCAGCCGCGCCGACCAGCCGCCTGCTGCGCCAGCCCCGGCGGCGCGGGCGGCCTGAAGCGGCTGTGGTGGTTGGCCCTGCTTCTTGCCCCGGCCATGACGGGCGGGGCAAGCGATGTCAGCAGGTGCGACAAGCGAGGCTCGGGGATAGACGGGTTTTCCAGCGAGCGGGTGGCTTCGCTGTTGTGGTTGGCTTGCTCTTGTTGATTGGCCCGCCAGCTGGTGCTGGTTTGTCCCCCTCCGCCTCCCCTCCCACCAGCGCCAGCCCGCAGGCGCCGCGGGAGTCTCCCCTCGGCGGCTTTCTGAAGACCCACCCTCTCGCTGCCGCCATGGGGGGCCTGCTGCTGGGCCTGCTGGTGGTTGTGCCGCTTGCCGATCGCTGGCTGCTGTGGAAGCGCCCTCTCTGGCTGCTGCGGCTACCGGATCGGGGCCTCCTGCTTTTCTGCGGCTGGAATTTCGATGCGCAGATCCCCAAAGTGCTGCCCCTGCTGTCGCAGTTGTTTGGTGTCTTGAAGCACCGACCGCAGGTGCTCGACGCCTGGGTGGCGCATCACAAGCCCACGATCAAACAACGCTTTTCAGCCCTGCCCACGGTGGAGCAGCGCCGCCACCACCTGGATCTGCCGGTGGAGGTGGGCCAGCGCCTGGAGCCTGGGCTCACGGCCAAGCGGCTCCAGGAGCTGGGGGCTGTGGGCGGCCTGGTGCTGATCAGCGGCGAGGACGGCGTGGGCAAGACGAGCCTGGCGGTGCGGATCGCCGGCTGGGCCTTGGCGGGCGAGCTCACCGGCCGGCCGGCGGTGCCTGTGCTGGTGGAGGCGGATCTGCAGGACGAGGAGTCGTTGCTCAGCCGGGTGCGCAGTGCGTTGGCGGCGCTCTGCGAACAGCGGCGCACGGAGGGCGGAATGCCGCCGCCCAGCCTGCCGCTGATGCGGGCCTTGCTGGAGCGCCGCCGCCTGCGGCAGACCTCTCCGGGGAAGGCCCCATCAGGGAGGTGGCCTTGCGCCGCACGGTGCTGGAGGGGCTTGGCCTGGCGCTGGCGGGACTGCGGGGGGCTGGTCGGCCGAGTCGGCCGGATTCGGGTGAGGAGGGTTGGGGTGAGGAGGGAGAGCGTGCGGTGGCAGAGACCCAGGCGGCGGAGCTGCGGCGGCGGCGGCGGCTGGAGGAGCGGCTGCGGGCCGAGCCCTGGATCTGCTGGTGGTGGATGTAGCGGGCTGGGCGGAGCACGATCGGCGGCTGCCGCTGTTGCAGGGAGCCTCCAGGGGCCTGCGGTTGGCGGCGGCGGCGGCGCTGCCCTTGCTGGGCAGCGGCCCGGGCCGCGTGCTGCCGATGCTCACCCTCACCGCCCTCCAGGAAGGGGAGGGCCTGCGCATCCGCACGCAGGTGGTTGGAGGTGCCCGTGTGGAAGCTGCCGCTGCCGGAGCTCCCCGGGGCCGCCCCCCAGCAGCTGGAGCTGGTGCTGGTGCCGCAGGGCGACTACGCCATCGGTTCGCCCGAGGAGGAGGCGGGACGGGACGTGTACACCCGGTTCGGCCAGAAGTGTGCGCAGGTGAATGTGGAGGCGCAGCGACAGGTGAGCTTGAAGGCCTTTGCCCTGGTGCGCCACCCGATCAGCCAGGCCCAGTGGCAGGCGGTGGTGCGCTTGCCGCAGGTGTCTGCCCCGATTTCCGAGCGGCCCGCCAGCTACGACGCCAAGGGGCTCTGGGAAACGCAGGCCCAGCCCGGCGGCCTGGCCGTGGACAGCGTCAGCTGGCAGGACGGCCAGGAGTGGTTGCGGCAGCTGAACCGCTGGCCTGAGGAGCAATGGCCCCTGTTGGGCGGTCGCGGAGACGCGCCTCAGCTGGCCTTGCCGAGCGAAAGCCAGTGGGAGGTGGCCTGCCGTGCCGGTGCGGCCACGCCTTTCCACTTCGGCGACACGCTGGATGCCAGCTGGGCCAACTTCAATGCGAACTACACCTATTGTGCCGTCCCGCAAATGCGCTGTGGATTCTTTGATGGGTGTCTCCCTGTAGTCCTTGCTGATGACGGCATCGAGGCGCACGGACCAAGCCGGGGATGATGCATGAACTTGCGGGGCAGCATACTATGCCTCAGGGCGCAAGGGTCCGTATCGCCAGCGGCCGCTGCCTGTGGGGGCCTTTGGCCTGGTGAACCGTTGGGGTCTGGCGGAGCTGCACGGGCAGTTGCTGGAGTGGTGCGCCGACCAGTGGCACCGTGATCCTCTCGCTGGGGCGGCCGGTGATGGGAGTCCTCTGGAGGGGCCAGATCCGGGACTGCAGGGCAATCAGGAGCAGGACTACAGGCTGCTGCGCGGGGGCTCTTGGATCAACGATCCTCACAACGCCCGCGCCGCCTTCCGGAACAGCAACCACCCGGGCAACGTCACCACCGAGGTCGGCGTCCGCCCCGGCTGCTTTTCCCCCAGCACCCTTCACCGTCAGAGCCGCTGCAAGGGATTCCAGCGGGAGCACAAGAAGGATCCAGACCCGATGCGCACAGCACCGGCTCGCTGCCCCGTGGCCCAAGGACCCCGGGTGACGCGGTGGACTTTTCCTCTTTCGCTGCCAAGTCGTGCCAGGGCCACAGGGCCCTGGCGCGGGCGAACTACTGCTTGAAGCGCTCTTGATAGAAGCGCTCGATCTCGCCAACCGCCTGGAGCACCGGCGATGTCAGCGAATCGGCCCTGTCGGCCACCTGCCGGGTCAGGCCCAGGGTGAGCACACCGCCCGAAGGCTCCAGCTGGCCGGATTCAATCCGGCCCTGGAGCGACCGCAGCACCGCCACCAGCTGTTGACTGTGGCTGGCCTCCAATCCCCCCGAGGGCTTGCCGGCCGCGGCCACGGCCCGCTCGATCAGGCCGAGAAATTCAGCGTTGCGGGAATCCATGGCAGCTCAGGGGCAGGAGAAGGGTTTGACGGTCAGGGGCGGACCTTCCACCCACACGATTTGGGGGTCTTTGGAGTTTTCGATGAAGGTCTGCTGACCACCGCCCGGGTAGCACGATGACGGGGTCTGCGGCGCCACCACCCCCTGAAACACCACCGTGCCGGCGGGCAGGGTGACCATCAGGGTTCGGGTCGCTTGGTTGCCCCACTCCTGGTTCAACGCCAGGCCGCGAATCACATCGGTGTTGACGCTGAAGCGATCCGTGGTCAGATAGCGGCCGTAGCGATTGCTGTCGCTGCTGAAATGGCGGTAGAAGGTTTGCGGCTGGCTGAGCACCGTCCTGGTGCATTTCGAATCCAGGAAGGTGGCGGCCAGATTGACCGGCAGGGGGCAGTTCGGAGCCAGCTGGGGAGCACTCTCTTGGGCCAGGGTTGGCCGCAGGGCGCCGGGCGCCTCAACGGCTGCCAGCAGGACGCCGCTCAGGGCTCCGAGGGCCAGGGATCGGGCGGGCCTCCAGGCAGGCCGCAATCCAGGCAACGCGTTCAGCATGGGCGAAGAGCAAACAACCCGTTTGTTAGCAAGATCCGGCGGGCTCTCCCCTCCCCATGGAGAGGAAGCGTTACAGAGCGCCCTGGTGACCACCGCTAACCACTGCCCGGTTAGGCCCGCCACGCCCCATCGACGACAGCCCGGAAGCGCTTCAGATCGGCTCATGGAGCGTCATGCACAGGCTCGGGCCCTCCACGCATTGTTCGATCGATCGGCCAGCTGCAGCGTACGGGAGGCCTGCAGGCCATCCACCGCAGGGGTTTCCACGCCGCGCACGCATTGCAGAAAATGCTCCAGCTCAGCGTAGAGCGGCTCAATGGAGGTGGTGCTCACCTCCTCAATAAAGCCGTCATTGCGGTAGACCAGCTCGCCGTGATCGGCGCTCACCGTGGTGGTGGGGCGACGGTGGAGGCGCAGATTGTGCTTGAGGAAATCAGTTTCCATCAAGCTGTTGCGGCAATGGGTGTAGAGCCGCCGCACCTTGCGGTAGGCCATCCTACGGGCACCTCGAAACATCACTTTTGGCTTGCCGCGACTGGCCAGCGAGGTCAATGACAGCAAGGGATTTGACTCCGGGAGGCGAGGAGGGGGCGGAATTTTTCGAGGCGCCTTTACTGGCCGTCAGGCTGGCCACCACCCCGTTGGCAAAGGAAGCTTTGGACAACCGGTCACCAGTGGAAGCCGTCCCTTACACCAACTGGGAGATCCTCGCTCTCACAGGTGCCGCTGAGGGGGTGTCCAGAGTCTCCCAAAGCCAAGGGTGGCGTTGACGTAATCAATCGGCCCTCGCCACTGCGACCCCCCGCCGCCGCCAGGCGCACCACCGGAGAGGCCGCCAGCTCCAGCACCAGGTCGATGTCATGAATCATCAGATCCAGCACCACCGACACCTCATTGGCGCGGTTCGGGTTGGGACTGTGGCGCCGAGCCTCCAACACCACCACCTCCTCCTCGGCCACCAGCTTGCGCAACTCCCGGAAGGCCGGGTTGAAACGCTCGATGTGGCCCACCTGCAACAGCCGGCCCGCCGTCTCGGCCGCCTGAATCAACTCCGAAGCCTCCTCCTGGGTGGCGGCGATCGGTTTTTCGATCAGCACATCCACCCCGG
>JBKDSV010000189.1:0-8314 GCA_046340795.1 Cyanobacteriota bacterium | reverse complement strand
GCAGTTCGCCTACGGGATTGCCTGCGAGATTACCGGTCAAGAATTCATTAAGCCGGATGCATTCTAAGGAGATGATTTCTAACCAGCCGTTGGAGCGGACGCCTTCGCGCTACGCGCTTCGGCGCAGCTCAACGGCGCGTTAGGTTTCACAATTCAACGGAGGCACCATGAGTTCTCTTTATGGCAACAATGCAGCACGCCACAAGGTATTTGTTAGTTATCACCATGCTAATGACCAAGAATACAGAAATTATTTTGAGAAGTTGTTCGTAAACACCCATGACATCATGGTTTCTAAATCTGTTCAAATTGGTGAAATTTCTCCAAATCTGCAGACAGAAACTATTAGGCAGAAAATTCGCGACGAATACCTTAGCGACTCAACGGTTACGGTGATTCTAATTGGCTCTCAAACTTGGCAGCGAAAGCATGTGGATTGGGAGATAGGATCGAGTATAAGACAAACCCAGAACAGTTCACGCTCTGGGCTATTGGGGATCATTCTCCCTACCTATCCTCGCAACGACCAAAGTAAGTACGACCCATATACAATTCCGCCAAGGCTTTACGACAATATTCAGTGTGATTTTGCAAAGATATATAACTGGAGCAATGACCCCGCCGCAGTACAGAAATGGATACATGAAGCCTTTGAAAGGCGCAACACAATAAACCCCGATAATTCATTTCCAAATTTTGTAAACAACCGTTCTGGCGATAGGTGGCAAAAGTGAAGTGGAGTAAGTGGCTTGAAAACTGGGACATGACATCCCTAAAAATAAGCGCACCATTCCTTGAAATGGAATGGAAGCCTCAAGATGAAGACAAGGCTGCTGCTTGGGAGCTATACATTGAATTACTCACTCGTATAGCGACGCAGCCATTGGATGCTGAGCACGGCGATGAAAAAACAGCCCTAGACAGCGTTTTTTCTTTGTTTTCTATAACTAGACAAGTTCTGAAAAACAACACTAGAAATTGCACTGAGTTCACAAAAATTGCGATTGTCGTTCTAAACCAAGTTGTTCGGCCATTTACAGCTAAGTGGCACCGTTTGAGTTTACAAGGCGCATTTAATGATGCCGAACAGTGCATTTCATTTCGGTCTGAACTGGTTGCGCTGCAAGTTACCTTAAGAAAATATACAAAAATGCTTGCAAATATGGCAGGCGTTGAGGATTTAACATCACTTGAGAGCGATGAAACCTAACAATTCATTCCAGCGGACTGCCTTCGGCAGCCGCTGAATTCAAACGTTGGGATGACCTGAGATCCGGGCCAAGGGGCACAGAACTGCCACGGCCGCATCATTTATGGTACAGTAGATTGGCTGGGCGGCTTGCGGCATGGGAACTCACCCTGTCCTTCGAGTTGTCTTTTTCCGTTCTCAAGGAGGGAGGGAGCCAGTGAGAGATTGGTTGCTTGATCTGAGCCGAGGCGATCGCAGGGCTATTGGGTGCGACATTAAGACCGCTCAATACGGCTGGCCTATTGGAATGCCTTTGATTCGCAAGCTTGAACCCGGCTTGTGGGAGGTGCGATCGGCTATTGAAAGAGGCATTGCACGGGTTATTTTTACCGTGGAGGATGATGTGATGGTTTTGCTGCATGGCTTTATCAAAAAAACCGCGAAGACCCCATCTGCTGATCTTCAGGTTGCACGAGATCGACGCTCTAGGCTAAGAGGTGCCCAATGATTGAGAAGGAGTGCCTTGGAAGTGATTTTGATGATTTTCTTCGTAACGAGGGATTCATCGAGGATGCTGAAGCGGTCGCAGCCAAAAGAATTATTGCCTTTCAGATAGCCAAGGAAATGAAGAAGTCAAATATCACTAAAACAGAACTGGCTCACCGTATGCATACAAGTAGACCAGTTGTTGATCGCCTGCTTGATCCTTCTAATCGGTCAGTTACTCTTTCCACCCTTGGCAGAGCAGCATCAGCAGTGGGGAAGACTTTAAAGATTGAGCTATGTTAGGGGCATTCCCAACATCAAGATGCAGAAGACGGGAGCCTAAGGTCACTGTCTTCTGCACTGCAAGCTCTACCCGCCGCTGATCTTGAGCGTTAGGCGTCACCAGCCCACTACCGCGCGACACCGGAATATGAAGAACGCTCGCCTGCGCCAAGCCGTCAAGCCGGACTACCTTCACGCAGTTGGGCAAGCGACATACTGCTTCGCCCTTTGCGAATGGCAGGTTGTGTGGTGCTGCGAGAAGATCCGTCCAGGCAGTGTGAGCACCATCGTTTCAGAAGAGCTCACCGCCGGGAGGATTGCGAAGCGCTTCTTGGATCTCGCCCGTAACATGCCGCCGTCGAAGGGTCGCGAAGCCCTGAAGGCATCCGCAGCCAAGTTCGCAGTCCTCGTTGAGACTAGGAACCAAATCCTTCACGGCAAGCCTTGCACCGGCCCGAACGGCGAGTCTCGTCTCAGCTCAAGCAAGGTCCTCGAGATAGCCGACCTTGAGAATGCGGCAGACGAGTTCAGTCAGTGCTGCATCGAGCTGAACGAGCAGTTCTACGGCTTCCTCGCCACTTACGTTCCGCAGTGAGCGAAGGCCACGCAGTGACGCCTAACCCCTCGTTCAACCCTGACCCGCTACGGCAGGCGCTGTAAGCCCGGTGCCTGCCAGTCGTAGCATCCTCAGTCACCGGGCTTACAGCGCCTGCCTCCGCGGTCAGGGTTAACTCGAACGTTGGGTGGGCTCGTGTGACTTTGATATGATGGTTAGAACGTCTAGCAGACACGTAGATGCCTGAACACAACTGGTCGCCCTTATCCCCGCTTTCAGATGACGATCTAGACATCAACTTGTCTGGTGTACAGGCTCTGTATGATTCATGGCACCAAGTACAAACCAGACTAAGAGAGCAGAATCCTGAGGGACTAAATAGATTTACCGAACGCTTGTCCCGAAGACTAAGTGTAGAGACAGGGATCCTTGAACGCGTGTATGAAGTCGATCGGGGGACCACAGAATCGTTGGTTGAACAGGGCTTTATTGAGGATTTGGTTGCCCATTCAAGTACGGATATTGAGCCAGGGAAGCTGATCGATATTCTGAGGGACCAGGACAGTGCCACACAACTCATCATTGACTGTATTGCAGGAAGCCGTCCAATCTCCGTTGGATTTGTTAACGAGCTTCACGCCATTTTGATGCGACACATTCACACGGCAACCGCGGTTGATCAGTTTGGCAACCGAAGAGAGATCCCACTGAAAAAAGGGGCATTCAAAGAGTTTCCAAATAATCCTCTCCAAACTGATGGCACACTCCATGAATACTGTCCACCAGACCAAGTCCGACCTGAGATGGAGAGACTTCTCAGCCTTCTTGAGTCATATAGTCAACACGATCCCATTCTTGTCGCTGCATGGCTGCATCATAGGTTCACGCAAATCCATCCTTATCAAGACGGGAATGGAAGAGTTGGAAGAGCGCTAACAACAATGGTATTACTAAAGGCAGATCTTTTTCCTTTAGTAATTGATCGCACCATGAGGACGACTTATTTTAATGCCTTACAAGAAGCTGACCGGGGAAGCCTAAAGCCTTTAGCCCAGATGTTTGGCAGACTAGAGCAGGATGCCATTCTCTCTGCTCTTAGCATTGAAGTCGAGGCGAAGATAAGAGAGGAGGATGTTCTGAGCTCTGCCGTTCTGTCTAATCTTCAGGCTAAGTTTGCTAGACGGCAGTCTTTAAAGCGCGAAGAGCTCCTACAGGTAAACAACATTGCGCGCGATCTTCGCGCCAATGCCAAAGATGTCGCAGACAAAGTCTTTCGTGATTTCGCTGAGCTTTTGCGCTCGCTGGGAAACCCCCGTTATTATGTACAAGTCGGCGGCTCCGATTATGGCAATAAGCATTGGTTTAAGTCAGAAGTGATCAAGACTGCTACAGAGTCCGGGAAGTGGGCAAACTATGAAGAAGATCACTTTTTTATCAATAGCAAAATCACGCTAGATACTGAAAGCCTTGTCTTCGTGACCTCTTTTCATCATGTAGGCCATCAGCTTTCAGGTGTGATGGAGGTGACGGCATTTGCTAGGCTTGAAACACTAGACAATGAGAGTGGAACCGAAGTTGCTAAGCAGGAATTCTTCGTTTGTTCTCTTGATCCGTTCATCTTTACGCACAAGTCATCGATCTCATCTCTTGCTGAGCCCTTTGAGCAATGGATGGATGCTGCGATTGCTGTGGCAATTAAGGAATATGGCGACAGACTTTAAGCCAAGCCACCCAACAAGCCCTTCGAGATGGACAGGCCACCGACCACTCTTTGCTTCGCCACCCCAAGCTCCCTGCCTGCCACTCAAGGGCAGCGTTAGCTGTACCTCAGTACTCATCAAGGCCCAGTGCCGCATCCCGAACAAACCGCTACGATGCCACCAGCAGATTTCCAAGGTAGATTGAGGGGCATGGCCGAATACCGCTTTACAGATGTGTTCGTACCGGGCGGATTTCCACGCCACACATACAATCCCCGCCTTGAGTTACAGCTCGAACAACGAGTGAGGCAGGTGAGGGATAATTTGTGCAAGCTTGTAATCGTTACTGGCCACACAAAGTCCGGCAAGACCGTGTTGGTACGTAGCATCTTGCCTCGTGAAGACTCAATTTGGGTAGATGGCGGTGCGGTCGGAGAAGAAAATGACTTTTGGACAACGGTCATTGACCAGCTTGCACTCTTTCAAGAAACGGAATCAGGTCGAGAAAACGTGGTTGGAGCTGAGATCGCTGCCAAGGGAACAGCCGGAGCAAACTTTCTTGTTGCAAAGGGTGAGGCAGAAGTTGGCGGCAGTGTATCTACAGAGCGTACGACCTCCTCTAGCAAAACACGATCTGTATCGTCACGAGTGATCGCTCTAAAGGGGCTAGCGGCGGCGCACAAGCCCCTGATCATTGATGACTTCCACTATCTTCCGCGTGACCTACAAGGTGGAATCGTTAGAGCTCTTAAACCTCTTATCTTCGACGGCCTACCAGTAGTACTAATCGCAATACCCCACCGTAGATACGACGCTCTCAAAGTCGAACGCGAGATGACGGGCCGCATCCTTCCCGTTGAGATTCCTTCATGGTCGGCAAGCGAGCTTGCCTACATTCCATCTAGGGGCTTTTCATTATTGGACAGCACGCTATCAGATAGTCTTACTGACGAGCTCGCCACGAATTCAATAGGTAGCCCTCATCTCATGCAGGAGTTCTGTCGTGAGATCTGCCGTGTTCGTGGGATTACGACGACCTTTAACGGCGAGATCGCGGATACTGATCCAGAAGGAACCACTAGCGTTTTCGTCGAAACTGCAGAGACGATTGGCCGCCCGATTTTTGAGAAGCTCGCTCGAGGGCCAAGGCAACGTTCGGACCGAATTCCACGCCAGCTCAAGAATGGTAGTGAAGTGGACATTTATAGGCTTGTTCTCCATGGCTTAGCCTTCCTCAAGCCGAGCCTAGTAACGATCGAATACGAAGAGATGCGAGCTGCAATTCGCGAGGTATCAGCCCAGGCACCACCGCAACTCCAAGAGGTTGCGCGAGTGCTGAAACACATGTCCGACATAGCTGCAACTGATCAGAGTTCTACACCTGTAATCGACTTTGACGAAGAAGAGAAGCTTTTATATGTAACTGACCCGTTTTTTGCGTTCTATTTGAGATGGGGTCGATTGGACAGCTAACATCAAGATTCAGCGGCCGGGACCAAAGATGCCTGATGAATACTTTGGGCTGATTCCCGCCGCTGATCTGGAGCGTTAGGCAGTCACGGGTCCAGCAAACAGCACTTTTCGAAATCAACTGACTCAATAGAGCGGCATACTGCCGTCTCATGCCAGAATGGGTGGAAATTCCGCAGCCCAGGCCGTTTAGATGCTCATTCAATTCACCATTGAGAATTTTCGCTCCTTTCGAGAAGCACAAACTTTTTCAATGGTTGCCGCCAGTAGACTCAAGCGGCTGAAGCAGTCAAATACATTCGCCCCTCCCAACAAGGATCTAAAGGTTCCAGATCTCCTCAAATGTGCTGCAATCTTTGGTGCCAATGCTTCAGGAAAGAGCAACTTTGTAAAGGCTCTTCGGTTTGTTGAAAGCATGGTACTGAGTTCATCAAGTGCAGATCCCAAAGGGAAGATCAGTGTACAGCCATTTCGGCTGAATAGCTCAAGTGCAAAGCAGGATTCAAGATTCGAAATTGAGTTCATTGAGCAAGATATCCGCTTTCAATTTGGATTTACTGTAAACACGCAGCGTATTACCTCAGAATGGCTATTGGCGTACTACACAAGTCGTTCAACCGAACTATACAATCGGCAGTTCAACGAACAAGAAGGTCAGGAAACTTATACTTTCGGGAGATCCCTGGAGGGTGGGCGGCTGAGAAAGGACTGGGCAGGGCAAACTGGTCCAAAGACGCTTTATCTGTCAAGAGTTGTTCAGGCGAGCAGCGATGAGTATAAGCAGCTAAAGATTCCGTTCGAATGGTTTGCCAGGAGACTGCGAGTTGAACCTCGTGTTGAAAGAGCAAATCTTGAGGCAAGCTTTAGCACACAATACTGCGAGAACGAAGCCAGAAAGCTACAAGTTATTGACTTCCTAAAGAGATTCGACATACCAGTCTCGGACATTTTAATCGAGGAGAAGAGCATGGTACCCGAAGAGGTTCTCTCCATTTTTAACGAAGAGTTTAAGGATCGCTTGTCCGAACTGTATGGAGTAGATGAGACGCTTAAACTACGCGAACCAAGATTCTTACATGAGGATCATGAAGGGAACCGGATAGAGTTTTCACTATCAGATGAATCAGATGGAACTATAAATCTATTTGCATTCGCCGCAAAGTGGCTAGAAGTATCAAAGAACGACTACGTGTTGGTGGTTGATGAACTGGACTCGAGTCTCCACCCTTTGGCGGTTTGGGAGTTGGTACGCAAGTTGTCGGAGGACAACTCGAGAGCTCAGTTAATCTTTACTACACACGACATTACTATTTTGCGATCAAAGCTTCTTCGGAGAGACCAAGTATACTTTGTTTCGACTAATTTGAATAGAGCAAGTTCCTTGTACTCCCTTCAAGACTTTAAGGGGAGGGAAGAGGATGCATTTGAGGACCGATACTTACAAGGTCGATATGGTGCAACTCCAGTCATTGGACGAGCGTAATCGAAGAAGGAGTTGCAAAATGCCCCGTAAAAACATTTCAATAAGGCGGCCCAAGCCGCAAAGAAATGAGTTTAAAAAGATTCTTATTGTCTGCGAAGGAAGCAAGACTGAGCCAAATTATCTGCATGATGCTTGCCGATATTATCGAATAAATACAGCAAGCGTTGAGATCGCAGGTAAAGAGTGCGACTCAGCCCCGATTACGGTCTTTCGATATGCACGAGACCGATTTAGCGAAGATCCAAGTTTTGATGAAGTTTATTGCGTAATCGACAGGGACTCGCATCCTACCTTTGATGATGCGGTTTCTGCTTGTCGCGCTCATCCGAGTAAGCGCTTTCATTCGATCAGTTCATATCCATGTTTTGAATATTGGATCTTTCTTCATTTTCATTTCACACGAGCACCTGTTCATGCAGCAGGGGGATCCTCCCCAGGTGATGTGATGCTCAAGATGGTAAGGCAAAGTTGGCCTGAATACACTAAAGGGCTTTCAGATTGCTTTATCGAGCTGCAAAAAAATGGAAGGTTTGACATTGCCATGAAGAATGCAAACCTTGCAAGAAAGGATGCCATCTCAACAGGCGAGCCAAATCCTTCAACTGATTGTGATCAGTTACTTCAAAGAATAATAGATCTTGCCAAGGAACAGGGTGTATTGTGAGTTCTCTTCATCTTGAGATCTAGTAGCTGCCTAACATCAGGATTCAGAAGACGGGTGCGGATATTGCTACCTCTTCCAAAGTTTCTCCCCGCTTCTGATCTTGGGCGTTGAACTAAGCCGCTTCGCGGCAGATTGCAAGAGTTCAGCATAAGCTAGCTGCCTTGTCTCCACGCTGCTTCGGTGAGCCCCCTCTGCCAGGAAAGTTGACGCCTCTCCCACCCGTCCATTTTTCATTCACCAGGGGGCTCATGGAGTTGATCGATGCGTCCTTACAGCGAGGCCGTCAAGGCTGACGTCCGTCGTCGGATGAGCCCGCCTCACCGCCAGAGCGTGACAGATATCACCCAGGAGCTGGGCATCCATGTGATCACCCTCTACAAATGGCGGAAGGCCTGGCGGTTGCAAGGGGAGGTGGTGCCAGCGACCCAGAAGGCGCCTGAGAACTGGGGTGCTGCCGACAAGTTCACCGTGGTGCTGGAAACCG